>JANYIN010000016.1 GCA_025362035.1 Gemmatimonadaceae bacterium | reverse complement strand
GAGCGGAAACATCTGCGGCTACACATTTTCGACGCATGCGCTCCCGGTTGCGGAGTTTGCCCATCACGCGCCGATGGCACGCCGTCAACGCCCGTGATCGACGCCGATCGCGAGGATTTGCCGACCGCGGCGGTCACGTCGGACACACAGGGATGGATGGCCGCACTGGATGACGGGCGGGTGGTTTCCGCTCTTGCCGGCGCACGTCCGGATGCGCTCGGCACGCCAATTCGATTCGTGGCCATCCTGCACGGACCTGCGCGGGACGCGACCGTGCAGGAAGTCGAAGCGTCGCTGTCATCACTCCTACGGCATCTGGATGCCGAGGATCTCGCGGAGGCTTGCGGACTGCGGTCAGCGGCCGGCGGTCGCCTCCAGCGAGTCATCGTCACGCGTCTCAACCGCGTTGCAGCGTCGATTCCGCGGCATCAGCGAGCCGACTTGCTGCCGCTCGCGGCCCGGATTCGCGCCGCCTTGCATCATCCGATGTCGCTTGGTGCGGAGCGCGCGCTGGCGCGGCACGCGCAGGGCTTGAAAGCTGATCCGCGACCGTGGTTGCTCGGCGCAGCGCGTATCGTTGACGCTTCGGCGCGTTCACTTCCTTCCGCGCGCGGGCGCCCGAAGGTCGTTGGGCTCATCGTGATGGGTCCCGACGAGCCGCGTATCCGGAGTGTTAAGAAACAGTAGCCCTTGCGGCCTCCCGACGCGGCTGCGTCGTTCGCGGGCCCGGCAGGCCGTCAGCGGCGTCGAGCGAACCCCACGTACTTGGCGACCCGCCCGTTCGGCCCCACCGCATATCCAACCATCGAGGAGCCAAACTGAACGGAGTTGTACGCCGTTGTGTCCACGGTTTTCCACGTCCGTCCCCTGTCCGTCGAGACATCCGTACCGTTGAGGCCGACGGCAACGAGCTTACGTCCCGTCGCGTCCGGCGCGTACGCCACCGCCGAACGAAAGCCCGCTGGCGAGGAGGCGCTGTCCACCGCTGTCCAACTCCTCCCGCCGTCCGCGGTCTGGGCCAGGTTCTGCCCGCCCAGCGCTGGCTTCTGATAGTCGCCTCCGCTGATCACTCCGTGCTTTGTGTCATGGAATGCCACCGAGAAGATGCCCGCCGAGGGGACACCTGCACGAATGGGCGAGTCGCTGACGGTCCATGTCCTGCCACGGTCCCGAGAACGGAACACCCGGGCCTTGACGGCTCCTCCCGTCACGAACCAGACGTCCCGCGCACCGTGTACCTCCAAACAGCTTCCGCTCGCTGCAAAGGCGCCCTCATTCGGCAAGGCCCTCGGCAACGCCGCCGCCGACACCTCCTCCCAACTGTCGCCGCCGTCCTTCGTGATGACGATCAGGAACGCGCCGTTCACGGGGTCGCTGATGGCGATGCCGTGACGTGCGTCCCAGAAGCGGATCGCGTCGAAGAACGTGCCTGTTCTGGATGCCGCATAGCGCAGCGACCACGTGCGGCCGCCGTCCGTGGTGCGATAGATCCGCGAGGAATCGCCGATGCTGATCGCGTGCGCCACGGTGGCGGAGACGCCGGCAATGGCGCGGAGGTCCAGCGACGAAGCGCCCGGCACCGTGTCGCGAACCCAGGTGGCCCCGCCATCCAGTGTATGGAGCACCGTGCCTCGCTGTCCGCTCGCCCACACGATGTCGGTGGACACCACGCTCAGTCCGCGCAATTCGCTGGTGGTGCCGCTCGCTTGCGGTTCCCACTGCGCGGATGCGGCGCGCGTCAACGCGAGCAGCATAACCGCCGCGGTGGGAAGTCCTCGGGAAAGCATCATGGCGAGTCTGGTGGTGAGGGATGCGGCGCGCCGCTTGCCAAATCACGCCGCCGGATGGCAGTGAAAGATGATGTACACCTCTACGCAGAGACAGAGCGCCGCCCATGGAAGGTCGAGCTGGAGCGGTCGCTTCACGAGCCCCATCGGAACGGAAACCTCTCGCGGCCAGGCGCCGTATGGCTTCGCAGGGATCCGGGCAACCGTGCCCGGCTCGTCATTGCACAGATCGCTGGAGCTCCCGCATGTGGACGCTGCTCAAGGCTATCGCCATTCGCGTTGTCGCCGGTCGCACCATCGGCGGCGTCTTCGCGCTGCTGCTCACCTTGTTCCTTCCCGTCGCCGGCATTCTCAAGTTCATCGGCTTGCCGCTCCTCGCGGTGCTCGGCGTGATCGGCGCGCCGGTCATTTTTCTGCTCGCGGTGGTGGGTCTGCCGCTGTTGCTCGTAGTCGCTATGGGCGCCGTGCTGCTGGCCATCCTGGGGGCGCTTCTCTCGATCGGGCTGCTCGCGATCAAGATCGCGGTGCCGGTCATCCTCGTGGTGTGGTTCATCCGGTGGTTGCGACGGCGCGGCGCGGCTACAGGCTGCACGCCAACCACCGATCCGGGAGCCGCGTAGCGGGCGCCGTCTACGGCTGAATCTTGGGCGGGGCCGTACGACCTCGCATCGCGCGTGCCCGGAACCAGCGCCACCGCACGTACGTCATCGCCACGAATACGAGCGCTAGCTCGATGGCCAGCGGCCAATCGACATTTTTCATACGCGGTCTGTGCGCAAGGGCTTCACGTGAATCTCAGCTCCCGATCGAGATGCCGACCGTTGCCAGATTATCGTGGGGGTCGAAGCTGGACCGGCTGGCGCGACGCAGAAAACCCAGCCGTCCGCCAACGCCGAACACGATCATCCAGTGTGCTTCTACACCAACGTAGGTCGTGTGCGCGCTCGAATTCCAGGGCTCGTCTCCGGTTCGCACCACTGCCGCACGCAAAGAGTAACCGGAGCCGAAGTGGCCGAGCAGACGGAAGTAGCCGGCCGAAACCTCGCTGCCTTGCTGTCCCTGTTCGAGCATGACCACCACGCCGTCGTTGCGTCGTTCGCTGACATCGAATAGGCCGCCGACCGCCACGGAGAATCGCAGTGGGCTTCCGTAATGCACACCGAACGCCGGCGACACCCGCGGCGGGGCTGCTGCAGAACTGTCCTGGGCCGCAACGCGCAACGAGGCGAACACGACGAGCAGCAGCGAACCGGCAAATCGGCGCATCGCACAATGCTGCATGGGGATCACGCTCGCGTCCAGCGGGGATCGCTGATCGGTGTCCCTACCAATCACCACGCTTCTCCCCGCGGCGATACGCCGCCAGTAACGAGAACAGCACGCCCGGAATCCAGACCGTGAATCCGGCCCAGTAGAGCACCCATCCCAGCCCAACGTCGGTGGTGCGGGCGGAGAACCCGATGAACACCCAACCGAACAACACCCAGAAGACCACATGGAAGCACGTCCGGATGAGGTCGCGCCCCGTTTCGCGCGTCGCCGAGCGATGCGCCTCTTCGTGCCTCGCGACCAATTCCTCCTGGTATTTCCGGGGCATCGGTGACACGACTCGCTCACGCCTCCGTGGGTAGTTCGCGCGTCCGCCAACGCTCCAACGTGCCGCCAATCAGCACTCCAACCGGGCTCAATACGGCGACCACAAGTGGATACCAGTTCGGGTCTCCTGGCGTGAGCGGTGCACCGCGCAATACGGGGACCACGGCGGACACGAACAGAAGCAGTCCGAGCAGAAACACCGTGAAGAAGGATCGATCGGTCGTGATCCGCGACGTCGCGAAGCCTCCGAACATCGCGCCGGCAGCCGTCAGCACGAGAATGGCCGCCAAGTAACCTGGAGGGTGAACTCGCGTCGGATTCACCCCGCGCTGCGCCACGAGTGTTGCGGCAACCAACGTTCCCACAAAGACGATCAACACCATGATGCCAAGGCCAGCCAGCAACGCTACTGCCGGCCTGATGATCGAACTAGATCGGGGCATCGGTCAGTCCGCCGAGTCGGTGTAGAGATCGCGCATGTCCGCCGCGGCGAGTTCCACAAGGAAGTCCGACACCCGCGATGTCACTTCCAACGCATACCGCGCGCCCTTCGCGGCGGTGGCATGCTCCGGATTGCCAACCCCCGTGTCGCTGGAGATCTCCGTCCACCGACGCGGCGCCCATGCCCAGCCTTCGCGCAAGGCGTCGATCCGCCATCGGCGTTCGCCGCCACGTCCGGCCTCAGCGAGCGGGCGGACGAGGTCGCGCGCCACGTGTAGCATCACGCTCGTCTCGAGCTCCCCGGCATGGTCGCCGAGGTCGGAAAAGAAACTCTTGACGTCACCGATCTTGTACCAGTTCAACGTGGTGAGGAATACCGTCGTGCGCGGCTGCAGCTCGCGGATCATCTGACGGAAGTCGTTCCCGCCGTGTCCATTGAAAATCACGAGCTTGCGGATTCCCTGGCCTTCCAATGCGTGCACCAGATCCGCGAGCAGCGCCGCCTGCGTGGCGGGATTCATGTTGAGACAGAGCTTGATGTCCAGCTGGCCGGTGTTCACGCCGAACGGAACCGTCGGAAGCACGATGACCTTCGCACCCCGCTCCCACGCGAGCCTCGCCGACTCCGCGGCCAGGGCATCGCACTGGATCGTATCGGTGGCGTAGGGCAAATGATAGTTGTGCGCTTCGGTGGCGCCCCACGGCAGAATCGCCACGTCGTACAGCATGTCTCGCACGACCTTCCACGTGGACTCGGCGAGAATGTAGGGACGGTCGGTCATGTCGGAAATTCGTCGTTGCGAGTGGCTCGCGCCAGCGGCCCGCTGAAACGGGCACGTCCGCCGTCAGCGAAACTTCATTCCGTTTGGCGCGATGGCCCCCGGCTTTGGAATGGTGAAGGTCTCCTTCGACTTGGGGAGCGCCGGCGCCTTGCCTTGGGACGAGCCCTGCTGGCTGCGTCCACCGCGACTAGCCGGCTTCACGTCCCCGATCGGACGCGTGTCCGCCGTGGCCGACTTCATCGTCAACGCGATTCGGTTGCGCTCCAGATCCACCGCGAGCACTCGTACCTTCACGCGCTGTCCCACCGTAACGACATGGTTTGGATCGCTCACATACCGGTCCGACAATTGGGACACGTGCACCAATCCATCCTGGTGCACGCCAACGTCCACGAACGCGCCGAACGCCACGATGTTGGTGACAAGCCCGTCGAGCTCCATCCCCTCGCGAAGATCCTTCGACGCCGTGACGTCGTCGCGGAACGCGAACGCCTCGAAGGCCGCGCGCGGGTCGCGACCGGGCTTCCGCAATTCAACGAGAATGTCCTTCAGTGTGGGAAGACCCACCTCGTCCGACACGTACAGTGGAAGCTCGATGGCCGCCAGCCGAGCCTCGTTGGCGATGAGGTCCACAAGCGACGCGCCGGCGTCCGCGGCCATCCGCTCCACGAGCGCGTACCGCTCCGGGTGCACGGCGCTTGCGTCGAGCGGATGCCTGCCGCCCCGCACGCGAAGGAACCCTGCCGCCTGCTCGAATGCCTTGGCGCCCAGACGCGGAACGTTCAGCAGCGCCTTCCGCGAATCGAAGCCCCCCTGCTCGTCGCGTGCCTTCACGATGTTCTCGGCCAGTCCCGGCCCGATGCCCGATACGTATGACAGTAGCGCAACGGACGCCGTATTCACCTCGACACCCACGCGATTCACTGCGCTGATGACGATGTCCTCCAGCCGCTTTCTGAGACGACGCTGATCGACGTCGTGTTGATACTGGCCGACGCCAATGGACTTGGGATCGATCTTCACAAGTTCGGCGAGCGGATCCTGCAGGCGGCGCGCGATGGACACCGCGCCCCGCAGCGAAACGTCGAGACCGGGAAGTTCGGCGACGGCCAGTTCCGAGGCGGAGTAGACTGACGCGCCAGCTTCGCTGACGACCACCACCTGCGGCTGCACGGTCATGCCGGAATCGCGCAGAGACTGCCGAACGGTCGCTTCCGTTTCACGCGACGCCGTGCCGTTGCCGATCGCGATCAGCTCGGCGCCCGTGATGGTGACGAGCCGGACCAGCGCGGCCGAGAACCGATCGGGTTGGTGGAGCATCCAGGCGTCAGTGTGCAACAAGGCGCCCGTCCGGGAAACCGCCGCCACCTTCACGCCTGTGCGGAAGCCGGGATCGAGACCGATCACGATGCGCTCCCCCGCGGGCGCCGCGAGCAGCAGTTGCTCCAGATTCCGGCCGAAGATCGCGATCGCCTCTTCGTCGGCGCGGGTCTTCAGCTCCAGTCGTAATTCCACTTCGATGCTGAACGCAAGCAGCCGCTTGTAGGCGTCCTGC
This sequence comes from Gemmatimonadaceae bacterium, assembly GCA_025362035.1. Taxonomy (GTDB): domain Bacteria; phylum Gemmatimonadota; class Gemmatimonadetes; order Gemmatimonadales; family Gemmatimonadaceae; genus AG11. The sequence continues at coordinate 15,554 of JANYIN010000016.1, read as the reverse complement.
ACTACCCGTTGCAACTGTTCGATCGCGCGGCGGCTCGCCCACACCCGCGTCATGAGCCCACCGAGAACTTCTTCCACCGGGGCGGCGACGCTCCACGCGAGCACACCTTCCTCTTCACCGCGGCGAATGGCCAGCACGCGATGCGACGGCATGCCGACCAGCGGTTCCGAGAAATCGTAGTAGTCCTGGAACTTGGAAATATCGTTCTCCTTACCGGCCACGGCCCGCGACGCGACGCTGCCTTTGCGGCGCGTGAGATCGCGGACCCAGCCGCGCAATTCGGCATCCTCGGCCACGCGCTCGCTGAGGATGTCACGCGCACCGGCCAGCGCGTCGTCCACCGACGACACATCCTGCTCCGCGCTCACGAACTCGGCCGCTCGGGAGTAGGCGTCGGCGTCATCCACTGCCCCGGACCAGATCAGATCGGCGAGTGGCTCGAGTCCTCGCTCGCGTGCGATGATCGCGCGCGTGCGCCGCTTGGGCTTGTACGGCAGGTAGAGATCCTCGAGCCCCTGCTTGGTCGCCACCGCGCGGAGACGCGCCGCGAGCGCCGGCGTGAGCTTCCCCTGTTCTTCAATCGACCGGGCGATGGCTACACGGCGCTCGCCGAGCTCGCGTAGATACTCCGAGCGCTCCTGGATGGCGCGCAGTTGCGTTTCGTCGAGCCCGCCCGTGGCCTCCTTCCGATAGCGGGCGACAAACGGCAGAGTGTTTCCCTCCGCGAACAGAGCGAGGGTGCTTTCCACCTGGCGTGACGGGAGCGACAGCTCCTGCGCCACGGCGGTGGCGATCTGCGACAGCTCGAACGACTCCATGAACTCCATCAACGCGAAAACGTGTTGGATGCGGGACGCGCAAGCTGGCCGGGACGCATTCCGCGCGCAACTGCTCCCGACTACTGCGGCGCGCTCTTGAGCCCGAGACCTCTCCACGCCTCCACGGCGATGGCAGCCGCGCTCCATCCCATCAGCGCCGCGAGCAGCACCGTCACGATCAGCAACGCCGGCCAAGGGACGCTCATCGCGCCTCCCAGCGCGCTCGCCAACCTGCCGAACGGACCCGCTGCCATGTCGATGACGAGCAGCAACAACCAGCCGAGCGCAGCGCCGATCGCCGCGCGCCAGGGCGTGGCGGGATCTTCCGCATACAGAAAGCCCGCGATCAATGCGATGACGGCTACGGCCCACCAGCCGACCAGCCACGTCGCGGCCGCGGTGGCAAGAGCGACGATCACGACCATGATCATGCGGCGCTCACGGTTCAGGGACGAGTTTCAGCGACGCGCTGCGGTGCGGCGCGTCGAGTTCCGCGGACGTCCGGGGGAATCGCACTGGCGCGAGTTCACCCTTCAACCAGATTGGCAGCCGATCGTCATACCGTATGCTGGCCGGGTTTCCCGACTGGCCACCGGGATAGGTGGACCACGCCTTCAGCTCCGGTCCCAGGTCCACCACCATTCGCCAGCTCGGTCCGTGCACGCCCGTACCGGAGGAGGGACTGAGCGTTCCCACGCCGCCCTGAACGGGCAGCTTGAGCGCGGACAAGCCGGGCAGCCGAAGCAGATGGAAGATGTTCGCGAATCGGACATGGTCCCACTTCCAGCCGTCACTCGCCGGATCGCCGTAGCGGCTCTTCGTCGTCCGCAGCGCGCTCACCAGGCTCGCCGCCAGAATATCGTCGCGGTGCTCCACCTGAGGCGTGCTCCGGTTGTCCCACCACGCGCTCGCGGAATCCGATAGCAGCTCGGCGAGCACGGCCGTGGGTGGAGTAGCCACCCGGCGCGGGCCCGCCGCGGGATCCTCGATGAATTCATCCCACGTGCGGGACGACAATTCACGCATCGCTTCCTCGAACAACACGGCGCGACGATTGTCCTTCGTGTACCGGTGATCCCACTCCCCGAGCAGCTTGCGCGCCTCGGTCAACTCCGCCCGGTTGGCGTACTCGCGGCCCGGCGCCAGCACATTCTGCGCGCCCAGCAGGAACGACGGCACGAAGAGATCGGCCCGCGCACTGCCCGGATCCGTCTGGAATCCGCGCATCGCATCGACCGTCACAGCGGAATCCTTGCGGAGCAACTCGTTGATGCGCAGCGCGCGCCACGGGTCGTAGCTCCCTCCCCACCAGCCCACGGATACCCGCGGATCGATCGGCTGCTGATTCGCTGACGCGAGATAGCCTTGCGTGGGATCGAAGGACTGCGGGAACGCCGCGATCGGCAATTCCCCGCGCCAGTCATTCGCGCTCGCCGTCCCGTCGCGGATGATGCTTCCCTTGCCGTCGCCGGGGCGCAGCGGATAGCGCCCGTTGGAACGGATGGCGATGTGCCCGCCGCGGTCGGCCGCCAGCATGTTCTGTGCGGGCGCTCTCCACCATCGCGCCATCATGTCCTGCAGCGCCGCGGCGCTCGTGGCGTGCGAGATCTCCTGGAGTGCTCGCAATTCGGTGTTCGCTTCGAGCACCGTCCATCGCATCGACAACCAATGGCCGCGAATGCGGCGCATTGGTCCGCGATGCGTGAAGTACATCGTGTCCACCGCCAGCGTCCGCCCGTCCTTGCCGTGATACGCCTCGAAGGTGCGCTCCAGCTTCCGCCACTGGCCGTCCACCATGTACTTGGCGGGATGCGCGGTATCGTCCACGTTCTCGATGTAATAGTCCAGAACGTCCGCGCCGGTGTTCGTGAACGTCCAAGCCACGTCGCGATTGAACCCGATGATGATGCAGGGCGCGCCGGGAATGGTCACGCCGTAGACGTCGAGCTTGCCGGGCACGACCAGGTGGGCTTCGTACCAGATGGACGGAAGCGTCAAATCCAGATGCGGATCGCCGGCCAGCAGCGCGTGTCCATTCGCCGAGCGCTTGGGCGATACCGCCCAATTGTTGCTGGCCAGTGCACTGGGCGGATCGTCGTCGTCGCGCAGAGCCACGTGTCGCGCCGGCAGAAACGCATCGGTCGCCGCGGCGAGCAGTACGGCACTGCTGTCCGGACGCCCCGGTGGCGGCAAGGGACGAAAATCATATCGCGGAGCGTGCTGTCCGTTCGGCTGGATGGGTTCCTGAATGGGTGTCGCGTCCGGAAAGAGCGCGTCGGCCGCGGGCATCCCGACCTTCACCGCTGCCGCCGCGCGGTCGATTTCCGTGGCGATGTAGGCGAGCGTGTACCCCATTCGGTTGAACAAGTGGTACGAATCGATCGGGTGCCATTCCATCGGGCGCGTGCCCGTGAGACGGAATTCCAGTGGCAGTTCGCCCGGCGGCATCTGCTGGATGTACGCGTTGATGCCGTCGGCGTACGCTTTCCCCAGCGTCGCGAACGCGGCGGTGTCCGTTGCCGCCACCTTCTGGGCGGCAGCGCGCGGCAAGCCGAGGCCGCGCGTCTCCCGGTCGAGCTCCAATGCGCGCGCGCCGGCGATCTCCGTGAGACGACCGCTGCCCGCCATCGTCTGCAGGTAGAGCTGGAAGAGACGATCGCGCGCGACCACGTAGCCCAGCGCGCGATACGCGTCCGCTTCCGTCGTAGCGAATATGTGCGGCACGGCACGGTCGTCGTACACGACGGTCACCGAGTCGCCCAGATTCAGTATCTTCGCTCTCGCGACGGCCGGCATGGTCGACGAGCGAGATAGCGCCCACACACCGTGCGCGGGCTCCAGAAATGGACCGAGCGCCGGGGCCGCCCCGATATGGATGGCGCCGACGTACAACGATCCCGCCAGAATGGACAGCGACACACCGAGGCGAACAGGACGAATGCGCAGAGCCTACTGCGCCCCCGTCTTGGGCTCCACCCAGACCCACGGACCCTTCGGCTCCACCCCTGGCTTGAGGTTTCGCGGCACCCCGTTGGGGTTCGGTCCCAGTGACTTGATATAGCGATACATCGCCCGCAGGTCGCGCTCGTTCATCAACGCGGTATTCCACCAGGGCATCGGCGGCTTGCCGTCGCCGTCGTCCGCCGTCTTGAGCACTTGCACCCAGTGGTCTTCACTCTGGCGCTGGGTAATCGTGCGAAGATTCTTGCCGTATACCGTGCCCCACGTGCCCCGGAACCCCACATCGAGCCCGGCAAAGCGATCCGCGGGGGGCACGTTGCCCTTGCGCTCCGTCCAGCCCTGAGTGTGACAGTCGTTACAGCTTCCAACGATTGTGAGATACTCGCCGGCCTTCACCATGTTGTCGGCAGTCACGGCCGGACCGGCGGCAGGTGGCATGGCATTGGGGTCGGCAGCCGATACAGTGGACGCGGCTCCGCTGGCGGGAGTTCCGCCGGCGCACGCGGTCGCATTCACGAGAATCGCTGAAACGCAGACGCAAAGCAGTGGTCGGTAAAAGCCCATATCGTGTCGATATCGAGAAGAGTGGCGGGTGCTCGGAGGCACCGGTCGGCAGGCAGTTCTGCGAGCCGATAGTTAGTACGCTGCAAGGGCGCCGAACGCTAGTCCGGCGGGGCCGTCCACGCGTGATGGCCGCGTGTCGCCCATATTCCGTCATGCCACCGGCCCTGCTTTTCGACCTCGACGGTACCCTGGTCGACTCCATCGAGCTCATCCTGCAGTCGGCGCGCCACGCCTTTATCGGTTTCGACGGACACGCCCCGAGCGACGACGAATGGCGCGCCGGCATCGGCCGTCCCTTGCAGTCCGTACTTCTCGAGTACGCGCCCGACGACACCGAGGCGGCTCGCCTGCTGGCTCGCTACCGGGAATACCAGCTCGAACACCACGACCGCATGCTGCGCGCGTACGACGGCATACCGGGCGTGCTGAGGGACTTCGCCACGCGGGGCCATCCCATGGCCGTGGTGACCAGCAAGTCGGACTGGCTCGCGCGCCGCGCGCTCGAGCTGGTCGGCGTGGAATCGCTCTTTTCGGCACTCGTCGGCTGCGACAGCTGCGAGAATTTCAAGCCGCATCCGGAACCGGTGCAGCGCGCGTTGACGCTGCTGGGTGTTTCGCCTTCCGACGCCCTGTTCATCGGCGATTCCCCGCACGACGTGGAGTCGGGTAACGCCGCCGGTGTGTATACAGTGGGCGTGACGTGGGGCGCGTTTACGCGTGAAGAAATGGAGCGCAGCGGCGCCGACGTCGTGATCCATCGGGTGATCGACCTCCCGGCCGTCGTCGGAAACTTCCGAAGCAACGGCACCAGAGTTCAAACCTTCTGAGCAGTCCAGGTATCCCATTCAGTGCAAGCAGGGAGACCCAGACGACTGATGACGGCAGTGGCCTTTCCGGAACACACGACGGCAGCACCCACCTACTCCGCCGACCCGGACGTGGCCCTCGCCGCGGCGGGCGACCGGAGCGCATTTGAGCGGCTTTATCGGTGCCATCTTGCCAGGGTCTACTCCCTCTGCGCGCGCATGGTCGCTGACCGGACGCGCGCCGAGGAACTCACGCAGGACGTGTTCGTTCGGGCCTGGGAAAAGCTGCACCTGTTTCGGGGAGAGAGCGCGTTCGGCACGTGGCTGCATCGGCTCACCGTGAACCTGGTGCTGAACGATCGAAAGACCGAGAGTCGGCAGCGATTGCGCCACGAACAGGACGACGATGGCGACGGCATCGACCTGTTGCCGGCCAGACCGTCCACACCGGGCGACCGGATGGATCTCGAGATGGCAATCGCCAAGCTGCCCAAGGGGGCACGACGGGTCTTTACGCTGCACGACATCGAAGGCTACAAGCACGAGGAAATCGCCGACATGCTCGGGGTGACGACTGGAGCCACCAAAGCGCAGCTGCACCGTGCGCGAATGTTGTTGAGGGAGACACTGCACCGATGACGATACCCATCATGCCACTGCATTGCGACGACTTCGCCGAGGCGGTCGCGGACTACCTCGAGGGCGACGCCTCCGACGGGATCCGCTCCGCCGTCGAGTCGCACGCGAGTTCATGCGCGGACTGTCGCCAGTTGCTCGATGACCTGAGCCGCATCCGCGCCGCGGCCGCGGCACTGCCCCCGCTCGCGCCGTCGCATGATCTCTGGCAAGGCATCGCCGACCGCATCGACGCGCGCGTCCTTCCGCTTGCCGCGCCACGAGTCGCTGAGGTCCGGAGCCCACGCACGTGGCTTCGACCCGCTGCCGCCGCGGCCGCGCTGGTGATCGCGACGGCCGGCATCACCCATTACGTCACCCGCGCATCGTTGTCGCCGGCCACCACGCTGGCTGCGGGCTCTGGCGTCGTCCCCGTCGTGCGCGCCGCGGATCCGACCGCCGAAATCACATCCACCGTCACGGAGCGTCCGGCGGCCGTGCCCACGCGCCGGACCGTCTCGACGGCGCGGCTGGTCATCGCCGAACCGCTCATGGGCGAGGCCGAGCCGGTGTTCGCGAGTGAGATCGGCAAGCTCCGCAAGATCGTGCGCGAACGCCGCTCGGAGCTGGACCCGAAAACGGTGGCCGTGCTCGAGCAAAGCATCGCGGTCATCGACTCCGCCATCGCGCAGAGTCGCGCCGCGCTCATCAAGGATCCGGCGAGTGGTTTTCTCGCCTCACAACTCAACCACGCGCTCGAAAAGAAAGTCGAGCTGTTGCGGACAGCAGCGCAGCTGCCTCCGCGCATCTAGAGGACCTATGCCCATCCGTCGTCACTGCATTCTCGTCGTTACCGTGCTCGCCATCGCGCTCCCGTGCGCGGTGTCGGCGCAAAGCTCGACCTCTGAACGCGAGCGGGAGCGCATCGAGCGCGAGCGCGAACAAGCGCAGGAGCGCGCCGACCGCGACCGCGAGAAGGCGCAAGAGCGTGCCGAGCGCGACCGCGAGCGGCAGCGCCAGCGCGAGGAGCGCGAGCGCGCGGGGTCGCTCGACACCACCGTCGCGTTCGATGCGCGCGGCACGGTGAACGTCACCTGCGCAGGAGGCGCCGTGATCGTCACCGGGTCCACCCGGAGTGAGATCAAGGTTCACGCGCGCACCGAGACCGGTTCCATCCGATTCACCAGTAACGGCTCCCGTGCCACGCTGGAGCCATCGTCCGACCGCGGATGCAGCGACGGCCACTTCGAGGTCACCGTACCGGTGGGAACGAAGGTCGTGGCCACTACCTGGAGCGGCTCGGTCAGCGTGCGCGGCGTGCATGGCGTGCTCGAAGCACATGCCCAGAGCGGCGACGTCGATGTTCGCGACGCCGGCAGCCGGCTCGATGTCGAATCGCTTTCGGGGGATGTGACCATCGCGAGCGTGGCCGGGGAGTCGAAGGTCAATACCGTGAGCGGCGGCGTCACGCTGAGCGGCGCGCGCGGCGACGTCGAGATCGAGACGGTCAGCGGCGACCTCGATCTGCGGGACATCATCGCGAGGCAGATTCGCGTCCACACTACCAGCGGCGAGATCGGCTTCACCGGACAGATCCTCGATGCCGGCCACTATGAGTTCAACACGCATTCCGGCGAGATCACGCTGAACCTTCCCGGGGACGTCGGGGCGGAGCTCACCGTGTCCACCTTCAGCGGCGGCATCGAAAGCGACTTTCCGATCACCCTCAAGCCGGGCCAGCACGGGATTGGCGCCGCCCAGGCGAAACGGCTGAACTTCACGGTTGGAAAGGGCGGCGCACGGATCAACGCCGAGACGTTCAGTGGCGACATCACCCTCAAGCGGCGCCACTAGGCGCGCGCACCTCGGACAGGAGACTGCGATGAAGCAGGTATACAGAGTCATGCTCGGCGCGGCCTTGATGGCGCCATCGGTGCTCGCGGCGCAGGAACGACAGACGCAGCACGACGCCTTCACGCTCAGCGAACGCGTGCCAGCCGGACAGTGGATCCGCGTGCGCAACCTCAACGGCGAAATCAGGGTGCGGGCAGCCACGGGCGACAAGGTCGAAGTCTCCGCCACGAAGAGCTGGCGGCGCGGCGACCCGAAAGACGTCCGGATCGAAAGTCGCAAGTCCAGCGACGGCAGCATCCTCGTGTGCGCCCTGTGGACGGACAACGCCACGTGTACCGAGAACAGCTACTCATCGCACGACGACGACCGTCGCAGCCATTGGGATCGCGACAACCGGAACGACGTGGCGGTTGCGTTCGAGGTTCGCGTCCCGAAGGGCGTGAAAGTCGGCGTCTGGTCCGTTAACGGGAGCGTCAACGTGGACGGAGTGACCGGTGAGGTACGCGCCTCGACCGTCAACGGCAGCGTGGAGGCCATCAGCGCCGGTGGCCCCGTGCAGGCCAGCACCGTGAACGGCAGTGTTCGCGCCACCATGGGCCGCCTCGATAGCGATGAGGATCTGGAGTTCTCCAGCGTCAACGGCAGCGTGGTGGCCGAATTCACCGGCGACATCGACGCGAATGTGGATTTGTCCACGGTGAACGGCCGCTTCCAGACCGATTGGCCCGTCACGATCACCGGCCGCATCGACCCGCGCCGTCTTCGCGCCACGCTCGGAAAGGGGGGGCGACGGATCAAGTTGTCCACGGTTAACGGCAACGTAGAGCTCCGGAAGCGTTGAGGGCGTCAGGGCTCACCCGGCCAGGTTCGGTGTATATTGCCTCAACCCTCAACGGAGTCTGACATCCATGGGCGTCTCTTATACAGGGACACTCGTTCGCACCGGCGCGGAACGCGCGACGCTCGTCCGTCGCACCTACGGTCTGGTCTTCATCAGCGTCATCGTCACCGCCTTCGGTGTCGCCTTCTGCCTGTCTCAGCCGGCGGTGTTTGGTGCCGTCGCCCAGCATCCATTCATCACGATGCTGGCGATGTTCGCGCCGCTCTGGATGGCAATGCGGATGCGCAATCAGTTCCCCCAGAACATCGCGCTCACGCTCGCCTTCACGTTCGTCGAAGGCGTCTTCATCGCGCCGTTCCTCGCGCTCGCCGAGTCACGGACGCCGGGCATCATTGGGCAGGCCGGTATCCTGACACTCACGAGCTTCGGCGTGCTCTCACTCTACGCCGCCGTCAGCAAGCGCGACTTCAGCGCCTGGGGCAGCTTCTTCATCGTCGGTTTGTGGGTGCTCATCGCCACGTCGCTTCTGAACTTCTTCTTCCAGAGTGCAATCGCCTCGGTCTGGATTGCCGGCGCCACGGTGCTGGTGTTCAGCGGTCTGCTGGTGTTCGACACGTGGCGCATCCTCCGGTCTGGCCAATACGGCCCGGATGACTACGTGCCCGCCGCGGTGAATATCTATCTCGACCTGCTGAACATGTTCCTGGCCATCGTGAGCCTGCTCGGCGGCGGTCGTCGTCGTTGATCGCGCACTGACGCCGGCGCGCTGCTACGTGAGCGCCTCAACGCGACGGGGATGCCTGGTCTTGCCGGCATCCCCGCTTCATTGCGCGCTCAGCCGTCGCCGAGCGTTTCGATCGTGCTCGCGAGCGTGAGGTCGCTGGCCGTGATCCCGCCGGCATCATGCGTCGAGAGCGTGCACGTCACCTTGGTGTATCGGATGTCGATGTCCGGGTGATGATCCGCCGCGTCCGCGGCAACGGCGACGCGCTGGACGAATGCGATGCCCCGGGCGAACGTCGGGAACGTATACGTCTTCGTGAGCACGTCGCCCCGACGCGCCCACCCCGGCAAGGCGCCCAAGGCGCGCTGAATTTCGAGGTCGGACAGTCTGGTCGGCATGGCGCTCGGGGATAAGTGGTGACGGATGATATCACATCGGGGCGGCGGTTGATACCTCGCGCGGGGGTCTCGCACTGCAGTACTGAGTACGGGAGAACGGCAGTACCGGGAATGGCATCCCGGCTCCCAAAACGAGTGGACAGATACTCTCCAGGCTTTCTGGGAGGTTGGATGCCAGTCCAGATACTGCTCCAGTCCAGTACTTCATTCTGCAGTGTTCCTTTGCCCAGTACTGCGTCATGACAATGCCGAGTATTCCTGTCATTCCCCACATGATCGTCGCCATGCTGGCCGGTTCGCTACTCGTCGCCCCCGCCGCCCACACCCAGCAGGCCTCACAGACCGACAGCGTGAGTGTGCGTCCGTCACACTATTGGCGCGATGTCGCGGCCGGGTTCGCAAGCAGCCTCTTGGCGCACGAGGTCGCCCACGTTGCCACCGCGTTGGCGCTGGGCGCACACCCCACGTTCGGCTTCGACAAAGGGCGTCCCACCGTCTATTCAGGCATCGACGCTCAGCGGGATCCGCACAAGCAATTCCTCTTCTCCAGCATGGGACTGAACGTCCAGGCCGCTCTGGACGAAGGCGTTCTGGACGTCCCGCATGAGCGCGGCAGCCCGTTCGAGCGCGGCGTGCTTGTCAGCGGCATCGCCACCGCGCTGTTCTATGTGACCATCGGTCGCTCTGCCTCCGTCAGCGACGTCGATTTCATGGCGCGCACCTCATCGCTCTCCCGAACGGACATCGGGCTGATCTACGGCGGCGTGGCGTTGCTGCACACGGTTCGAGTGAGTCACGATAGCCGCTACGCTGATTTTTTCGTGCACCCCGCGCCAGCTGGCGAGCGCGGCCTTCGCCTCGGACTCCACCTCGACCGCTAAGCGACGCACGAACGTCTCCGCGCGCCGTTGTGACGCCACGCACACACTCGAAGTTTGGCGCTTCGTGACTTGACCTGTCGCGCGTCCCTAAGGAGGTTTGTCTACGCGATGCCGCGTACATCTCGCGCTCCATCGTCTACAACTCTTACCTCATCATGACCCAACTTCGTCGATCGCTCTTTGCGTCATTCGCGCTCGTGACCCTCGCGGGCGCTTTCATTGCCTGCGGTGGCGATACGCCAACACAGGTCGTCGTCAAGCCGCCCGTCGATACGACCCCCAAGGTCGTACCGCCACCCACCGTCGTGGGCGTGGTGGTGTCCGGCCCAACGAAGATGACGGTCGGCCGCACCGACTCGGTGAAGGCATTGGTTCGGGGGTCTGACGGGACGACGCTCACTGGCAAGACCGTCACGTGGACATCCAGCAACCCGGCCGCGGTCACCGTGGGCACAACCGGCATCCTTGCCGCTGTGGCTCCAGGCACGGCCACGATCACAGCCACTATCGACGGCATCCTCGGCTCGATCGCCGTCACCACCTCCGACGCGTCCATCACGTCGCTCGTGCTCACGGTGCCGGGTCCCGTGTACATCGGGGCGACAACGCAGCTCGTCGCGGCCGCGAAGGATTCGGTGAATGCCCCCGTTGCCATCCGCGCCATTTCGTGGAGCTCCTCCGCGCCGGCCATCGTCACCGTGTCGCAGACGGGCATCGTAACGGGCGTGACCGCAGGCACGGCCACGATCTCTGCTGCCGTGTTCGGCGCCACCGCAAGCATCACCCTCACGGTCGTGCCCGTGCCCGTCGCCAGCATTGTCTTTGCGCCGTTCGATTCGATACTGCACCTGCGCTACCCCATGCAGGTGGTTGCCACCGCGCTGGACAGCGCTGGAAATGTCCTGACCGGGCGAGTCTTCACTTACAAGAGTGTCAATCTCGACATCGCGACATTCGATTCCTTCGGCCTGCTGACCGCTGGCGGCTACAAGCTGGGCACCGACACCATCACGGTCAGTTCCGGTGGGAAGAGTGCCAGCACGCGCTACTTCGTGCCGCCCGATTCGGGACTGTATGTCGCCACCACTGGAGGCATCGCCGGTGATGCCGTAAACGTCGCCATCGACCTTCCGAATTCGGCGTTCCCGTCCACCCAGTCCGGCGTCATTCCGGCGGACGGCGTGGCCCGATTCAACTTCGTCACGTCCAGCGGCACGTATCGCGTTCGCACCAGCACCACGGCGGCTCCGGCCCGCGCGCCAGCGGCGCTGGCGGGATTCGCCCTGCTCATCGGCAGCACCACCAGCAACGTCCCGGTCACGCTCGGACCACCCAGCCGAGTGGTGTCCATCCCGATGGGGCCGTACACTGCGACGATTGCCGCGCCGGCGGCAGCCGCCAAGGGTGCGACCGTCACCGTCAGCTGGACCTTCGACGAGTCGAAGCAGCCGTTCTCGTTCTTCCCGGACGCGCTCCCCACGGGCAAGCTCTATTGGTCGGCCACGAACGGCGCCGATCTCTCGGGCACCGCGGTCGCGGCGACCGTCGTGCGCGATCCCAGCACACTCATTTCGACGTTCACCGCCAGCTTCACCGCGCCGGCGGCGGCGGGCACGGTGTACCTCCAGGTGGAGGGCGACGGCCCGGTGTCACGCCTGCTCTACCCGATGGTGTTCAGCGGGCAGGTCTTGAAGACGATCGCCATTCAGTAGGCAGCGAACCGTTTTACTCGGTGAAAGCCGGCACGCATCCGCGTGCCGGCTTTTTCTATGGAGGCTGACGGCGGTCGCTCTCGTTCGAGCCCTCAGTTCCGTGGTTCCGGCCCCAATACCACGCCGTCGCTCACCCGGGCCACCTCTCGCAACCCCGCCAGCTTCTCCAGTTCCCCGCTCGGCACGAACTCTCCCGTTTCCACGTAGAACAGCAACACGAGTCCCTTGCGCGCCCGCACCGTATCGGCGAATGCCGCGAGCGTGATGGAGTCACTGTCGATCTTCAGCGGCAGCTCGCGTGACGCGCGGTGCAGATGGAAGTACACCACCGACGGCCAGTTCGTGTAAAGCGGTGCGTGTCGTCCCGCTTCGCGTGCCCACCGCAGCAGTTGGCTCTCCCGCCACTGCTGCCCGGCGAAATCAGAGCCGTACTGAAGCGCATACCGTGCCTGTGAAATCGTCGCCGCCGCGGAGCCCAACCACCACGCGAGCAGTCCCAGCGCCGCGCCCGCGCGCGCGACATGAAGGCGCGTGCCGTTCCACCAGCGTGCAAGCCCCACGGCGAGTATCGTCATCAGCAGCAGCAGGGCCGGCGAGAGGATGCGCTGGTCCAGTGGTATGGCCGGATCCGCAAACATGCGCGAGACGAGGACGATGCCGAGGTAGCAGACGAGCAGCAGCAGGCACGCGGTGACCAGGCGCCACGCCATCAACGCGCGCAGGTCGTCACGCTCGAGCGCGGACCGCCCCACGAACGACCCCACGCGAGGCTCGGCTGCCCGCGCCGCTCGCGCGATGCGCCATGTGCCGATCCCCACGAGCGTCATGAGCACCACGGCGGCGGCGAGCGCCAGTAGTCCGCGATGTGGGATGGGATCGTCGTACGCATTGAGATCGGGGATGATCCATGCGGTGAGCGTGGCGAAGCCCTCCTCGATCGTCGGTTTCATGTCTCCATAGAACGCGAACTTCCGGATCTCTCCCGGGCCCGCGACCAATCGCGTCCGAATGACCCAGGTCCCCTGGAGCAGCAACGCCGGTACGACCGAGAGGGCCGCACGGCGAACACGAGTCAGCGCGCTACCGCGCTGCCGGAGTTGCCACAGTACCGCCGCGCCCACCAGCGACGCGCCCGCGTAGCGCGTCATCGCCCCCAGCGCCGCGGGAATGCCCGATCGCAGCGGCTTGTCGGGCGCGCGCACCATCGCCGCAAGCGTGAGGGCCACGCACGCGAGATACAGCGGCTCGCTCAGGACGGACACGTGCACTTCGTGCATGGACGTCATCGAGAACAACGCGATGGCAAGGAACACGGCCGTCAGGGTCGATGCCGCCGCGCCAACAAGCAGTACGAGCGTGACGATGGTGGCGAACGCCGCCGTCGCCTGTACGACTCGAGCCGCCTGAGGAGGCGCCATGCCAAGCCGGACCGGGAGGGCCAGGGCGGTCGGATAGCCTGGGGGAAAATGCGCCAGCGCTTCCATGCTGTCCGGGTTGCTCCACGTGGCTTTCGGCACCCGGTACGTCGCGTGCGCGGCCACCGACTCGGCAGCCCCCATGTATTGGAGTGCGTCGGGGTCGAGTCCGGGGCCTGGAGCCGCCGTGATGGCGAACACGAGCGCAAACGCGCACCCCCCCAGGAGCCCAGCCGGAAGTAGTTGTGCTGCAAAGCGTTGCTGGTTTTTCGAGCGTTTCACACGTTCATTGGATTAGAGGCACATGAGCTCTGTGTGGCAGTACCCTGCCATCGGGACAGCGATTGTGCTTTCGGTTTTCGTTCGGTAGATATCGGGAGCTGAAAGCCGAAAGCGAGACGCGAAGCGTCGAGCGCGCTGAAAGCCGAAAAGCAAGGCGCAAAGCGCCGATGCGCACCGAATAGCCGAATAGCCGTTCTTCTCACAAGACCTGCCCCGTGTCTCTGTCGCTCGCCGAGCTCGTTCGGCTCCTTCCGCCACCGCCGCCGGCAGCGCCCGCGCTCCCCACCGGGATCGCCACGCTCGATGCCGTGCTGCTCGGCGGCGGACTGCCACGGGGCAGACTCACGGAGATCGTCGGCGGCACCGGCAGCGGCAAGACCACCCTCGTTCGTGCGTTGGTGGAAGAGACGGTCGCATCGCACGGCTGGGTCGCTTACATCGACGCACAACGTACGCTCGACGCGCGCGACTGGGTACACCTCGGCGACGTCGAAGGCGTGTGGATGATCCGTCCGCACGACGCCACCCGCGCCGCGTGGTGTGCCGACATCCTGCTGCGCAGCGCCGCGTTCACCCTCGTGATCCTCGACGGCGCGCCCCTGCTCACGCGTGCCACGGCCGTGCGTCTCACACGCCTCGCGCGCGAGTCCAACGCCGCCTTCGTCGTCCTCGGCGATCGCGGGGGCGCGGCTACACAACTCGGCGGTGCCGTACGGCTCGTCGTCGAACGGTCGGCGGCGTCAGTGAAGGTCACGCCGCCACACCGACGATCCCGAACGGCCACGGAGCCCGAGACGGAGAACACGATTCGCACGATTGGCGTGCGCGTCGAAAAGGGAGGAACGCTGAGGACGGTGGAGGTCAGTTGTGCAATCGCTGTGGCGCGTCGCCTGTGTGCGCATCCCGAGGTTCCCGATCGGCGCGGTGTGGCGCGCGGCCCAGTCGGGGGCACTCGCCACGGGAAAGGCGGCCGACGCGCAGCTTCCCCTCCCGTTCACCGCCCCGAGCGCAACGCACCCATCGTCATCGAACCATCGGCCCAGCTCCGAACCGCCGTCGAACGCGTCCGTGCATTGGGATGATCGTCTCATCGCGCTCGTGGATGCAACGGGAAAGCGAATGCAGGTGGTATCGGCGGCGGCGGGACGCGCGGGGGTGCGCGCCGGCATGCGTCCCGCGGAAGCGCGCGCGCGCTGCGCGGATCTGCACGAACTGCCGTGGGACGATGTCGCCATCAATACCGCCATCGTCGAAGCGTCGGGACAGTTGGTGAGTGCCAGCCCCCAGGTGACGCCCGTGCACGGCGCGCCGGGATTGTGGTGGGTGGGCGCAAGCGGTTTCGACGCGATCGGAGGCGAGCGCGATCTTGCCCACGCGCTGTTGCGCGTCGCGCGCCGCTGGCATCCGCGTCCACGTGTGGCCATTGCGGGGTCGTGCGTCGCCGCGCGGGCCGCCACCTGGGCGGGCGCGAGCTTCGAGCAGGGGGCTGGCGATCGGGCGCTCGTGCACGTGGTCCCTCCAGGCCACGATGCCGCGTATCTCGCACCCGCGCCGCTCGCGCTCGTGCCCATGGATGAAGAGCTCCGGAACGCTCTGCACGCCCTCGGTCTGCGCACCGTGGGCGCGCTCGCGGGCCTGAGCGCCGAAGATATCGAGCGCCGATGGGGCGACATCGGCTTGCGC
>JANYIN010000180.1 GCA_025362035.1 Gemmatimonadaceae bacterium | reverse complement strand
CGATCGTCCGGTTCAAGGGCACGTGGAGTGGCGCATCGTCTCCCCAGTCGAACGCTGGATCGATGACCAATGACTTCGGCATGCCACCAGCCGAATTGTCCAGATCAGGCACGAGATCGGCACGGGGATCCGCGGCATCGAACGCGTAGAGATCCTCACCCCACTCGATCGGTCCGCTGAGGGCCCGCGTGTACGGATCGATCAGCAGCCTGGACGAATTGAAGCGCTGACCCAGTGCCGGCGCGTACGGTCCGTGCACACGATAGCCGTAGCAGAGGCCGGGTCGGGCGCCGGGCAGATAACAGTGCCATACCTGGTCCGTGCGTTCGGTCATGCGAATCGTCGCCTCTTCCAGGGCGTCGGTTGCAGCTTCGAAGAGACACAGATCCACGGCATCGGCGCGCTCGGAGAACAGCGCGAAATTCACCCCGAGTCCGTCCCACGATGCGCCGAGCGGATAGGGCCGGCCTGGCCAGACACGATGAGTCGTCACAGTCTGGTAAGCTACTGCGAGTCGGTCGTGAAGGCATCGCTCACTCCACGGCGTGTTTGCGCCGCGCCCTGCAATCGGTGCGCTGAGTCGCTAGGGGCGGCAGGAGATGCGGTGCACCGCCACGCGGACCGCCGCTGGCGGGTGCGCCTCCGCGGCGTCCGCGCGCGCCGCGGAACGCAACACCCCCGTAAGTGCGGAGCCGGAGGCCACGAGCTCACCGCTCGTCGTTACCGTGGAGCCATTCAGCACGATGAACAGCGTATCGCCTGCGGGACGACTCCACACGCCAATCAGATTGCCGCCCGCAAGGGGCGTGATGCCATATCGCGGCGTGCCGCTCGCGTCTGAAGCGCCCGGCGTCCCGACCAGCGCTACCTCGGCGGGAAGCGGTATACCGTCCCACCGGCGCGGTACCGGCTCCGATGGATCGACTCGATAGCAACCGACGTCCGCGGGCCCCTGCGCCGCCGTCTTTGCGCTCGCTCTGTCAGTGACCGACGCGCCCATTGCCGCCGTGGCCGAACGCACGGCCGACCGGGCCGCGAACATTTGCCTGGCCGACGTCGTGTCCATGCGGGCGACATTGCCCACGCTGACCGGCGCCGACGGGACTCCGGTGCCCTGCGCCGGCTCGATCGTTCGCGCGGGCTGGTCGGTTTCGAGTCGCCGTGCGATGGCCGACCTGAGCACCGAGTCGTGCCCCGCTTCGACGACGGTCACGGGAGTGTTGGTCGCAGAAGGTACAGTCGCCAGCTTCGGCTCCGGCGGCCGCTGGGCGGTGGTCGAAGGCGCGCGCGCGGGAGCCGCGGTAGATGCGGTCGGGCGCGACATCGCCCCACGTGCAACACTGGCCGACGCCGGAGTTTGCTCCACGGCCACGTACTCGCGCGTGAGGGTGATGCCCGCCGCCACGATGAGCACCGCCGCAATCGCGGCGCGGGTGGGTGTGACACGCAGGAACCGCCAAGCCGTTCCGTTGCCCGTTGCAACCGGCGTCACCGCCGGTTGTACAAGTGCGTGCGCCGTTCTGGCGATCGCTGCTTGGTGCTGGTCCAGCGAGCCGATCACCCGCGAGGCTGCCGCCACCAGGCCGCGCGCTTCCGCGACACGTGACTGACATGCGGCGCACTCCGCCAGGTGCGCGTCGAGCCGTTCCGCATCCGTGGAGTCCAGCTCACCGTCGATCCACGTGTGAATCGTTCCTTCGGTCGGGTGCTGCCCTTCCCATTCGGCCTTCATGACTCCCTCACTTGCTGCGCTTCGTACGCCTCTATCAGCCGGCGGCGGGCGCGCGACAACGTCGTTCCCACCGAACCCACGGCGAGATCCAGGGCGGTCGCGATTTCCTCGTAACTCAGTCCTTCTTCGCGCATCATGAGTGCGTCCCGATCCCGCTGGGGGAGAGCATCCACGGCCCGCCGCGCGGCATCACGGTCGTCATCGCGCTCCATCGTCGTCGGACCGGGCTCGACCACCGACTCGGATCGGGCCTCCTCCCTCATCAGCTCGAGGCGGCGGCGACGACGTGCTTCGCGCCGCGTGTCGTCGCGCATGATGTTCATCGCCACGGCAAATATCCACGCCCTCTCGCTGATGATGTCGTCCTGCTTCAACGCTCGCACAAACGTCTCCTGCGCGATTTCCTCCGCCCAATCACTGTCCCCAAGCTGGCGCGTGAGAAAGCGAACCAGCGGCTGGTGATACGATTGAAAGAGCGCTTGGAGTCGATCCGGGCTGACCATGACGCGTGAAGATGGCACGACGCGCGCCGGAATGACCAGTCGGCCTTCTCGAGTGGAGACGCCGAACGCGTCCAGGTTTGCACACATGGCCAAACTGACGGCGAGGCGTCTCTCACGGGACATCGCTTTCTCGCATCAACTCGGGTTGATACATTTCGCAATGCCCTCGTCCGCTCATTCGCGCGCCGTCGCCGCGCTCCGCTTCCGCGCTCTCGGCGACGAGACTCGACTGCAACTGCTCGAACTGCTCGCCGACGGCGAACGAAGTGTGGCTCAGCTCATGGCCGCCGCCGGACTCGGGCAATCACTGGTGTCGCATCATCTGCGTACGCTGCGCGACGCCGATCTCGTGGCGACTCGGCGCGATGGGCGATGGATGTACTACTCCATCTCGAAGGGCGGCCTGACGAACGCGAAGCTCGTCCTCTACGAGCTTGGATAACCTGCGCGTACGAGTGGCGGACAGGCCTCCGGAATGCGATCTTGGTGTGCAAGACATCACGCGCCCACAGAATTTCGGAGGCACTTCATGGCACCCAGTCCGTCCACGCAGGAGCTCGAAGATCGCGTCGCCAAGCTGCAGCGCGCCGTCTACCACTTGGTCTGGAAGCGCACAGGATTTGGTGAACAGTGCGTGCACTGTGGACAGGCGTATCCCAACCATGCCGAGAAGTGCAAGGCCGCCGAGGCTGAAGCGCTGGTTCGGTAGCCGCTTCGGGAACAGGATGCAAGGGCCGCTCACCGCTAGGGGGCGGCCCTTTTGCTGCTTCAGGACAGCGGCGCGACGACTGGGTGGTGTGCGACGGATCCAAAGCGGAGCGCATTCATTGCGGCGGGCGTTCACTCGTGGCGGCGACCGGTGCCCCGCCAAGACTGAACAGCAAGCCTACGACCACGACCGTTACCGCGCCGACCACGTTGTACCACAGAAAGGCAACGGACGGCGCAGCGAACGAAACGGTGCCGACCGCCGCCATCCCCGCCAGCAAGCCGACGAACGCGCCGAACGGACGCGTTCGCGCGATCATCGCGAGGAGAAAGACCCCGAGTATCGAGCCATAAAAGAATGAGCCGAAGCGATTCACCACTTCGATGAGCGAGCCCAGCGTTGCCGCTTTCGCCGCGACGAAGCACGCGAATATCCCCCAGACACCGGTGGACAGCCTGGACACGGTGAGAAAATGCGCATCGGTTCCCTCCGGCTTCACCCATCGTCGGTAGAAATCGATGACACTCACCGTCGAGAGCGAATTGAGTTCGGCCGCCACGCTCGACAGCGCCGCACCGAGCACAGCGGCGAGAAACAGGCCGGCAAGGCCGAGTGGCAGATGGTCGAGGACGAAGCGGGGAATGATGTAGTTCACGTCGCGGGAAGACTGGCCCGTGACGCGCGCGGCCTCCGCCAAGGCTTCCTTGCGGACGATGCCGACATCGGCATCGCGCGCACGGAACATGGCGAGCTGGCTCGCCGTTGCAGTCGCGTCGCCCGCTCGGCGGGCATCGGCGGTGGCGCGCGCTGCCACCTGGCGTTGGCCGATGGCCGCTTCGTACCGCGTTTCGAGCACGCGATAGGCCGCGGGCTCGGCGCTACGTACGGCTCTGTCGTGCGCGGGATTGTAGAGCAGCGGGGCCGGCTGGAACAGGTAGTAGAGGAACACCAGCACGCCCACCAGTAGCACGAGTGCCTGCAAGGGGATCTTCCAGTACGCGCTCATCAACAGTGAGCTGCGGGCTTCGTCCACGGACCTGGCAGCGAGATAGCGCTGCACCTGGCTCTGGTCGGTGCCGAAGTACGAGAGCATCAGAAACGTGCCGCCGAGTATGCCGGACCAGAACGTGTAGGTCTTCGTGAGGTCGAAGGAGAAATCGAAGACTTGAAGACGACCCGTGGCGCCCGCGATCCGAAGCGCGTCGTCCATGGGCAGCGGCATGTTGATCACGAGCACCACGACGATGGCGCTCAGCGCGGCGACCACGAGCACCATCTGCTTCACGTCGGCCCACGCGACGGCTTGCACGCCGCCGATCATCGTGTAGACCACCGTCGGAGCGCCAATCAGGGCGACGGACCAGCGGATGTCCCAGCCGAAGATCGCTGAGAAGACCACGGCCGGTGCGGCGATGATCGTGCCGCACGACATTCCGCGCGACAACAGAAACAGGAAGCTGGTGAGCGATCGTGTCCTCGCGTCGAATCTGCGCTCGAGATACTCGTAGGCGGTGTACACTTTGGCGCCGTGCAGGAATGGCACGAGGGTGACGCCGAGGATTACCATCGCGATCGGTAGCCCGAAGTAGAACTGGACGAACCGCAGCCCGTCGGTCGCGCCTTGGCCAGTGGTACCGATGAGCGTCACGGCGGAAAGCTGCGTGGCCATGACCGAGAGGCCCACCGCCCACCATGGCAAGCTGCGGTTGGCCAGGAAATAGCCTTCGATGTCCTTCGTGCCGCGGGTGCGTCGGAGTCCGTCAACGACGACGATCGTGAGGTAGGTCGCGACGATAACCCAGTTGATCCAGTGCATCCCGGCTCAGGGTGTGTAGCGGGACTGGAGCAGCCAGAGCAGCGCGAGCGCGATGGCCTGGATGACGAGCACCTGTCGGAGGGTAGTGCGGAATCGGGTTGGCATGGAGGGAAACTACTGCTTTTCGGCCGCTGTGCCTGGCGGCACGCTCTTCAGCCGGACCCCGGGGGCGGCATAGCCGCCGAGGCGGGCCGAATGGCATATTATTACGATGCCAACTTCCTCCCTCGACCTGCTCTGCATCAACACCGTCCGCACTCTCTCGATGGACGGTGTTCAGAAGGCGAACTCCGGGCACCCCGGCACGCCGATGGCGCTCGCGCCGCTGGGGTACGCGTTGTTCACGCGTCACATGAAGCACGACCCTGCCGATCCGCATTGGCCCGACCGCGATCGCTTCGTGCTGTCGTGTGGCCATGCGTCGATGCTGCTTTACAGCTGCCTCTATCTCACTGGCTACGGACTCACGCTCGAAGACCTCAAGGAGTTCCGGCAGTGGGGCAGCAAGACGCCGGGCCATCCTGAGTTCGGGCATACTGAAGGCGTTGATACCACGACGGGACCGCTGGGGCAGGGGGTAGGCAATTCCGTCGGCTTTGCGGTGGCCGAAGCGCACATGGCCGCCACGTTCAATCGCGACGGGCATGCGCTCGTCGATCATTTCACGTACTTCATCTGCAGCGACGGCGACCTCATGGAAGGTGTGTCCCATGAAGCGGCGTCGTTCGCGGGCCACTTCAAGCTCGGCAAGTTGATCGGCTTCTACGACGACAATCACATCACGATCGACGGAAGCACCGATCTCACGTTCACCGACGATACGGCGAAGCGTTTCGAGGCGTACGGGTGGCAGGTGCTGCACGTTGCCGACGTGAACGACCTCGACGCCATCGACGCCGTGGTTGCGGCGGCCAAGGCCGAGACACAGCGGCCGACACTGGTCGTAACGCGCACGCACATTGGTTACGGGAGCCCGAACAAGCAGGACACGAGCAGTGCCCACGGTGAGCCCCTTGGCGCTGACGAGATCGTCGCAACGAAGAAGGCACTCGGATGGGAAAGGCCGGATGAGTCGTTCTACGTCCCGGACCAGGCGCTGGCTGAATGGCGCAAGGCCCTGGTCCGCGGCGCCTCCGCGCACGCCGAATGGAACGGCCGCCGCGACGCATACGCGGCCGTGTTCGCGGACGACGCTGGGGAATTCAACCGCCGCATCGCGGGCACGCTGCCGGCGAACTGGGAGGCGGCCGTGCCGGTGTTCGCGGCAGAGAATGGTTTCGTTGCCAGTCGCGCCGCTTCGAACACCGTTCTGAATGCGCTGGTTGGCGTGATGCCGGAGCTGATGGGCGGCTCCGCTGACCTGACGCCGTCAAACGGCACCGCGGTCAAGACCTGGAAGAACTTCGCCCCCGGCGCCTACGACATGCGCTATATGCATTTCGGCATTCGCGAGCATGCCATGGGCTCGATCATGAACGGCATGGCGCTGCACCGGGGCATCATTCCGTTCGGCGGAACGTTCCTGATCTTCTCCGATTACATGCGACCCCCGATTCGCCTGGCGTCACTGATGAAGCAGCGCGTCATCCTCATTTACACGCATGACTCCATTGGGCTCGGTGAGGACGGACCGACGCATCAGCCGGTGGAGCAACTCTCCGCGTTGCGCGTGGTGCCGGGACTCACGCTGATCCGCCCCGCCGACGCGAACGAGACGGCGGAAGCCTGGAAGGTGGCCGTGCAACACGAGCATGGTCCCGTCGCGCTGGTCCTGACGCGCCAAAAGCTCCCGTTCATCGATCGCGCGAAGTTCGCGCCGGCATCGGGGGTCGCGATGGGCGGTTACGTGCTGGCGGACGCCGATGGCGGACCGCCTGACGTCGTGCTCCTCTCCAGTGGCTCCGAGGTCTCTCTGATCGTCGCGGCGCGCGAAGAACTGGCGGCCGCCGGGGTGAAGGCCCGCGTCGTGAGCATGGCCAGCATGGAGCTGTTCGCCCAGCAGTCGCCAGAGTATCGCGCCTCCGTACTGCCGGCGGACATCCCGCGCGTGTCCATCGAGGCGGCGAGTGCGATGAGCTGGTACCGCTGGGTCGGCACGAACGGCGTGACCATCGGCATCGACAAGTTCGGTGCCAGTGCACCCTTCGAGAAGATCTACGAGGAGTACGGGATCACGACAAAACATGTGGTCGAGGCGGCGATGGGCCTCGTGAAGAAGTAGCGTCCCGTTTTGTCGTTCGCCCGCGGACGACCTCGAACCTTACGCAACCCCCTGCTTGATCGCCTTGATCACGCGGTCGGCGAACAGGTCAACCTCGTCGATCGTGGTGTAGACGTTGGGGGTGATCCGCATGCCCTTGAATTCGTCGGTCACCATCGGTGTCGTCACGATGCGGTGTTGCGCGAGTAACCAGCCGCCGAGCTTGCCCATGTCCATGCCATCGATGCCGAACACGCCGATCGCGCCCGACTTCGTCGGTCCGATTTCCGTGATCATGTGCGCCCGATCGCTGGCCGCCAGGACCTGCTTGGCCCAGCGATCCCGCAGGTAGCGCAACCGCGCGATCTTGCGTTCGATCCCGATGCCGCGATGGAAGGCCATCGCGACGGAAATGGCGTTGTGGTTCGCCGCGGGATGGGTGCCGATCTCCTCGTACTTGTGGATATCGCCTTCCTGTTCGATCCCACCGGCCATCAGCGGCCAGAGAGACTTGATCTTTTCCTTGCGCACGTAGAGGAACCCCGTGCCGATCGGCGCGTGCAGCCACTTGTGCAGGCTGGTGCCGTAGTAGTCCGCTCCCAATTCGTCCCGTGTGAACGGGAAGTGCGCAAATGCGTGCGCGCCATCCACGAATACTTGGATGCCTTTCGGTTTGGCGAGCTCGACGATCTCGCGCACAGGAGCGATGTAGCCGGTCTGGAAGCTGATGTGCATCACCTCGATCACCTTCGTGCGCGGGGTGATCGCCGCGGCGATCTGATCGACGTATGAGGCGGTGCTGGCGATCGGGGTTTCCAGCTTCACGCGCTTGAGCACGATGCCTTCACGACGCTGCCGCTGGTTCCATGCGTTCTGCATGCGCGGGTAGTTCTGCGTCGTCATCACCACCTCATCGCCGGCCTTGAGGTCGATGCCGAAAATCATTGTTTCATTCGCTTCGCTGGCGTTGCGCGTGATCGCCATCTCCTCCACGTCGCACCCGAACTCCCTGGCGAGGTCGTGGCGAACCGACTCGATCCTCGGCTCCAGGACGCGCCACATGTGGTCCACCGGCAATTCGTTGGAGAACCGCAAGTCGCGAATCATCTGCTCCAGCACGTGGGTCGGCGCAGGACTGCACCCACCGTTGTTCAGATTGATCATCGTGCGATCGAGGTCGAACGCGCGCTGGATCTGGCTCCAGTAGCTCTCGTCGTCCGAAACGGCCGACGGCGCCAACTTCCCGCCGACTGCCTCGGCGCGGAGCAGCCGACGAAACGCGTCGCCACGCATGACAGGCGCCGCGATCCCGGCGCCAAGAAGAGCGTTCACGAAATTCCGGCGCGATTGCATGGCAGATGGCGGTGAGAGATATCCAATCATCCCGATTAATCCGACGAATGTCCATAGCCGATGCCTGTGAAGGGCACGCGGGTCGGAGTTGCCGCATTTCGCCACACGATGCGGCGCGCGGCGCTTGCCGCGACCTCACGCGCGCGGCACCCTCCGCGATGGCTCATCCCTGCCGTTTCCTCGCCTTCGCGGCGCTCTTCACCGTTTCGGCGTGTGCCGATACGGACCAGGCCGTCCCAGCGTCGTCAGCGGACCGCCTGCAGGCGCGCGGTCCGGACTTGCACGCGCTCACGGTGCGGCTGCTCGATGTCGGCCAGGGCGACGCGATCCTCGTTCAGAACGGTGGATCCACCGTCCTCATCGACGGCGGCCCGCGTCCCGAATCGCTCGGCCGCCACCTGGAGGCCCTCGGACTCGAGGGCGGCACGATCGACGCCGTGATCCTCACGCACTCGCACGCCGACCACTACCAGGGACTGCGCGAGCTATTCGCCACCAAGCGTCACATCACGGTGCGCTATTTCTGGGAGAATCAGGAACCGTCCCCCAACATCACCCTCACGACGCTCCGTGATTCCATCGCGTCGCGCATACGCACCGGTTCCCTGGTGTATCGGAGTACGTACGACCCATGTGCGAACGGCACTCCGATCTGCACGGTGTCGCTCAAGGGTGGAGCGAAGCTGCACCTCATGCGCCCTGATCCGGACGCGCGCGGTGCCAACAACCGTTCGCCGGCCATCAAGCTCGTGGGCCCGGACTCGGCGTCCTTCACGATGTGGCTGGCCGGCGACGCCGAACATCAGGCAATCGACTGGTTCATGTCCGCCGCAGAATATCAGCGTAAGCCCGGTATGCGCGTGAGTGTGCTCAAGGCCGATCATCACGGCAGCTGCAACGGCGTGACCGACGCGTACCTCGATGTTCTCCAGCCGTCGCTGCTCGTCGCGTCCCTCGGTGCCGCGAACGAATACGGTCATATGCACGACCAGGCGAAAGCGACGTACGAGCGTCATGGCATTCCGTGGTATCGCACCGATCAGAACGGCACGATAACGCTTCGCTCCGCGGGCACCGCTGGTTCCGCATACACCGTGTCAGTCGAGCGCGGCGAGCGGAACATGTCGGGCCCAGGCGACAGGCGTTCGGCCCAGGCCGAGTGTTTCGGCATGTGAGCCGGTACGCGCAACGGGCGGAAGCAAAATCGATCGCTTCCGCCCGTTGCGCCTGATGTCAGGCTACTTCTCTACTTCTTCGGATCCAGGATATCGTCGATCCGCTTGATCGCCCCCGCCACGTGCAGCTGCGTGGCGCGATCACCCTTGCCGGAGTCCGCCCGCAGATCGCTGCGTAACGCCACCAGCGTGCCGCGCACCTCGGACTTCGCGTCGTCGCTCAGTGTCACGAAGCGGAAGCCAAACTGCGCCGCTTGTTGCGCCAGCACCGGATTGATCGGCACCGGATGGAGCTTTCGCTCCATGACACCCAGGTAGTCGTTCTGCAGGTCGCGACGGAACGCGTCGATGGACTGGCCAGCGTAGATCTCCGACCAGATGCCTTTCCGAGTGTCGTCGAGCAGAGCGGACAGCGTATAGACGCTCGCCTTGTTGCTCGCCATGGCTTCGCCTTCCAGCAGGCGATTCATGCGCCCGTCTTCCAAGGCGCCGTTGAGCACGCGGCTTTGCGCGCCGTTGATGCGGGTGAGCATGCCCGAGGCTTCCACGCGTCCGGCGATCTCCGGACGAATGAGCCAGGTAGGCGTTTTGAACACGTTGTCGTTCAGGAACCGCACGGCCTCCGCTTGGCGGGGCTTCGACAGCCCGACGTACACCGGGCCGGATTGGCTGCCCGATTTGTACTGCACCGTGCCGCCACCGATGACGGTCGTGACGTGGCCCGCTTCCGTGGCCCACTGGCCGACCGTACGATCATATACTTCCAGCAAGTCGCTGTTGTCCTCGGTGGGCCTGACGGCCGCTCCAGACACATAGCCGATCACGCGCTGCAGATTCTTGAAGCCGAGCGCCGTGGACTTGACCGGATCCGCATCGCCGACCGCTTCGCTCTGCGTCCCGAAACCGCCGAAGGCGTT
Source organism: Gemmatimonadaceae bacterium (assembly GCA_025362035.1). Classification (GTDB taxonomy): domain Bacteria; phylum Gemmatimonadota; class Gemmatimonadetes; order Gemmatimonadales; family Gemmatimonadaceae; genus AG11. The sequence continues at coordinate 34,387 of JANYIN010000180.1, read as the reverse complement.
GTTGGCCGAGAAGCGGAACCAGGGCACGGTGTCCTGAATACGCGACCAGCGCTCGAGCGTCTCTCGTTCGGCATCCGGTGTGTTGGCGCCGGGAATCGGCTTGTAGCCCCACATGATCGCGTACTTGTCGTATGGCCCGACGCGGGGAATGATGTCATCGAGCGCGACATGGTCCTCGGGCTGCGTCACGTAGTTGTAGCGCGAGTAGTCCATGATGCTCGGCGAGTGCCCCATTTTGTGGGTCCAGCTCGGGCTTCGAACGGAGTCGGCGGGATACGTCGAGCTGCCGATCTGGTCGTGCTGCAGACCGATCGTATGGCCGATCTCGTGCGCGACAACGAACTCCAGCAGTCGGCCGGTGAGCGAATCGGGGAAGGGAAAGCTGCGAGCGCGCGGATCGAGAGCGGCCGCCTGCGAGAAGTACCAGTCGCGGTTGAGATTGATGACGTTCTGGAAGATCCGCACGGACCCGTTCAGGATCTCGCCCGTGCGCGGATCGCTCACATGCGGGCCCACCGCGTTCTCCGTCGTGCTCGGCAACCAGCGGATGACTGTGTGCCGAATGTCTTCCGGCGACCAGTCAGGATCGTTTGCCGGCGCGTCCATCGCCACGATGCCATCCTTGAATCCCGCCGCTTCGAACGCCGGCTTCCAGTCGTCGATGGCTCTGCGCACCCACGGCTTCCACTGCTCGGGAGTATTGGGATCGACGTAGTACACGATCGGCTTCTTTGGCGTGCAGAGACCATTCGCATCCGGCTGTCCGGCGCACTCGAGCCGATACTTCGTGATGTACTGGCGTCGCGCGGCGCGGCTGTCGGCGCCGAAATCCACATAGCGATTGGTGAAGAAGCCGACTCGCTCGTCAAAACGACGCGGCATCATGGGCTGTGCTGGCAAGCGCACGATGCTCCAGTGCGCCAGGACGGATGTGGCCGGACGCGCGACGCCGGGAGGCGCGGCGGCGGGAGGTCCAGCCGGCGTCGTCGTCCCGGTCTGCGTGGCTTCCACCTCGACATTGTCCGGGAACGACAGGGCGCGTTCGACATACGATCGCGTTTGATCGATCTGGCCACGAATCGCCGTCAGCTCCGGAATCGTCGTCGTGAACAAGCGCGTCACGTTGATAACGGCGGCGCTGTCGGGGCCGTAGGTGTCCACGTTGAAGATCGCGATGATCGGCGCGTAGTTCGACGCCTGCACCGCGCGATAGACCGGCAGGGACGTGTCCGCGGTGATGGCGTAGGACGGTCCGCGAAGAATGACGCGGTTGCCGTTCCGTTCCCACCTCAGCGCATGCTCGGCGAACTGGTCGCCTCCGTAATCACCGAAGCCGCCACCTGGAAGGTTGGGGTCCGCGGCTGCCGCTCGCGTGTAGCGGCCGACGACGAGCATGTCGGTGTTGAGTTCCTTCGCTGGAATCTCGAAGAAAAGATTGTCCCCGACACGATGCGTGTTGAACATACCGCGACGCGTCTTGGCCTCGGACGTGATCACGCGATTGTATGGGCGCGGCGCGGCGGGAGTCGGCGCGGCGCCGGCGCCTCGACCGGTCGAATCCTGCGCGGCAGAGGCCTGTGGTGGACCTCCGGCGCGACCGTTGCCACCACCCTGAGCCGTGGGCGAGGGAACCGCCGCAGGGACGGGCTCGGGCATGTTCGACGCGCAGCCGGCCATCGCCGCGGCTAGTGCAAGGGGGAGGAGACGAATCTGCATATAACGGTATGTTTGCGACCGGGGAGGGCCCGCCTGCGCGGGTACCGAGAGACGACGGGAGCAGAAGTTTACACTCGTATCCGTACCGGCGCGATGCCCACATCTACAGCGCTACGTCCCCTCCCGGATCGCGCTTCTTCGACTCGACCATGGCGGCATCGATCTCGGCAGTGGACGCCCGCCGTGCCGTCTGCGTGGCTGCCAGATCGAGCTCGACCTGCAGAATGCGGCCACCCGGGGCACGCAGAGCTCGCAGCAGCTGTCCCTCGGTCGTGCCAACGGGAAGAAGTGTAACGGGCACGGTGAGGATTCGTTCGCCATCCTCCTCGATCCGCGCGATCCCCTCTTCGATTCCATCCACCGCCCACCGGTGCTCGGTGTGGTCCGCCACTAGTGCATCTCCGGATCGGCGATATCGTGGGGAGACGCCATCGGTGACGACGACATCAGTTCCGGTGCCTGGACGCCACGAGTTCGCGCCAGTACGGGGGGCATGGGCTCGAGTTCGCTGCGCTCTGCCGCCGCTCCGAGGTCGCGAAATCGCCGCGCCACGACGAAGACGCGCGATTCCAGCGAGCCCACGGCACGGTTGTAGCTCGTCACCGCGCGATCGAGCGCCATGCCGAGGTCACCAAAGTGTCCGCCGAGCGTGGTGAGCCGGTCATACAGGGTTGCGCCCAACACGCTGATCTCCCGTGCACCGTCTGCGATGCGCGCCTCACGCCAGCCGACTGCAACGGCGCGCAGCAGCGCGATCAGCGTGGTGGGCGTCGCAAGGATCACCGCGCGCGCGGCGCTGTCGTCCAGCAACGCGGGGTCGTGCTCGAGGGCAGCGGAAAAGAATGCTTCTCCCGGCAGGAAGAGGACGACGAACTCCGGCGTGGTGCCCTGACCGAGTTGCTCCCAGTAGGCCTTGCGACCGAGCGCCTCCACGTGCGCGCGGACCTGCGCTGCGTGCGCGCGCTGGTATCGCGCTTTGTCTCGCTCGTCCGTTGCCGAAGCCGCCTTGAGGTACGCGTCCAACGGCGCCTTGGCGTCCACGATCACCGACCGTCCACCGGGTAGACGCACGATGAGGTCGGGACGAGAAGGTCGCGAGTCTCCGTCCGATCCCTGGGCGGACAGCGTGACCTGCGTTTCGAAATCGCAGTGCTCAGCCATGCCGGCCAGCTCCACGACCCGACGCAGTTGCATCTCGCCCCATCGGCCACGCACGTTGGGATTTCGCAGGGCGGTGGAGAGTTGCTGCGTCTGGTCGCGGAGTCCTTCACTGGCCGCCGCGGCAACGTGGAGCTGTTCTGAAATGGCCCCGAACTGCATCGCGCGCTCGCGATCGAAGCTGCTCAAACGCTGATCATAGCGCTCCAATTCCGCGCGCAGCGGCGCCAGCAACTCGGACAGGCGATCGACCGCTGCTTCCCGGTCAACCCCGCGATCGCGTCGGAGTGTGTGCGCGATGCCGAGCGCAAGGATGGCGCCCGCGAACAATCCGCTGACGAAGATGGCGAGTACGGCGACGGAGGACATTCCCGCCAAGTTGATGGGGCGCCGGCACGGACGCCAGTTGCACGGCGCCTCTATGCTGCATGCGGTGTCTCCATCGACTGGTTGGCCCAGACGGCGGCGGCGGAGGTGCTACGACGCTCCGCCGAACGGCCGCCCAGCACGCGGGCGGCAACGTGCGATGGCATGTAGATCGTGGCTTTCGCGACGGCGGGCGACACGGTGAAGGTCGGTAGTGAAACGCCCAGCGCGATCTGACGGAATGTCGTTGGCCCCAGCATGTCGGACTCCTCATGGTGTTCACTGCGTGTGACACCGCGAGGGGCCCGAAGGTTTACACGGCCAGCCGTTGCGGCGACGCATTGAGACGAACGGCATCGAGTGCATCCAGCGCGACAGGGCACAGCTTGACGCCCCGTTCCGATTCGAGAATCGCCATCGCCTTCTGTTCCGGCATCCCTGCACGGTACGGGCGATCGGACGTCAGCGCATCGTAGATGTCGGAGACAACGAGGATTCTCGATGCCAGATCGATGGCCGTGCCCGACAGCCCGAAGGGATAGCCGCTGCCGTCGAGTTTTTCGTGATGGAGGGACGCGGTCCACGCAAAGGGGCGAAAGGCCGTGACGCGTTCGAGGATTTCCAGCGTATGGCGCGGATGGCGTTCCATCACCGTCCGCTCCTCGGCAGTCATCGGCCCGTTCTTGTCCAGAATCGTATTCGACACGCCGAGCTTGCCGATATCGTGCAGCAGCCCGGCGCGATAGATCCGTCGCTCTTCGGCGGCGGTCACGCGGCACTGCACCGCGACAGCGCGAGCCACGTCCGCGACGCGCGTGGAATGGCGATACGTGAATGGGCTCTTCGCGTCGATGATATCGGCAAACGCCCTGCACACTGCGTCGAGTCCGTCGTCGTCCACGTTGATGACGCGATCCGAGGGCTCCGCCGCGACCACTGCGGCGGTGACGTCACCGCCGAGCGACGTCCACCACTTCCGGTCGCGCTTCCAGCTCTGCACGATGCGCACGAGCGCCGGATCGAACCAGGTGCCACTGCGCCGCCGAGCGACCTTGAGCGCCGCGCTCGGCCCACCGCGATCGTGAAAGACCTCGATCGTCTGCGCGAGATTCGCGATGCGTGCAAGGAGCGGAATGTCGGAGCCGCTCAGTCCGCGGGCGTAGCCGAGCCCGCACCAGTGCTCATCCAGCGAACGGATGGCCTCCGCGGTGTCGCCCGGAAATCCGAGCTGGCGCGCAATCGAGGCACCGCGATCGCATCGAATGAGAAACAAGTCGCGCGTCATGTTCTCGGTGCGCGCGATCGTGAAGAATCGATCGGCGCGGTCGCGAAGGGAGCGTCCCGGAGCCACCGTGAACGCGGTCGTGATGGCGAGGCGGATCCGCTGATGCCAATCCACCGTCTTCATGCGGGGCTTGACCCAGTGGTCGTCGGCACCGAACAGGGACGCCATGCGACCGGCGTTGCTCGAACACCCGGCATCCTTCAGCAGTATCGCGTAGTACAGCGCCGAGCGGTCCACCGCGTTGATCCCCGCTTGCTCGGCAATGCGCATCCCGATGAGGCAGGTGCGCATGGTGTGTCCGGCCGTTGCGCCTTCGGTGAGATCCAACGCATACGACAACGCGGACAGGACCTCGGACAAGCTTATGCGTGCGGCGCCGGAAACAGCCGGCGTGAACAGAGGGGTGACCCTTGTTTTGGACATGACGGCTGGTTCGGCTTCGTGCGTACGGAAGAGGCTCACCGTTCGCTCGTGCATACGAGCGTTTCGGCGATACCGTTCTCAGTATCGGGCTCGGTAACGTTGCCCATGAGGCCATACGGCCGAAGGTGCGCTTCGGAGCTCAATCGACCGCGCGAAGTTGCAGCCGGGTGCTGCCGCTCGTCACGGTGGGGGCGGGACTGCCGACTCTCGGCCACGAAGTGTAGCTCAGTCGCAACACAACCACCGCGACGTGTGGCTCGTAAGTGTTGGCAACAAATGAGTTACAGAAAGCGTCGTTAGGCCCGCTCCTTGCCCTCTCCACGTTGTAACAGGCGCTCATGTCTCGGAATAGGGAGTGACGTAAATGACGAAGAAGCCGTTTGTAGAGCCCACGTTGAAAATCGAGGCATCGCTCACGGAGATTACGCTCTCGACCATTATCTAGGTCGGGTATCGGGGTCGGGCCGGCGGTTGGTCGTCGGCGCGTCGGAGAATCGCCAGCCTCAACGGGCTGGCGATTCCCTTTTCACCCAATCACTTTGCCGAGCATGGTGCATGAGGTCACTCTGCGCGCGTCCAACCCCACCGTGCAGTCGCTCGTGGGTGCATGGTTGGCCGAGTCGCGTTTGGCCATTCCGCGGTCCGTTGCGCTCGTCATCGACGTCGCTCCGTTGCCCGAGCCCGTCGAGGATTCCCGCGCCGTCTTTCAAGCCGGACGCGTGGCCATCCGGACGCGCGGCGTAACGGAGAACGCCGTCCTCGACTGGGGACCGGGTCTCGGTCACGCCGTGATCGAGCCAGGGAGCACAAAGGCTCGGGTCACGGTTACGGAGGCCGCGCTTGCCCGACCCAACGAGTTTCTGCGCTCCTTTGTCCTGAACGTCTGCATTCTGCTGGTGCGGCGCGTTGGCCTGCATCACGTGCACGGTGCCACACTGCGTGACCCATTGGACCGGGGGTGGCTGCTGGTCGGGACGAGCGGATCGGGCAAGTCCACGACGACTGCCCTGCTCGCGCGACATGGGTGGGGCATGGGCACGGATGACTGTGCGTTCCTCGTTACCGGGTCGCGCCCGTCCACCACCGACGTGGTCGCCTGGCGCGAGCGGCTGGCGTTGCGCGATGATGCGCACACCCCTTTCGACCACGACGGCGGCACGCCGCTGGCCGCTCGGGGCAAGACAGGATGGTTCGCGGAGGAGCTCGGCGCGACGTGGGTTCCTCGCGTGACGCCCGCCGTCGTAGGCTTTACCAGCGTGAGCGCAAACGGGCGATCATCCGCGACCTCGATCCGCGCTTCGGACGCCTTGTCGCGCGTGATGCAGTGTTCGCCCTGGGTCGCGCTGGAGGCGGACGTGGCCGACGAACATCTGGGCCTCATGGCGCAACTCGTGGAGCAGGCACAGTGCTTTCGGTTCGAACTGGGGCGTGACTTGTTCTCGCGACCTGAACTTTTGCTGGAGCTCATCGAATGACCATGCTCTATTCGCGGCACCCAGACCTCCGCGTCACGGCGGTGGACGGCGAGGGCGTGGTGCTGCACCTGGGGTCGCGCCAGTATTTCTCGGTGAACGAGACCGGCGTGACGATTCTCGACGCGTTGAAGCAGCCGAGCAGCATTGCGGAACTGGTCGTCGCCGTGACCGATCACTACGACGTCTCCGCTGACGCCGCCGAGCAGAGCGTTCGTCGATTCCTTGCCCTTTGCAACGAATCGAAGCTCCTGCATGTGGAGGAACGCTGAACGGCGCCTTTCCGCTGGCCTGGCGCGTGCGCGCGCTGACGGCGGTGGCCATCGTGCCGCCGCTTCTGGAAATCGTCTCGTTCGCTGTCGTGGAACGGATGCTGATGCTCGCCGCACGCGTGCACGCCAGGAACCGGCCCGAAGACAGTGATGCCGCCCGGTGGGTGGACGCGTGGCTCGCGCGCTTGCCCAGGCCATGGACGTACAGTTGCCTGCGTCGCGCCACGGTCCTGTACTATCTGTTGCGCAGTGCCGGGCAACAGGTGTCGCTGTGCATCGGCGTACGCCGCGACGCGGGTGGCATCCTGCGTGCGCACGCGTGGCTCGTCCGCGACGGTGCACCCTATCTCGAACCGGCGCGCAGCGGCGAACGTGTGGCGGAGTTCAAGGAAATCGCACGCTTTCCGCAGACATCCGCGCCGGTGTGATGCCCGTGATCCCTCCTGCTGTGAGCGACGCCCGACTCCTCATCGACACGCTGCGGTTCTGGCCGGAGCCGGATGCCGCTTCGATGACGGCGCGTTGGGCACAATCGGATGCGTCCGCCATCGCTCGCGTCGCCGAATCGGAAGGCGCGTCGCTCTGGCTCCATCGGCGGCTGCGGGCCCTCGGTATTGCCGTTCCCGGGAACGCTGCGGACACGATCGCGGCGGCCGCGCGCGCCGCAGCGGCGCGCGCGCTCCGGGTGGACGAGGAGGCGTTCGCCGCGTTGTCCATCCTCGACGGTGCCGGGATCGCCGTTGTTCCGCTCAAGGCCGCGGTGCTCCGGCGCATCACGGCTCGCGTTCCCTTGGCGGACGCACGGGCGACGAGCGACGTGGACCTCCTGGTCGAAACGGCTCACGCAGCGCGCGCGTGGACGGTGCTCTCCGACCGAGGGTACGTCGCGCGGAGGCCAGCGGGGCAGGCTCATCATCTGCCGGGCCTGTTCGGCGCTTTCGGCGTCGCGGTGGAACTACACACGTCCACATCAGTGAGAGTGTCGCCGTCCGAAGCGTGGCGGCGGGCAATGCTCGACGGTGCCATGGCTGACTTTGCAGGTGCCTCCCGCCCTGTTCCGGGCGATACGGAACTGCTGTGGCATGCGGTGACACACGTGCTGGCCAACGTCGAAGAGTCCGGGCGAACGCTGTGTCTCCGTGGTTGGCTCGACGTCGCCGCGCTGCTGGCGGCCGGTGCGCCGATCGACTGGGACCGCATCAACGTTCGACTGCGCTCCGCCGAGTGCGCCCGCCCCTCCTTCGCGCGCGCCTGGCTGCGCACAGCGAGCGATCTCAGCGGTCGATCGCTTCCTGTTGGGACGCTCGGGAGCGAAGGCGATCGCGCCCTGGACCTGCACCGTCTGCTCTCCTGGCGGCTCCGCGTCGCGACCCGCCACGCCACTGGTGGTCGATGGGCGGAGAAGCTCGCGGAAGAAGGTGCTCGCGGTGAGGGAGGGCTGTCGTTGCAGACGGCGCACCGGGCGAGCGGCGCGTATGGCCGCTTTCGGCATGCGATCGCGTGTGGTGCAGCGCGGACGTGGTGGTTGATGCGGCGGTGACTCACATCGCTCTCTCGTACGCTCTTGGCTCGACCGGACGCGTGCTCCGGCGATAGGATTCCTGAATGCCTTTCAGATCGGTTTCATCCCGGTGGGTGCGATCGTGCACCCTCGCTCCGTGGTTATGGGCAGGTGCCGCGGCCAGTGCCAGCGCCCAGGACACCACGCGCGCCTCGCTGCCCACCGTGCGCGTGACGGCTACGCGTGAAGGCCCACGCGCACCACTCGAGCTGCCGTACGCCGTCACCCTCACGCGCCCGGACTCGCTCGCCGCCCTGCGGCGGGTGGGGGTGGACGAACTGCTCTTTGGCGTGCCGGGTGTTACACTGGCGAACAGACAGAACCCGGCTCAGGACCCCCGCCTGAGCATCAGGGGATTCGGCGCTCGCTCGGCGTTCGGCGTGCGCGGTGTGCGGGTGCTGCAGGACGGAGTTCCCGTGACACTCCCCGACGGTCAGACTCCGGTGGACGTGCTGGACCTCGAAGGCGCCGATCGCGTGGAAGTCGTGCGTGGAAGCGCGTCGTCGCTGTACGGTAACGCCGCTGGCGGCGTGATCGACATTCGATCGACCACGCCGCCGACACTGTTCACTCCGTACGCGCGCATCGTTGGCGGCAGTTCTTCTCCCACCGTGATGGCCAGCGGCGCGAGCGGGACGTTCGGCGGCACGGGCCTCACGTCATCCATCACGCACATCGCGGGGCGCGGCTATCGCGACTACTCCAACCAACGTGCAACACGTGGGGCAATGCGCCTGGTGCTCGTGCCCGCCGACGCCATGGGTCTCGCGCCGCTCACGCTGGCGTTGCGCGTGTCGGACGTGGCGCTCGCGGAATCACCCGGCGCGTTGACGCGTGCCCAGTTCGACGCGGACCCCACGCAAGCCGATCCGTTTTCCGTGAAGAAGGGCGCAAGCAAGATCGTTCGGCAAGGCGATCTTTCTTTGGTGTTGGCCCATGCACTCGGCGAGCGAACCGCGCTGACCGCCACCGCCTATGGCTCCGTGCGGTCCCTCGACAACCCCACCACGGCGTCCATCATCGCGGTCGCGCGATCCAGCGGCGGGGCGTCGCTTCGTGCGACGTCGATGGGCCGATTCGGCGAGCATGACGTGCGAGTATCCACCGGAGCCGACGCGCAGTGGCAGAACGACGATCGGCAGGAATACACCAACTGCATCGGCGTCGTGTGCGCGGGCGGCGCCAGGGACCGCGGGATCACGAACAAGGATCAGCGCGAATTGGTCGCGAGCGTCGGACCCTATTTTCGAAGCGAAGTCGGGCTCACACCAAGCCTGCTGGCGTCCGCGGGGATTCGCGGTGACGAAGTGAGATTTCGGGTTCGCGACCGGCTGATCACCTCCACCAACCCCGACGATTCGGGCGAGCGGACCCTTCGTGCCCTGAGTCCGGCGGCCGGGTTGGTCTGGCGGGTGACGCCCCTGACCTCACTGTATTCGAGCGTGTCGTCCAGCTTCGAAACGCCGACCACCACCGAACTCGGAAACAAGCCTGACGGGTCGGCGGGTATTAATCCCGATCTCCAGGCGCAGCAGACGGTCACGCTCGAGTTCGGAAGCAAGGGCTTTCTCGGTGGCCTCCCCGTGCGATGGGACCTGGCCGTCTTCGACTCCCACGTGCGCGACGAGCTCGTGCCGTTCGACATTCCGAACGGCAACGGACGACGCTACTTCAGGAATGCCGGGCGCACGCTGCGCCGCGGCGGCGAAGCCGGCCTGGATGGAGAGACGGGCCGACTGACCTGGCACGCAGCCTACGAGTATTCGCACTTTCGCTATGTGAACTACCTCGTGGGAGCCACCTCGTATGCGGGCAATCGCATCCCGGGCATCGCGGAGCAGGCATTGGCGGCGGCGGCGGCATGGCGGCTGGGCGACGTATCCCTTTCGGCAACCGCCGATCTGGCGGGCGCGATGGACGTGGACGATGCGAACAGCGCCCGGGCGCCCGGGCGCGCGATCTTTGGTATTGCGATCGGTCGTGAGGTTCGACTGGCCGGCGCCACGCTGGCGCCGCTCGTGGCAGTGCAAAACATTGGCGGAGTTCACTCCGTAGGGAGCTTGAGCATCAACGCGTCCGGGGGAAAGTTCTACGAGCCCGCGCCGGGCCGTACGTTGCTCGTGCGGTTCGCCCTCGCGCGCGACCACATGCTGGCGCGCTGACGAAGGTTCGGGTGTCAAAACGAGGAGAGGCGGAGTCCTCTCGGTAGCGCCGCACTCCTGCATGCCCACTTTCGCCAGCACATGCGACCTTCGTCGTCGGTTCGTGTCGTCCTGGTCCTCGTTATCGTGGCCGTTGTCGCTGCCTGCCGCAGCGGTGGTCTCAGGCGGCCCTCCGCCGAGGAGGTCGTGCAAGGCTTCACGGACAGCACCTTCATCGTGGACACGATTTCCGACGGCAGCACGGTGGGAATCAGCCAGGCGCACTGGGTGGCCCGCAGGCGCAGCCTGGACACCCAGGAATTCTGGACCGACATCTCGGTGCTCGACGTGCCCGGCGCCGAGAAGAATGCGAAGTCGATGGATCAGTTGACCTTCACGCTGGCGCTGCGGGAGCTGATGGCCAGCGAGCCGGAGCGCGCCGCGGTGGCGTTTTCCGCACTGCATCTGAGCGCGCGGGACGAGGTCGTGCGATCGCGCGCGCGAATCGGTCTGACCATGGCGCTGTCGTGGTACAGCGACTGGCAGGCCCTGTCGCGCATCGGATTCAACCCCGACACGATCCCCGCCGCCGATTCAATGGCGTCGCAGGCCGGAGTGGAACGGTGGGCGCACGCGCTACAGGCGATGCCGCTGCCGTCGATCGATGTACCTGACCTGCCCGTGACGGTGCCCCTCCGCAGAAGTTCGCTCGGCACGCCCGTGGTCACGGTTCGCGTCAACGGGCATCCACACGAGTTCTGGCTCGACACCGGCGCGAGCATGACACTGCTGTCGGTCGCGGTGGCGAACGAGGCGGGCGTCGGTCTTGCCTCGAACGACACGCTCGCGCTGGGTGTGATCGCGGGGCATATCCCCGCCCGGGCGGTCTACGTCGACTCATTGGCGTTCGGGCCCGTCAACGCGCGCGGCATCACCGCCGCACTGGTGAGTTCCAGCGCACTCCGATTGGATCATCGTGTGGTGAATGGCCAGGTACGGCCCATCCAGATCGACGGCGTGATCGGCACCGACCTGTTGCGGCATCTGGATCTGGAGCTCGACGCCGGTGCGGGAACGATGACCATACGCAAGCCGAAGCTGGACCGCCACGCCAAGCGCAACCTGTACTGGGTCGGCTACCCCGTGGTTCGTCTCGTGACGAACGACGGCCGTCCCGTGCTGTTCGGACTGGACACGGGGGCAGAGGGGACCTTCGTGACCACCGCGCTGTTGCGGAAGCTGCCCGATACGCCCATGGCCATGCGGAGACGCATCATCAGCGGGTTTGGCGACGACGAGATCAAGACCGAGTGGGTGGCGCGGAAGGTGTCGTTGAGCGACGGCGACTACGCGATCGTGATGGGCAACATTCCGGTAGTGCCCGAGCGACGCTGGACGTTCGTGACTTTCGATGGCGTGATCGGCAGCGACGTCGCACTCTCGTCACGGATGCATCTGGATTTCCTGAACGGCGTGTTCGACGTGAGGCGCAGCAGAAACGAGCCGACCGGGATAAACGTCAGCGAGAAGCACTGACCCGGCGCGGTCCGAGTTCGCGGTCGAGAAAATCGGTGATCACGGCGAATGCCAACTGCGAACCGAGCCCGCCAGGCGCCAGGTCGAATCCGTGTTCGGCCCACGGGAGTTCGATCGCGACCACCGGTACGCGCACGGCGCGCAACGCCGACGCGGCGTCGCGATTGAAGGCGGGCTTGATGACATGGTCTTTTCCACCGAAGAGCAACAGCGTCGGCGGCAGTCCCGCCCGTACGTACGTTGCCGGCGACGCTGCCTTGAACAGGGCGAGTCGATCGTCCGGCGTGCCGTCCAGGAAGTCGTGCAGCACCTCGCGCACCTTGATCGGGTCCGGCGACGGCAGATCGCGATACCCCTGGACCAGATCGTACGGCGCATAGAGGGCGATCACCGCCTTGACCGGATCACCCCCGGGCGAGTACGCGGCCAGCTCCGCCAGGTGTCCTCCGGCGGAACGCCCGAGCAGCGCCATGCGGTGCACGTCGATGCCCCATGCATCGGCCGAATCGCGAAGAAGGGCAAGGGAGTGGCGCACGTCATCGAGGTGCGCTGGATAGTGGAAGCCGGGAGAATGACGGTAGTCGATGGCTGCCACGGTGAACCCGCGGGCGGCGAGCGCACGACTCACGTCCTCGCCTTGCGTGGCGTCGCCTGTTCTCCAGGCGCCCCCATAGATCACGACGACCGTGGGACGTAAGGCGTGCTCTGGCAGGGCGTACAGCTTCATCGCCAGTGGCGCGCCGTTCGCGGCGGCATAGGCGATGCGCCGCTCGGTCACGTCCCGTCCCCTGGGCAGGCCGCTCAGCGCCGTGATCAGTGAATACCGGGGCGGTGCCAGTTCGGTGCCGAGTTGCGCACTGGCCGTGGCCGCGACCCTGGTGAACTGCGTGAGTGGCCGCACAGCGACGACGGCGGCGATGCCGAGCAGCACCATGGTCGACGGCCGAAGAACGTGATGACCACGCAGGGTGCGATTCGCCACGACGCACCAGATCAGATCCAGCAGGAGCAGCAGCGGCGACAGCTCTGTGGCGCCGACGACGAGCGGAAACATCGCCATGGAGTACGGCGGGACAAGCACCATGGCCGACAGCAGCACCAGGACCGCGGCGCCGACGAGTACGACGCTCACTACTATGTGGCCGCGTAACATAGCTGCCCAGGGGAGAACGATTCGATCATGCCCGTACGTTAGCCTTCATGACATGGCTGCGCGACCGTCGAATCCTCGGTTGTGCCGCTCGCCATCGCTTGGCACGAAGCCATTCTTCCGGAGATCCGATGAGCTACAGCGGCCCAATCATGGACAGCAATCCACCGAGGCAGACGGCAATGGGACGGTCCGTACAGGTCGCCAAGGCGGGCGTGAGCTTTGGCTCCGCACTCGCCATTACCATTTCGTGGAGTCTTCACCACTCCCTACTCTGGGCCATCGTGCAGGGCTTCTTCGGTTGGTTCTACGTGGTGTATTACGCGTTGACGCGTCTGCCTGCCTGAGGGCGCGCAGGGTGGGCGTGGCAACGCCGAAGTTCGGGCGCGCCGACGGGTCTATTTGCGTGTGATCACCAGGATCGCATTCCCCACTTCCCGCTCGCCGGTCGCGTCCGACGGCCTGTTCGTCACTCTACCGTCGACCACCATCGTCGTGGAGCCGCCGCCGTCGAGGTTCATGGCCTGCCATGCGCCGAGCCGGCGCATCATCGACGCCAATTCATCCAGTGTCATACCGCCGCTGTCTTCCGAGCGTCCATCTACCGTGAGCAGGTACAGTGTGCTGCTGTCGCGCGAGAATCCGACCGCCGTTCGCGGGTGACGCAGTTCGGCATTGCGTGAAATCGTGCCTTCGGTGGTAGGAGCGTCGCCGGCGATGTTCGCGCCGTCGCGCAGGATCCGCGGCCATCCGCCAACGAGCATCGTGGGCGCGGCGCCGCGCGGCGGGCGGGGTAGCGTGGCGAGCAGGATCTTCACCGTATCGCCCTCCGCCATCGCCTTCACCTGGGTAACGCGCAGCCCGGTGCCGTAGGCGGCCAGCACCGCGCCGTCCAAGGGAATGTCGGCGCCGGAGCCGACCACCACCGCGCCGCGGCGAACGAATACGAGCGTATCCCCGCGATGCCCGGCGCGTGCCAGTGGTGCCTCTGCGGTGGGCCGAGTGGTGTCCTGTGGCGTCGTGGCTCCGTAGCGCGACGTGTAGAGCGCCGTTCCCTCCGGCTTGCCCGACGGATTGAAGTTCAGCGAGATGATCGGCGTCGGCCTGCCCGTGTCCCACGCGGTCGCATCCAGCAGATAGCGGTCCATCACGGGCCGGCCGCTGGAGTCGACACCGAATTGCACATGGGCGTTGTCATATGTGTCGTAGGGAGAATCGGTGACCTTCAGGCCCTTCCACCATTCGCCGCCCAGGATCTGATTGTTCTCGTTCTCGCCCGATGCCAGGTTGAAGAAGTCGGCATTCACCGCAGCCAGCACCCTGCTCCCCGTCATTTCGGCGCGCCGAACCATTTCCGACAGCTTTTCGCGCGTCCTCAGTTGGTCGTGAGCACGCGCAGCGCGGACGTCGATGTCGGCTCTTCTCAGATCCACCCGCACCAGATACATCGACCACGGGCCATGTGGATCGGTGAACCGCCGGTAGCTGACGCCCGGGGCCAGCTCGCGTGTCGCGAGCGTGTCCCCTGTCTGGGCGCACAACGCGGCGCTCGCGCCGCACGTAAAGCAGGCAGCGCGCCAAAGAAGTAGACGGGCCGCGTTCCACCGGGACTTCGCGTGGGCGTTCACAGCAGTCATCGTTGGCCTTGGTTTACGTTGCTACATTGCATGCCCGAAGGCGGATACATCGCGACTTTCCTCCACATCGCGCCCTTCCGTTCCCACTCCTACGGCTCTCTCCCCCCAACGTATTGGAGGCTGTCGCCATGCGACACTTGCTGCACCATTTCCTCGCCGCCACGCTGTGCACCGTCGCGTTCGCCCGACCGACGCTGGCGCAGAACACCGTTTCCATCGAGGGCACTGTCAAGGCGGACGGCAGTCCGTTGAGCGGCGCGCAGGTCACGGTCGTCAACGCGGGCACGAAGGAAACCGCGCGCGCCACGAGCCGCACCAACGGCGACTTTCGCGTCATCGGCCTCTTCACCGGCCAATACGACGTGACCGTCCGACTGCTCGGTTACAAGCCGAGCGTGCAGACCGTGCAACTGACCCTGGGGCAGCGCGCGCGGCTCGAGTTCGCGATGGAGAAGGGTGCGGCGGAACTCGCGTCGCAGGCGGTGTTGGGTGAGCGCGTGAAGCAGGTGGAGGTGCAACGCCTCTCGGTGTCGGCGCCCGTGATGCAGACGGAGGTGGAAAATCTGCCGCTCAACCAGCGCGGCGTGATGAACCTGGCCGGTATCGCGCCTGGCATCAAGACCTATGCGCCACAGTCCGGGCGCACATTGCCGTCGGGCGGTGCGGCACCCGACCTGCGCTTCTTCAACGTTTACATGGACGGCGTGGAGCTGAAGAGCCTGTACAACGGCAACATCGTCGGCCTCGGCCAGACGGGTTCACCGCTGCCGCAGGAGGCAGTGGACCAGATGCGCGTCTTCGTGAATCCCTACGACGCGGAATACACGCGCGCCGGATCCTACGTGATCAGTGCGGAAAGCCGTCGCGGCACCAACGAGTGGCAGGGTTCGGGATTCGGATTCTTCCAGGGCAAGTCATTCATCGCGCGGAACGCTTTCCAATCCGTGGTGCCGGACTACGGCCGGCAGCAGGGCGGCTTCAATCTCCGGGGCGCGCTCGTCCAGGACAAGCTGTTCACGTCCACGAGCTACGAACTGACGAACACCAATTTCTACCTCGACGTGAACCCGACGAGCGGTCCGTGGTCACAGTACAAGGGGTCATTTCTGGCACCGAACAAGAACCAGACGGTCTACGAGCGCCTCACCTACGTGCAGAGCCCCACCAACACGCTCGACTTCATGGGCTCGGCGCGTTTTCTCGACGGGCAGGGCAATTTTGGCGGGAAGGTTTCGCAGGACGGCGGCATCTCGCAGGTCTATCGCATCTACACGGGACAGGTGCGTGACCGCTACCTGGCACCAGGCGGCAACTTCGTGAACGAGGCCAGCCTGCAGCTCGTGAGCTGGAACCACGACGAGGAACCGCTCAAGCCCGGGCCGCAGCTCAACTATCCCGGCGTCACCTTCGGGACGTCCGGCTTTCCGCTCATCCTCAAGGAGAACCACTTTCGCTTCGTTGACCGCGCGACGTGGAATCTCGACAACCTGGGTGGGTCGCACGTGGTGAAGGCCGGCGTCGAGTTGAGCCGCATCGCGGCCAGCCAGAACTTTCCGAGCAACAAGGACGGCACGTTCGGCTTCCTGACCGATACGTCCAGCCTGCCGAATACGGCCTCTATCGCCGTCGGCTTCACGGATCCCAGCGGAACGAGTGACGCGCTCGCGAGCGCGACGGGCTACACCACCGGCGTGTACGTGAACGACGAATGGCGCATGGCAGACAACTTCACGTTGTCGCTGGGCCTGCGGCATGATGCGGAGTTCAACACCATGGACAACAACTACACCGTTCCGTGGGCCAGTGACCCTGTCCTGCAGAACATCCCCGCGCTGGCGAACTACCTGAACCGCGGCGATCGCAAGAACGCGCTCGGCAACTTCTCGCCCCGCATCTCGTTTTCGTGGGACCCCACGAGCGAGAACCGGACCTTCATCCGCGGCGGCTTCGGCATCATCTACGATCGCGTTACCAGCTTCATGGGGTTTCAGGAGCGCAAGAACTCCACGTGGCGGGTGTACAACTTCACCAACCCCGGCACGACCGACCCGGCCGTGCTGCGCGCACAGGTGCTCGCCGGCAAGGCCGGCGCGCTCGCGCCGATCCTGATGAAGCAGGACATGCAGACGCCGCACAGCCGTCAGATGTCCCTTGGGCTGGGCCATCAACTCACCAGCGAGTTCGGGTTCAACGTGGATTACGTGCGCCAGCACATGGATAACCTGTACGTGCAGCGCAACCCGAACTACCTCGACAAGAGCGTCACACCGGCCGTCCGCAAGCTGACGCCGGCATACGGCGACATCGTGCTGTGGGACGACATCGGCACATCCGACTACTCGGCGTTTCTGATGTCTGCCGTGTGGCAGCGGAACAAGACGCGGGTGAATCTCGCCTATACGCTCGGCTGGTACCAAGGCGATTTCGACCTCGCCGGGCTGCCGAACTATGCGTATCCGTTCCTGTTCAATCGCCAGGCCTCAACGGGCGACGAGCGGCATCGCGTCGTGCTGTCGGAAGTGACACCCATTCCATTCGGGTTCACTCTGTCGTCGGTGACGACGATTGCCAGCCCGAGGCCCTACGTCACGATCGACGGTCGCGACATCAACCTCGACAACATCACCGGCGACGACTATCTCGGGGGCACGCCCACGACCTCCGGCATCCGCACCACGCGGCCCTCCAACGACTGGGCCAACTGGTATCGCACCGTCGATCTTCGGCTCGCCCGTCCGTTGTACACCAGCGGTGGCGCCAAGGTCAGCCTCTCCGCCGAAGTGTTCAACCTGTTCAACTGGAACAACGTGCTGTCCTTCGGCGGCACCCAGTACACGTCCGCCGGCGCTCCTGTGGCGTCATTCGGTGTGCCGACCGGTTCGTATCAGGCGCGACAGGGACAGGTCGGCATGCGGGTCGAGTTCTAAGGCGGACGCGTCGTTCGGGGGCGGCCTGCCGTGCGCGGCCCGCACCGCGCGGGCCCCCCCTAGCGATAGATCAGATACGGCGCCACCTGCGCCTTGAACTTGGCGGCATCCGCATCCCATTCCTTGATCAACGCATCCACCGTGTTCTGCTCCACGGCCGCGCGCAACCGGTCCGTGCCCGCCAACCGATCGATCTGGCCAGCGCGCCACTGGAAATCCTTCGGATGCCTGGCGTAGATGGCGCGCAGCATGCGAATGCCGAGCTCCACCGGCCGAACCCTGTTGCGATTGGTCACGTGGATCTTGATCATCGGAATCGTCTGCTGACTGAACTTGTAGCCGGAATCGATGGTCCGCGTGGCCGTATCGAAGTGCACGCCCGGCAGCTTCAACCGATTCAGCTCCGCCGCGATCTCGCGATGGTCCGTCATCCACGAGGCGCCGATGAGCGTGAAGGGATCTTCGGTACCCCTTCCCTCAGTCGCGGTGGTGCCTTCGAAGAAGACGGTGCCCGGGTAGAGCACTTCGGATTCCGCCGTCCGCAGGTTCGGCGATGGATTCACGCGCGGAATCCGCGTCTGGTCGAACCACATGGACCGACGATAGTGCTTCATCGGCACCACGTGCACCTCGGCGTCGATGCGCTTTGTGCCCACGAGGAACTTGAGCAGTTCTCCAGGAGTGAGGCCGTACCGCAGTGACACCGGATACTGCCCTACCAGCGACGCGAACTTCGGATCCAGGATGTTGCCCTCGTATCTGTCCGCGCGAATGGGATCGGGCCGGTCGAGAATCACGACCGGCTTGTGCGCCGCCGCCACCGCGAGCGCGAAGGTCCATTGGAACGTGTAGACGCGCGCGCCTACATCCTGGATGTCGTAGACCAGCACGTCGATGTCCTTGAACGTGTCGGCGTTGAGCGCCTTTGGGTCGCCATACAGCGAGGTCACGCTGATGCCCGTGGCCGAGTCGAGGCTGGAGCCGACCTTCTCTCCGGCCTTGGCGACACCGCGGATGCCGTGCTCGGGTCCGTAGAGCGCCACGAGCTTCACGCCGGGCGCCTTGAACAACAGGTCGATCGTGCTCGTCCCGTTCCGATCGCGACCCGAGTGATTGGTCAGGAGACCGACGCGTTTGCCTTTCAACAGATGCAGCGAGTCGCTCAGGAGGACCTCGACACCGGGAATGACTCCGGCGGAGGATTGCGCGGCGGCGGGCGCCGCGACGGCCGCGCTCAGCAGCGCGAGCGAGAGTGCGTGATGGGATATGCGCATGGTGCGGGAAGATTGGCCTCTGTGAGAGCGGCACCGCAAGCGGAGGGATTCCGGACGTGGCGTCCGCATCGAGGCGATTTGACAAACCGGCGGGCGCATCCACTTCTTCAGCATGGTGCGCCGTGCCCAGTTCTGTCTCGCCGCCACCATGACCTTGTGTGTCGTGGCGTCTGCGACCGCGCAGTCGGCGATGGGTGTGATCGTCGGCTCTGTCACGGACAGTGTGCACCGCCGCCCGCTGGCCAACGCGATGATCATCGCGATCCCGATCCGTGATCGGCGCGACAGCGTGTTCCACAGCGCAATTTCCGACGCAAACGGGCGCTTCACCATGGATGCGGTGCCGATCGGTCGCTACTCGCTGACCGTCGAGCATCCATTCATCGACTCCACGGGGATTGGCGTGTACCCGCGGGACATCGACGTACGAGGACCGATGGCCACGGATGTGGCGCGGGGGATTCCGTCGCCTGCTACCCTGCGACGCGCACTCTGCCCGCTGGCGGTACGCGACACGACCCTTGGCGTCGTGCTCGGGACCGTCCACCGTCTCGATCACACGCTGGCGCGCGGCGTTGCCGTCGTCTCCGCCTGGAATGACTTCGATGTCGATCGTGCAACGGCGACGTTCAAGCGAACGCAGTTGACTGCTCGGGTCTTCTCGGATTCGGTCGGAGTGTACCGGGCGTGCGGGCTCCCCGTGGCGAGGACGCTGTACATACAGGCGCAGGGCGGCAGCATCGAACAGACCGGCGTGTTCGAACAGCAGATTGGTGCCGCGGGAGTTCTCGTTCGCGATCTCACGCTGGCCGCGCAGCTCTTCTCGGTGGCCGCAGAGGATGCGTCAGATACCCGACTTCCGGCGTTCGACGAGCGCATCGCGCGTTCAAATGCCGAGTCCATCTCCGAAACGCAGATCGAACAGCGGCACGCTTTTCTCACGACCGACCTGATTCGCCTGCTGCGCGGCTACGCCGTGAACCTCACCACGTCCGCCGCGATTGCCGTGATCCGCTGGCGACGCTTCGATGCCACGGACTCCGATCCCGCATGCGTGGCGCACGTGTTCATGGACGGTCTCGAGATCGTTCCCGGTGAGATCAACCTCACGCTCCCGTTCACAGTTCGGGGCCTCGAAGCATTCGACGCGTTCGATGTCCCGGCCAGGTATCACGTCGAGGAGTGTGGGGCAGTGTTCCTTCGGACCAGGTCGCGATCAACGTCAGCGCTTCGTATGGTGCCGTGAGCCATGGCGCAGTACACGTCGCCCCGTCGTTCACGCCGGGGGGTGCCGCGCCAGTGTTTGGTCTAGCCGCGGACCGCATCCGGCTGCAGCTTCACCTTGACGCCAGCTTTCGTAGAAGCTGCCAACCCCGCCCCTCATGAGCTCCTACGCACCGACCCGTCCCACAAAATTCTGCCATGCCTGCTCGCGCGTCATCGATGCGCAAGCCGTCGTCTGCACGCAATGCGGCGTGATGCAAGTGACTCCGGAGGAGCTCTTCGGATCGGAGAAGAAAATTCTCCCGGCGGCACTCCTGTGCTTCTGGTTCGGCATCTTCGGCGCGCATCGATTCTACGTGGGCAAGACGGGCACGGCCCTGCTGCAACTGTTCACGCTCGGCGGGCTCGGCATCTGGATGCTGGTCGATCTCATCATGATCGTCGTTGGCGCGTTCACGGATAGCGAAGGAAACAAGCTGACGGAGTGGACGTGAGGTTTGTTTGAGCTTTGGTTCCTTTCGATGCGTTGCTGTCCTGGCGGTGTTCGTGATTGGGTGCGGTCGCGGCGGCAGCGGCGATTCGTTCGCACGCGGACACGGCCTGCAGGTGGCGAGTTTGCCTACGGGCGCCGAAGCACGCATCCTCGAAGCCGCCATCCGCTCGGCGTTCGACGTGGACCCCTCGTTGAAGCTGCGCATCCACCCCCGGCGACTGGCGCGTACGGCGGGCGACAGCGGCGGCGAGGCCGTGCCGGCCAGCCTCGTTCGCGCGCTCCGGGAACGTAGTCTCGCGCTCGGCACGTGCGAGCCGATTCGCGGCGCCGTCAGGGACACTCCACGCTGCGCCGGCCCCGAAGCCGGTTACATCGTGCGGGCGTCAGACGTCTTCCGCATTTCGCGGGACACGGTAGAAGTCTATTTTTCAGCGGAGAAGTTCGGGGCAGCTACGGGTGCGAAGCCCGAAGCGCTACGATTCGAGAAGATCTATGAGCTCGTCGGTCATGCACTCGAGTGGCGCGTGGTGCGTGAAGGGCGGGTGAACTGACATCCACCACGAGGATCCGTGACTCAGGCCCAATCTCCGGTGTATCGCGGGGGGCCGCCGTGAAACGCCGGCGCATCCTCGCCATCGCCGTTCCCGTCGGCATGATCGTCGGGGGCGAGTTGCAGAAGGTCACCCGTGTGTTCGTTCCCGTGGGCGCGGTCAAGTCCTTCTTCACTTCGGGACTGTCGCTGCAGTCGGCGTCGGCCACCGAGATCAACTTTCTTTTCGGGACCGCGAGGTTCGGCCCCCTGGCCATCGACATCTCGCTCGTGGCGGTCATCGGCATGCTGCTGATGGTCAGAATGGCGCTGGCCCGGTTCGATTGACGTACGCCGCCATCGTGAAGCTTGCCCGCGCCCTGCCGGGCGTCGAGGAATCGACGTCGTTCGGCACGCCGTCGCGCGACGCGGCGCCGAAGTCACTCGTCCGCGCGTTCGACGCGCAGCGGAACGAGCGCGGCGCGTGACCGACACGAACTGGGCCGCGGTGGACACTTACATCGGCGATATGCTCGTACATACCGATGCGGTGCTCCACGCGGCGCAGCAGGCGAGCGTGGAGGCCGGGCTGCCCGCCATCAGCGTTTCTGCCGCACAGGGCAAGCTGCTGCACCTGCTGGCCCGCATCCGCGGCGCGCATGCCATTCTCGAGATCGGAACGCTCGGCGGCTACAGTACCATCTGGATGGCACGCGCCCTGCCGCCGGGTGGCCGACTGGTGACCCTTGAAGTAGACCCCAGGCACGCGGAGGTTGCGTCGGCGAACATCACGCGGGCGCAGCTCGATGACATCGTGACGATCCGCGTCGGCAGCGCTATGGACACGCTGCCGAGCCTGGTGGCTGAGGGCGCGGGGCCGTTCGACATGATCTTCATCGATGCCGACAAGCCGAACATTCCCGAGTATTTCACGTGGGCGCTGGCGCTGTCGCGCCGCGGCACGGTGATCGTCGTGGACAACGTGGTTCGCGGCGGCGCTGTAGCGGACGCCGACAGCACGGACCCCTCCGTGCTGGGCGTTCGCCGCTTCAACGAACTCGTCGCGAGCGAGTCGCGCGCGAGCGCGACGACGATTCAGACCGTGGGCCAGAAGGGCTACGACGGATTCACGCTCGTGCTCGTGACGGAGGAGTAGCGTTCGGTGGCGCTGCTATGCGTGCGGTGCCCAGCTCTTCTCGCCCTTCACGTAGGGCAAGCACGGATCGTAACGGCCGGGGACCTCCGTGTACCGCATCGCCTTCGTATATCCGATCTCTGACGTGAAGTAGCCCAGCAGGGCCAGCTCCTTCATCATGCGGAAGTAGTGTGGCGGCGGGCCGTCCGGATGCTTCACGTCCTTCACGTCGGATGTCGGCGTATTGAGCCACCGCTCGCGCTCGCTCCTGTACTTCGCCTCGTTCGCGTCCCGCTCCGCCTTCTGAGCGCGGTCCAGCGGCACCAGCAGCGCCAGCCGCTGCGCCGGCGTCGCGGCCACGAACGTCGACTTGTTCGCCGTGAGGCTTGCATCGTCCAGAGCGCGCATCCCGTCGCGAAACGCCTTCTGCTCGGACGGCCCGTAGCTGTCGGTCACCATCAGCGCCATGAACGCGCCGACCTTGGCCGCTTTCGCACCGGGCGTCTTGGTCTCCGGAAGGATCGTATCCGCGACTTCATCCAGGAACGCGATGTCTTCGGGAGAGAAGGTTGCAGTGCGGCCAAGTGCGCTCTCCTGCCCTTTGCAGCCGGTAAGCAGGTTGCTTCCGCCCACGAGCGCGACGCCGCCGAGCAGCGCGCTCACGCGGCGGATGGCCTCGCGGCGGTCGATCAGCGCCTGGCTCTCGATGTCTGATGCCATGTCACACCGTCCGGGTCAGAGATTGCGGCGCGTGAGTTCCTGCACCGCGAAGTCCGCGGCGCGAGCGGTCATTGCCATGTACGTCAACGACGGATTCTGGCAGGCGGTGGACACCATGCATGACCCATCGGTGACGAACACGTTCTTTGCATCCCACACCTGATTGTGCGAGTTCAGCACCGACGTCTTGGGGTCGCGCCCCATGCGCGCGGTGCCCATTTCGTGAATGCCCATGCCCGGGAAGTACTCGTTGTCACTCGTCTTGATCTTCTTCACGCCCGTCTGCTCCAGCATGTCAGCCATGTCGGCGATCATGTCCTTGCGCATGAGACGCTCGTTCTCGCCGGTGGCGCAGTCGATCTTCAGCACGGGCAGCCCCCACTTGTCCTTCTTCTCGCTGTCGAGCGACACCTTGTTCTCGTGATTCGGCAGCATCTCGCCGAACGCGGTGGCGCCGATGGTCCACGCGCCTGGCGCCGACATCTCGTCCTTGAAGTCGGCGCCGACGCCGAGCTCCGCCACGGCGCGCGTCCAGCCATTGCGGCCGGCACCGCCCTGATAGCCGAACCCGCGCAGGTATTCGCGCTTGTCGCCGAACATGTTGCGATAGCGTGGGATGTAGAAGCCGTTGGGCCGCCGTCCGAAGTAGTACTTGTCGTCCATGCCCTCGACGATACCCTCGGCGCCACAGCGAAAATGGTGGTCCATGAGGTTGTGCCCCAGCTCGCCGGAGCTGCTGCCGAGCCCACCGGGCCAGACGTCGGTTGCGGATCGCATGAGCAGCCACGCGGAGTTGAGCGTGGACGCGCACAGGAACACGACCTTCGCGGAGTAGTCCGTGGTCTGATCCGTGACCGCGTCGAGCACACGAACGCCTTTGGCTTTCTGATGCTCCTTGTCGTACAGCACCTCCGTGACGATCGCGAAGGGCTTGAGCGTGAGCCGCCCCGTCGCCACCGCCGCCGGCAGCGTGGACGACTGCGTGCTGAAGTAGCCGCCGTAGGGACAGCCCAGCCAGCACGCGTCGCGATACTGGCAGGCGTTGCGGCCGGGCAGCTGCTTCGTGGCGTTCGCGACGCGTCCTGGAATCAGGTGCCGCCGACCATCGAACCGCGTCTTCAACCGGCCGGCGATGAGTTCCTCAGCGCAATTGAGCGGCATGGCTGGCTGGAATTGTCCGTCGGGAAGTTGTGGCAATCCTTCGGCCGATCCGGAAATGCCCGCGTGCCGTTCGACGTGGTCGTACCAGGGCGCGAGGTCCGCGTATCGGATAGGCCAATCGACGGCGATGCCGTCCTTCGCGTTGCCCTCGAAATCCAGGTCGCTCCAGCGATAGCTCTGCCGGCCCCACATCAGCGAGCGCCCGCCTACCTGGTATCCGCGATACCAATCGAATCGCTTTGCCTCGGTGTACGGCGACTCCTTGTCGTCCACCCAGTAGGCGAGATTCTTTTCGTTCAGCGGGTAGTCACGCTTGAGGACGGGGTACCGCTCCTCCATCGACTTCGTGTGCCCGCCCCGATGCGGGTACTGCCAGGGCGCCTTGGTGGCGTTTACGTAGTCCTTGATGTGTTCGACGTTGCGCCCGCGCTCCAGGAGCAGCACGCGAAGCCCCTTTTCGCTGAGTTCCTTCGCGGCCCAACCGCCGGATATGCCCGATCCGACCACGATGGCATCGTATTCCGTGGACTGCACATGCCCTCCTTGGGTTCTTCCGTGACGCCTGGGACGCGAATATGAAGCGAACGCACGCTGACTGAAAGGTGCTGCGAATGTCTGCGGCAGCCGACCACGGCCGGTGACGTGAACCCCTATACGGGGTGTTCGATGGACCTCGACAGCGGCGTGAAGAATTTCGGGCCGTCGTCGGTGATGTAGAGACAGTCCTCGTGGCGGATGCCGAACTCGCCGTAGATCGTGATGGTCGGTTCGTCGCTGAAGCACATGCCGGGCTGGATCGTCGTCGTGTTGCCGCGCACGAAGTTCGTCCATTCGTGGCCGTCCAGCCCGATGCCGTGTCCGGTGCGATGGGGCAGTCCCGGCACTTTGTAGTCCGGGCCGAACCCCGCATCGGTGATGACTTTGCGCGCCGCCGCGTCCACGGACTCGCACGTGGCGCCCACCCGCGCCGCCGCGAAGGCGGCGAGCTGCGCCTTCTTTTCGATGTCCCACACGTCGCGCTGACGCTGCGAGGGCTTGCCGTACACCGTCGTGCGCGTGATGTCCGACACGTACCCCTCCACGGTGCATCCGGCGTCGATGAGCACGACGTCGCCGTCATGCAGCTTCTGCGGCTGTACGGTTCCGTGCGGGAACGCCGAGTACTTGCCGAAGATCACGAGCGCGCCATCGGACTTGCCGCCGAGCATCTGCGTGGACTTGGCGATGTTCGCCGACACCTGTGCCGGCGTCATGCCCTCCTTCAACCCCTTCACCGTGGCGCCGATGGCTTGCAGCGTGATGTCGTTCGCGTGCTGCATGAGCGCGATCTCCGCCCGTGACTTGATCATGCGACAGCCGGCCGTCACGGGCGTGGCGCTCACGAACTGAGCCGATGGCAGCTCCTGGCGGATGCCGTCGTAGATGAAGAAGCGGAGCCGCTCTTCGATGCCGATCTTTCCGGTCGTTCCGCGGTCGCGCAGGATGCCGGCGATCACGCGATAGGGGCTCTCGTCCTCCTGCCAGGGGCGGATGTCGGTGGAGAACTTGATGAGTTCGCGCGCGCGCGCCTCCTCGAACGCCGGAGTTACCCACGCCAGCTCACCCTTGGCCGGAATCACCACCGCGAACGTGCGCTCGCTGTTCCCCCACCGCATGCCCGTGAAGTAGAACATGCTCGTGCCGCCCTCGAGCACCAACGCGTCGATTCCGTTGTCGCTCATGAGACGCCGTGCCTTCTCGATACGCGCCCGTCGCTCGTCGTCGGTGATCGGCACGACCTTCGGAGCGGGTGCCTCCTCGGCGAAGGCATCCGGGACATCGGGGAGGCCCACCGTCCGTCCAATGACTGCCACGCCCGCGAGGGCCGCTGAATTCCGCAGAAAATCCCGTCGTTCCATGAGAGACATCCGAAGTGAAGGGGGCACTCAGCCTGTTCCTATCGTACGGCGATGCACGATGCGCATATAACTGAGGTGTCGGCTGCCCGTGCGCAACCACGCGGCCTGAACGCTGCCGGGATGCCGCCGCCGACGCCCTGCGGCGCAGGCCATCTCCTCATGTTCCGTGATCGCGT
Source organism: Gemmatimonadaceae bacterium (assembly GCA_025362035.1). GTDB lineage: Bacteria > Gemmatimonadota > Gemmatimonadetes > Gemmatimonadales > Gemmatimonadaceae > AG11. The sequence goes on along the minus strand of JANYIN010000180.1, from coordinate 8,133 downwards.
AACGCTTCCGCACGGTTCGCTCGCGAATCGCCTGGTGGACTCGCACGCTCGCGACGTTCCTTTCGTCGTCGTGCAACGTCAGAACGTGCATCGCGAGCCAGAACGTCGCGATTCCGCGACGACCTTCTTCGTTCGTCCACGTCATCTGCCGATATCGCGGGGAGTGCTCGACATCGTGCAACGTTCAATCGCGGAAATACGAAGGCAGCACGCGCTGATGCAACGTTCGCGCGGGCTGATGCAACGTCCCAGCGCGCTTGTGTACCGCCTGCGCGAGCGTGTGCATGTAGGCGCGCCGTGTTGGCGCCGTTACCGCGATCCTCACTGCGGCCTCTTGCGCGACGGCGTAACGTGCCGTCGTTCGGCGCAACGTGCAGCTCGCTCGATGCAACGCTCGCGGCTATTTGTGCAACGCCTGCGGGAGACCGTGCAACTTCTCCCCGCGTTGATGCAACGTGAGCCACGTGAGATCCCGTGGTTCGTCTGCTTTTCTGCCACGGCCTGTTCGTCGATGCAACGTACGCATGTCTTGATGCAACGTACGCGTGCCTTGATGCAACGGGAGCACAAGTGTGTGCAACGCTCGGCACGGCGTGATGCAACGTCCGCGCGCGCTGAATTGACCTCGGCGCGCGCAGACGCGGATACACCACTGCGAGCTAAGGAAAGAGCGTTACTTCACCGGCTTCGGCATCACCGGGTACAGTCCCGCCTCCGACAACTGCTTCGCGAGCGCGGTGAAGCGCGTCACCAACGCGTTCGTCTCCGTCACCGCCGCCGGGATGTCTCTTCGCAGCTCCTCCATCGTGCGAAGATTCTGCGTCGTCGGCCCCGACAGGAACCCACCGAGATCGCCCGTCAGGCCTCCCACCTTGAACGGCAGGACCTCGCGGAACATCTCGCTGGAAAACTCGATCTCCTCCCCCTCGTCGCGCACCAGGAACTTCCGCTTGAGTGGCGCGATCATCTTCGCGAGCGTGTCCAGGCTGCCACGGTACGCCGCGGGCGTCTTCGTCGAATCGCCCAGCTCCTTCTTGATCGCCGCGAGCTGCGTGTTGACCTGCTTCACGGCGGTCACGGCATCGGTCAGCCGGCCACCGAGGGTCTGCAACTCCTTCGACAGGTCGAAATTGATCTTGCGGTCCGCGAGCGACACCTGCGATTCAGGATCCGGCTTCACCACTACGTCGCTGCCGCCAATCGCCTTCCCGTTCACGAAGACCGTCGCGACGTACGAGCCCGGCAGGACATACGGTCCTTCGCGTCCGCTTCCGCCGAACGGGTTGTCGCCCGCCGTCGCGGCGCCCTTTGGCGGCGCCAGCGGCTCGACGCGGAGGTCCCACTTCGCGATGTTGAGTCCTGGCATGGGACGCGACCCCTTCGCCGTGTCGCCCTGTACCTGCCGCACCACCGCGCCCGACGCATCCTTGATCTCGATGCGCACGCTGTCGGGCTTCGTCTTCGTGACGTAGGCGATCGACGACGCCATCGGCGGGTTTTCGCCGAGGAAGAGCATGTCGCCCTGGAAGCCCCGCTCCTGATCGGACGTCGGCAGACGAAGCGTGACCGGGCTGCCATACACCCAACCGTCTCGCGCCTGCGCGCGCGTCCAGTTCTGGAAGGGCGTCATGTCGTCGAGGATCCAGATGGCGCGGCCGTGCGTTGCGAGGATCATCGCGTTGTCGCGGCTGTGCTGCGTGATCTCGTAAACGGGCACCGTGGGCAGGTTCGCCCGCACGCGCGTCCACGCCTTGCCGCGATCCACGCTCACCCACAGCCCCGTCTCCGTGCCGACGTAGAGCACATCGGGGTTCTTCTGGTCCTCGGTGATCGTCCGCACCACCTCGCCCTTGGGCAGGTTCGTGGCGATCGAGCGGAATGACGCGCCGTAGTCGGTGCTGGTGTACAGGTACGTCCCATAATCGCCCATACGATGGGCGTCGAAGGACACGTACACCGTGCCGTCCTCCGCGCGCGACGGCTCGACCTTGGACACGTACGCGAACTTCGGCGCGCCGGGAATGTGCGGCGTCACGTTCGTCCACGTCGCGCCGCCATCGCGCGTCACCTGTACGAGCCCGTCATCCGAGCCCGTCCAGATCAGTCCTGGCCGCCTCCACGACTCGGCGATGCTGAACAACGCGGCGTATTGCTCCACGCCGTCGTTCTTCGCGATCTTGATGTCCTTCCCTCTCAGCCCCATCAGCTCGACAGTGTCGCGATCGAGGCCGGTGGTGAGGTCGCCGCTGATGGTCGTCCATGTCTGCCCGCGGTCGGCGGACCTGAACAGCTTGTTGGCGCCGACGTAGACAGTGGCGGGATCGGTACGCGACAACATCATCGGCGTGTCCCAGTTCCACCGGTACGGCTTCTCGGTGGACGGCGCCTCCGGCCGAATGCTCTTCGACTCGTTCGTCACCTTGTCGATGCGCGCCATGAAGCCGTCCTGCGACTCCGAGAAGACGATGCGGTGGTTGGTGGGGTCGATGAGACTGACGAAGCCGTCGCCACCGACCACGGACTGCCAACTGTCGTTCCCGATGCCGTGCTGCGACCGCGTGGCACTCGGCCCGCACCATGAATTGTTGTCCTGCAGGCCCCCGCAGACGTTGTACGGCTCCTGCATGTCGTAGCCCACGTGGTAGAACTGCCCCACCGGCAGGTGCGACAGCCACATCCACTTCCTGCCCTTGTCGTAGGTGACGCCGACGCCGCCATCGCCGCCGATCATCATGTGATCGCCGTTCTTCGGGTCGATCCACATCGCGTGGAAGTCCACGTGGATGGTGCGGGCGCCATCGCTGCGAAAAGTCTTTCCACCGTCGTCGCTCACCTGGAGCGGCGTGGCCGGCGCGTAGACGCGCAGGTCGTTCTCCGGATCGACGCGAATGATGCCGAAGTACATCGGCCGCATGTTCGTGGCGCCCATCTTCGTCCATGTCTGGCCGGCGTCGTCGCTGCGATAGATGCCGCCCTGTTTCGGATGCTCCACGCGCGCGTACACGATGCTGGAGTTGCGCCGGAAGATGTCGAGACCGATGCGGCCCATCGCCCCCTCGGGAAGCCCTTTCGACAGCCGCGTCCACGTGCGCCCCGCGTCGGATGATTTCCAGATGCCGCTCTTCGGTCCACCGCCGTTCATCCCCCAGCTGGTGCGCCGCCGCTGATATGTCGCGGCGTACAGCGTCTTGTTGTTCGTCGGGTCCATCACCAGTGCCGTGCCGCCGGCATCCGGGCCCGCGTCCAGCACACGCGTCCACGTTCCGCCGCCATCCGTGGACTTGTAGATCCCGCGCTCTCCGCCGGCCTTCCAGAGGTCGCCGAGCGCGGCGACGTAGACCACCTCGTGGTCTACGGGGTCGATGATGATGCGTGCGATCTGCTTCGATTCACGCAGGCCCATATTCGTCCAGCTCCGGCCGCCGTCGTTGGACTTGTAAACGCCGTCTCCCCAGCTCGAGCTCTGACGATTGTTGTTCTCCCCCGTGCCCACCCAGACCAGGTTCGGATCGTCGGCGGGAATGGTCACCGCGCCGATCGACACCATGCCCGACGAGTCGAACACCGGCGTGAGCGACACTCCGTTGTTGGTGGTCTTCCACAATCCGCCGGTGGCGGCGGCGATGTAGAAGATGCGCGGATCGCGTTCGGACACCGCGATGTCATCGATGCGCCCCGACATGGTCGCCGGCCCGATGGATCGGAAGTGCAGCCGGTCGAATGGTCCGCCTGGCGCCACCGAGTCGGCTTTCGTGGCGGTTTCCGTGGAATCCGGCTTCGTGGCGGGCTTCGTCCGCGGCTGTGCGTGGGCCAAGGCCGGCGAAAGGAAGGCGATCGCCGCCACCGCGGCGAACAGGGAGGTCGCGCGCGGAGGGCGAACGAGGACAGACGGCACAGGCACCTCATGGGGATCGACGAAGTTCGCGCGGGGCGCGCGGCTGCAAATCTTCACCGGCGCACACGGGTCCGCTACCAGCTCGAGGGGGAACCCGTGGCCTTGCTGGCGATGGCTCGCAACCGTGCGTGTGCGCAGCCGCCGAGATTGTGAGGTATCGTGGGCGATCGAGTGGGCCGCTGGCGGATCGGATCGACCTTCATGTCCACGTCCCGCCGGTGGCGTTAGCGCGCCTCGGTCTCCGTGATGCGGCGGATCACCTCACAATACGACGCCGCGAATCGCCTCACGTCCCGGATCGTGCCGTCACGAGGCTATGCACAGCAACACTGCCAGGGTTTGCAAGCGGGGAATCTGACCGACCCTGTTACTCCAGGCTTTGCTTTACGGTATTCCCCGTCTACCCGAATGATGGAGCGAACGGTTACACCATTTCCGTGGACACAGCAACGTTCACCTACGACCCGGTCGGCAACGTGCTCACCGCAACAACGGGGACGCGAAGGTCAGCCGGCAGTATTACCTCGGCGGGGCGCTCAAGAAGGACAGTGTGACCTCTCGTACGGTAAGTGGAGCGGGCTTCAACGATCAGGGAGGCATCGCCGGCCGCACACGGGCGACCGATCCGCTGCTAAATTGCCGGAGCACCCAACGGAGCGATCCCATGCAACTACGCGTCCTGCTCGAGGCCAGTGAAGACGGTGGCTTCACCGTCAGTGTCCCCAGTCTCCCCGGCTGCATCAGCGAGGGCGAGACACGGGACGACGCGCTCGCGAACATCCGCGAAGCAGTGGCGCTCTACCTCGAGCCGGTCGAGGATGACACCGCCGGGCGCGACACCGCCGAACTCGTGGAGATCGCCGTCTGACCAAAGTCCCGAGTCTCAGCTACGAGCGGGTCCTCCGCGCGCTGCAGCGCGCCGGCTGGGTCGTCGTGCGCCAGCGCGGGAGTCACATCCGCTTGCAGAAACACACCCCGCACGAGACGCTCAAACTGATCCTCCCGGCGCATCGCCCGATCAAGCGCTCGACGCTCTCGCATATTCTGAAGCAGGCGCGGCTCACCGTCGAGGAACTGAACGCGCTGCTCTGACATGTGCAGGAGCATATCGAGGCGGAAACCTGCACCGCATGCGAACATCACGAAAGTATGACGGAATAACCTGCCAACCGCGCAGCTAAAGACCGGAGCTGGCGCCTCATACCGCCGAGTTCCACATCGCATCGCTTGGCGGCTTGGGCTCGCGTACGATGCCTCGGTAGCGCGCGCCGACCCCGATTTCTGGCTCCCCTCGGCAACATAGTAGTTGATAAGCAAGCTATAACTTGCTATCTTCCGTCACCACTGGCAGGCGGACAAGATCGATTCGAAAGAAGTGCTGCGGCGGTTGAAATCCGATGGGTGGACGGTGGTGCGGGTGAAGGGCTCGCACCACCAGTTGAGCCACCGGGCCAAGCCGGGAATCGTGACCGTGAAACATCCGGCGAAGGACTTTCCGATCGGGACGCTCAAGAGCATTGAAAAGCAGTCCGGCGTCAGCCTCCGCTGATGCCCGGCGTAACACCAGTAGTTTGGCACGGGCCGGCGTGGGTTAGCGCGTCAGGAGGAGAACAGATGGAATACGTAGCAGACGTGCGCAAAGAGGGCCGCGCGACGTTGATCGAGTTTCGCGATTGCCCGGGGTGCCAGACCTTCGCGGAAGGAGACGAGGATGTGGCGATGGTCGCGCAGGAAGCGCTCGAGGGATGGCTAGAAGCACACCTGGTGGGCAGCGCAGCGCCTCCGCGTCCCGAGACGACCGTGACAGCTCCGCGGAAGCAGCTCGCCGTGCCGGTGTCGCCGTCGCTTGCGATCGCCATGCAGATCCGGTGGCGCCGCCAGGAGCTCGGCTGGAGCCAGGCCGATCTCGGGAAGGCGCTCAAGGTGACTCGGCAACAGGCGGCCTCGCTCGAGGATCCGGACGCGAATCTTCGCTTGTCGACGCTCGAGAAGACGGCCGAGGCGCTGCAGATGAATCTGTCGATCGACTTTCGTCCGTCAGTAAAGGCGAAGTTCGCGCACGCGTAGCGCCGTCGAGAGGATCGAGCCAGAACTGGTAGCCCCATGCCCGCACGATACGCGGCGGCCCGCTGCTGCCAGTGAATAAGCGCACCGCACTCACAGCCGCGCTCTTCGACGTGTGAACGCCCGCACCGGCTCGCGAACGCGCGGACTCCTCCGCGAATCGGCACGACTGGGCCTCGTGACGAAAACTGCGATCGCTTAACCGGCGCCGTTGCTGCTATCATGACTCCGTCCTTCCGCCAACCGACGGAGCTGCCGACGCCAGCCCCTACCCCTGGAGATCTCTCATGCAACGCCCCTTCCTCTTCGCCGCCTCGATTCTCGTCTGTGCGCCGCTCGCCGCGCACGCGCAACTCCGCGACACAAAGGTCGTGACGCTGGACGGCGCGAAGAACATCGTCGCCGCCGCAGAAGCCGAAGCGAAAAAGAACAATTGGGGCATGGCGTTCGCCGTCGTGGATATGTCCGGCGGGCTGATTCTTTTCCACAAGGGCGATGGTGCGCGGGCGTCCAACGGCGACTTCGCTGTCGCCAAGGCGCGCACCGCCGCGCGCTTCCAGCGCCCCACCAAGGCGCTGGACTCGCTGGTGGCCAGCGGGCGCATTCAGTTCCTGGCCGCTGACGCCCTGCCCATTGAAGGTGGAGAGCCGATCACCGTGGACGGTCAGGTCATCGGCGCAGTGGGGGTGAGCGGGGGGACCTCGGCGCAGGATGCGCAGGTGGCACGCGCCGGTATCGCCGCGCTCAGGACGAAGAACGACTGACGCCGGCCGCCCGCCCCGCTCAAGGCTTACGCGTGCCCTCGAACGCTCCACCGCCCTGTCGCAGCGTCATCTTTTCGGCGTGCTCGCCCGTCAGCTCGAACACAATGCGCAGCGCGGGATCGAAGCTCATTCCCCACGTGTCGTTCCCGAGGAATCGCATCGGATTCGCGCCCTGACCCGCGAGCTGGGCCAGGAGCTGTCCGTCGCGCTCGAACACCGTGAAGTCGCGCACGCCCCCCGGCAGTGCCAGGGCGTACGTCCCGGCGTAACGCGCGCGCTGCGCCGCAGTCGTTTCGACCACGCCGGGTGCGTGCACGATCGGCATCCCCGTCGCGGCGCGGACAACCTGCTTCAGCAATTCATCGGCACGTGCGCTCCCGCTGTTCGTCAGGACCGTTACCGACAGTTGCAGCTCGGGAACCCAGGTGTTGGCCGTGATGAAGCCGTGAATGCCGCCCCCGTGGGTGATGACGGCGTACCGGCCGATGGTGTCGCGCGCGAGCCCGAAGCCGTACTTCAATGCCGCCGTTGCCGCCGGCCCTGACGGTGTCGTCATCAACCGATACGACTCGGCGCTCACCACCTTTCCGGCGTGCAGCGCGCGGTTCCAGTTCGTCAGGTCGCCAATGGTGGAGCACAGCGCACCGGCAGAATAGGGCTGCGTCATGGCGAGATATGTAGCGTTCTCCCAGACGCCGGCGACGCGTTGATACCCGGCGGCGCGATGTGGAACGAGCGGCAGCGTCAGGCAGTTGCGCGTGTCGCGGAGGCCAAGCGGCTTGAAGAACCGCTCAGTGAGATCGGTGGCCCACGGGCGTCCCGTTAGCTTCTCGATGAGCATGCCCAGGACCACGTAGCCGGTGTTGTCGTACTTCCACGACGTGCCGGGTGCGAAGTCCACCGGTTTGTTGGCGGTGAGCGCCACGAGCGTGTCGGGCGTCATTTCCTCGCCCCAGCGGCGCGCCCACAAGGCGCCGAGGTCGGTGTAGTTGGGAATGCCCGACGTGTGATTGAGCAGTTGGCGAACGGTGACGGCGCGCCAAGCAGACGGGAGCCCGGGCAGGTACGAGCCGACCGACTCGTCGAGCTTCACTTTCCGCTGCTCCACCAGCTGCATCACGGCCGCCGATGTGAACTGCTTGGTGACGGAGCCGATGCGGTAGACCGACCGCGGCGTGGCGCGGACGTCGTTTTCGATGTCGGCCAGTCCCCATGCGCCGAAGGCAATCGTATCGCTGCCGCGCAGCGCGGCGACCGCCACGCTGGGGCTCTCCTGCCCGGCCACGAACGCCGTCGCAAGCGAATCGACGAGCTGTGAAGCAGCCGCTCTGGATGGGAGTTCCTGCGCGGCGAGCGGCGCTGAAAAGATCACGAGGAGGACGAGCAAACGACGGATCATGCGTGTCACCG
>JANYIN010000173.1 GCA_025362035.1 Gemmatimonadaceae bacterium | reverse complement strand
GAGAGTCGCCGGGTCACCAGGGCCACTTCCCCCGCGTCGAAGCCTCGCGCCACGAGGTCGGCCGCGTCGTAGCCCGAGAGCAGCCAGTTGAGCAGCTCGTCGGCCTTGGGGTAGCTGATGCCGAAGTCTCCTTCGTCGGTCTGGCCCACCACCAGGTCGGCCGATGGTGCCTTGCCGACGATCACCTCCGGAACACCGAGGTGGCGCGCGAGCGCCCAGACCTGGGTCTTGAAGAGGTCGCCGAGCGGGTTGATGGGGGGCGAATCGTCGGCATGCCAGGTGAAGTAGCCGAACAGCCGTTCCGTCTTGTTGCCCGTGCCCAGCGGAATTGCGCGGTGCCTGGCCGAGAGGTCGAACAGCGCGATCATGCGCATCCGGGCCATTACGTTCCCCCGCCGCGCCGCATCGGCGTCCGGCTCGAGTGCGAGATAGCCGTCCACCGCCGCGGTGATGTCCAGCGTGCGACCCGTGATGCCGAGCGCGTCGATCACGAGTTGCGCATGCGCTAAGCTATCCGGGCTCGACGACCGGTAGGGCATCCGGACGCCGATCACCCTATCGGCCCCCAGCGCCCGCTGCGCCAGATACGCGGTGACGGCGGAGTCCACACCGCCGGAAATACCCACCACGGCGCGTTCGAAGTTGCGCCGCCGCATTTCGTCGCGCAGGAATCGCGTCAGCCACTCCTCGGCTAGCGCGGCGTCGAGCGCAAGCGTCGGCGGCCCGCCACGAGACTGCTCGCGCGTCACCGGAACCGTCGACGCCACGCGCATCCCGCCATCGGCACGGAGTACCGCCGGCGCTATCGGGTCGGTAGTCGCCGTCGAGTCGATCTGCCCCATCCCGTCGAAGCCCAGCAAATGCGGGGTGCCGGATTCCACCCTCGCCAGCGAATCGCGCAGATGTGGCAGCATCGTCTCCAGATCGGCCAGGAGCGGCATGTCGGAGCGCGCACGCGTAACATCGCTCAAGTCCAGGTGCGCCAGGACCAGCGCTTCGTCCCAGACCGGGCCGCGCGCGCGTACTTCCCCCTTCGGCCCGGCAAGAAGCGCGCTGCCCGGGAACTGTTTACCGCCTTCGCTTCCCACCAGAGGAATCAGCGCCACGTACAGACCATGCTCGTCGGCCATGTCCCGCGCGAGACGCTCCCAGCGGGAGCTGCTGGCTGGACCAGGAACGTCGTCGGATTTCGGCCACGCGCCACGCGCCGGCGGTGCGCACGGCACGATGATGAGCTGTGCGCCGTCGAGCGCCGCGATCGTTCCGGTCAACGAGTGCCACACATCTTCACACACGAGCATGGCCACGCGTCCGAACGACGTGTCGAACGCGCGAACCTCCCGCCCGCGCTCCACGAAGCGCTCCTCGTCGAACAGCCCGTACGTCGGGAGGAAGACCTTGCGGTGCACGTGACGAACGATCGGCAGCACCCCACCGAGCGACACGTAGAGCGCGCTGTTGTACAGCTTGTGGCGCCACACCTCGTAGAAGCCGATACACACGTCCACGGGCGGCAATTGGCCGTACAAGCGATGCAGATCGGCGGCCAGCCGCCCGGCCGCCACGGCGTGCTCTCGAACGCCACCCTCGAGGAAGTAGCCGCTCAGGGCACTCTCGGGAAAACAGATCAGCTGCGGGCGCGGCTCGAGCATCGCCGCTTGGGTGAGCACGGCGCCAATGCGCGCGAGGTTTCCCCGATAGTCGCCCTTTCTCGGTTCGAACTGGGCGAGGGCGATCGTAACGGATTCGTACATTGCTTGGATAATCGCTATTGGCGACGCCGGCTGCAACGGCTGCGCGCGCATCACGAGGCAACTCGCGTCCCTATCGGGGTATCTTGACTCCATGCGACGTCACTTCCTTGCCGCCTTCATTCTTGGGGCGCCGCTTGCCGCACGGGCACAGAGCACCGGACCGGTATGGCAGCTCGTTCCCCAGCCACAGTCCTCGCTCGTGTTCGCGCGAGACGGCGCGTACATCGGCGAGATCGGGCGCGAGTCCCGCACGTCGGTAGCCATCCGAACACTCCCCAAGTACGCCGGCCAGGCGTTCGTCGCCGTCGAGGACCAGCGCTTCTATCAGCACGACGGCGTCGATCTGATCGGCGTGGCCGGCGCGATCAAGGGGCGGCTGCTCGGCACCATGACGGGAAGCCATCGCGGCGGGGCGAGTACCATCACGCAACAGCTGGTCGGCAACATGCACCCGGATCAGATCGACCGCCGTGACATGAGCCTCACGCGCAAGCTGCGCGAGCAGCAGGCCGCGCGTGAAATGGAGAAGCATTACTCCAAGGAGCAGATCCTCGAGGGGTACATCAATCAGATCAACTTTGGCCACGGGTGGTACGGCGTCGAGTCTGCGGCGCGGCACTACTTCGGGAAGACCGCGGCCACGCTGACGCTTGCCGAGGCGGCCACGCTCGCCGCGCTGCCGAAGTCACCGGTGGGTTACGATCCCGCGCGCTTTCCCGACAAGGCCAAGGCCCGGCGAGACCTCATCCTCGGTCTCATGGCGGAGCAGGGTTTCATCACGCCCGCCCAGGCGGATCGTGCCCGCGCGGAGCTCGTCGTCACCGCGGCCTACTCGGGCGCGGCGGCACCGTCACAGTACTTCGTGGATGCCGCGCGACGAACAGCGGAACGAGCCGGCATCGACGTGTCCAGCGGTGGGTTCCGCGTGTTTACCACCGCCGACCCCGCGCTCCAGCGTGCCGCAGTACAGGCACTGGTGGAAGGCACAGCCAGGGTCGAGCAGCGCGTAGATTTCCGGCATCCGACGTTCGCGGCGACGAAGGGAGTGGGCGACGTGCTCGAGGGCGCCGTCGTCGCCATGGAACCCTCCACCGGGGATGTCCGCGCGCTGGTGGGCGGACGCAATTACGCGCTCGCACCCTACAACCGTGCGATACTCGCCTTACGACAGCCGGGGAGCTCGTTCAAGCCGTTTGTCTACGCCAAGGCACTCGAGGATAGCATGAGCGCGGCGACCATCGTGCCCGACACCGCGCTGTCCATACCGCTCCCGAACGGGACGGTCTACAGCCCCGAAAACTCCGACCACAAGTTCCTCGGGCCGATCACGCTGCGAGAAGCACTCATACACTCGCGCAACCCGGTGGCGGTGCAGCTCGCGCTTCGCATCGGGCTCGATTCGATGGGGGCGATGGCGCGCCGTGTGGGCATCAACACCCCCATCGCGCCAGTGCCTGCCAGCGCGCTGGGCGCGTCGGTGGTGCGGCCGCTCGACTACGTGGCGGCATATACCGCGTGGGCAAACCTCGGGAGCACGGTGGAACCCCGGCTGGTCTCGCGCATCGAAGATCCAGGCGGCCACGTGGTCTTTCAGCAGTCGCCGGCCACGCCCCAGCAGGTGATCGACCCGCGCATCGCGTTCATCGTTCGCGACATGATGCGCGACGCCGCCGAGCGCGGCACGGGAACGGCCGCCCGCAAGGCGGTGCCGGCCGCCGTTCCGGTGGCGGGAAAGACCGGCACCACGAACGACAATGTGGACGTGTGGTTCATGGGCATGACGCCAGACCTCGTGGCGGGCGTCTGGCTTGGATTCGATAAGCCACGGACGATCACTCCGGGGGCTGCCGGCGGTTCCCTCGCCGCGCCGATTTGGGGCGCGATGATGTCCCGCTACTACGCTGGGCGAGCCGCGCCAGCGGCGTGGACCCCGCCCGTGGGACTGGTCACGGCGGAGCTTGATCGGACGACCGGCCTGCTCGCGGATGCCTCGACGCCCGCGGATCGCCGCTACACCGAATACTTCGTGCCCGGTACGGAGCCGGAACCCCTTCGCAGTGTGCCGTGGAAGAGTGTCATCTTCGGCGCTGTCATTCCATGAATTCCGCCAGCGCGCGCGTCGCGTGATGGTACGGCGGCGTTGACCGCCGCACGCGACGAAGCCCCTCTCGACTCGCGTCGAAAGGGGCTTCATCTTTTTTTCGAGAGGACTAGTTCAGCTCGTCAGTGACGACCAGCCAGTCCGACTCGCCGTTTAGCGGCCGAGCTTGACGACGTTCTCGGCGGCCGGGCCCTTAGCGCCCTGAACCACGTCGAACTCAACAGCCTCACCCTCAGCGAGGGACTTGAAGCCGTGACCCTGAATGGCGGAGTGATGCACGAAGCAATCCTTTTCGCCGTTCGCGGGTGTGATGAAGCCAAAGCCCTTCGTGTCGTTGAACCACTTCACGGTGCCGGTCGTACGCATAGCTGAACTCCTCAATGATGTTTGTCGCCGGCGTTCGAACGCGTCCGAAACCGACTACATGTTGGCGTGAACGGCACCCTCACGCGGGGGCTCGCCCTACAGACACGGCACTGTGCCGCGCGTGCAGCGACGCGGGCGAAAAAAAAGGGACCCGCGAAGAGCAGGCCCCAAATCCGGAACTTGAACCCCGAACCGAAGCACGGGGTGCGTCGCTGAAACAAATAGTAACACGTTCCCTTGTTGTGCGATAGTCCCGCCACGAGACAAATGTACTACGCACGCAGAACACTTCACGTGCGAAGTACATCCCTCGTGTGCTACACGCCAGCGACCGCCGCTTCCGCCTCCTCCATCAATGTCGGAGCAGCCGCCAATACCCCATTCGTCGGGGCGGGAACCAGCGCGATCGCGAACGCCTCGTCGAGCGTGCTGACGGGATAAAAGGTGAGTTGCTTCTGGACTTCTTCGGGAATGTCCTCGATATCGGCTTCGTTGTCCCTCGGCAGGATGATCGACGTGATTCCGGCGCGATGGGCACCCAGGACCTTCTCCTTCAGCCCACCAATGGGCAGTACGCGGCCGCGTAGCGTCACCTCTCCCGTCATCGACACGTCGCGTCGAACCGGCCGACCTGACATCGCGCTCACCAGCGCCGTCGAAATCGCGACGCCGGCACTCGGACCATCCTTCGGAATTGCACCGGCCGGTACGTGCACGTGCACCTCGATCGAGCCCAGACGGTCCTCGGGAATCTTCAGCGACGACGCGTGCGTCGTCGCGTACGTCATCGCCGCGCGCGCGCTTTCCTTCATGACGTCGCCAAGTTGGCCGGTCAGAATGAGCGACACGTTGCCCCATCCGCTCACCTGCACCCGCTGGTCGTCGGTCTCCGATGAGCGAGTGGCTCCGTGCAGGCGGCGAATGGCCGCCTCGACGAACATGATGTCGCCGCCCATCGGGGTGTAATACATGCCCGCGGCCACGCCGATCTCATTCTCCTCGTTGGCGCGCTCCGGATGCACACGCGGCCGACCCAGCAACTCACGCACATCCTCGACACTAATCGAGAAGTCGTCCGTCCCTCCGGACGCCAGCTTGCGCGCCACCTTGCGGGCCACCGCACCCACCTGGCGCTCCAGCTGACGCACTCCGCTCTCCCGCGTGTACTTGCTCACGATCGACATCACGGCGTCGTCCGTAAATACCACGTTCTTGCTTTTCAGTCCCGAGTCCTCGAGCTGGCGCGGGATGAGGTATTTCTTCGCGATCTCCGCCTTTTCCTTCTCCGTGTAGCCCGCGAATTCCACGATCTCCATGCGATCGAGCAGGGGACCCGGAATGTTCTGGGTGAAGTTCGCCGTCGCGATGAACAGCACTTCACTCAGATCGAACGGAATACCGAGGTAGTGATCCGTGAACGTGTCGTTCTGCGCGGGGTCCAGCACTTCCAGCAGTGCACTCGCCGGGTCACCCTGAAAGCCCTGGCCAAGCTTGTCCACTTCGTCCAGCAGGAAGACGGGATTTCGCGTCTTCGCCTGTTTGAGTCCCTGAATGATCCGGCCCGGCATCGCGCCGACGTACGTGCGACGATGACCACGAATGTCGGCCTCGTCCCGCACGCCGCCCAGCGCCGCCCGGACATACTCTCGGCCGAGCGAACGTGCGATCGATTTCGCGATGGAGGTCTTGCCGACGCCCGGCGGTCCGGTAAAGAGAAGGATTGGTCCCTTTGCCATGGCGCGAGCCTTTACCTCCTTCGTGTCGGTCACCGGTCGCCCGTCGTCGGTTGGCGCCAGCGAAGGCGTCGCGTCCTCCTTATGTGCCTTGAAGCTGGCCACGGGCAGTTCCCCCGTGGTCTTGAGCTCTTCCTCCAGCTCCTTGGCGCGCAGCTGCCGCACGGCCAGGAACTCGAGCACCCGATCCTTCACGTCGGGTAATCCGTAGTGATCCTCGTCGAGTGTATGCTGCGCGCGGGTGAGATCGAGGTTGTCGTCCGAGCGGGTGTTCCACGGTAGCTCCGCAATCCATTCCAGGTACGTGCGGATGACCTGCGCCTCCATCGATTCGCGCCCCGCGCGTTCGAGACGACCGAGCTCTCGCTCCACCTCCGTCCTGGCGGTCGGCGGCAGTTCGAGCTTCGCGAGCTTGTCCCGCAGCTCGCTGATCTCCTTGCTCTGATCGTCATCGCCGAGCTCCTTCTGGATGGCCTTCATCTGCTCGCGCAGATACATCTCGCGCTGTCGCTCGCCCAGTTCCTCCTGCACCTGCGACTTGATCTCTTCCTGCATCTCGATCATTCCGATCTGACGCTGCACGTGGACGAGAACGCGACGAAGCCGATCCTCGACCGACAGGTTTTCAAGCAAACCCTGCCGTTCAGCCACGGGGAGTTCGATGTAGCCCGCCACAAGGTCGGCGAACCGGCCGGCATCGGTCACGGCATCCAGCACCTGGTGGACAACTTCTTCCGGCAGCCCGCGCCGCTCGCCCAACTCACCGGCGCGTTCGCGGATTTCCTTGTAGAGCGCGACGAATGCCGGGTCGTTCTCGTCAACGGGTTTCATTTCCTCGAGCGGAGAGACAATGGCGCTCAGGTAATTGTCCGCCGGATTCGTCACGTACTGCAGCGCGGTGGCGCGCTGCTCTCCCTGGAGCAACAGCTGCACGCCGCCCAGGCCCCGCTGAATCTGCCCGATCCGCGCGATGACCCCCATCGAATACAGGATGTCTGGCGTGGGCTCATCCGTGTTGTCACGCTGCGCCACCGCAAATACCAGGCGATCGCCCTTTAGGGCGGCCTCGATGGCACGCAGCGTACCGGGTCGTCCGGCTGCGATCGGCGCGGTGAGCCCCGGAAAGATGACCGTCCCCCGAAGCGGCAGGACGGGAAGCGTCTGGCGGTGCGGCATATGTCCATTCCTGATGTAAAGGAGCGCCCCAGGACAAAGCGGGATGCTACCGCCTTCCGTGGAGCGAAGGGCGACGAACAGCGCACACTCCATTCCAGCAACGACGCGACAGGCCGGCAGGCTTTGACACTAATCGCGGTCATGATGACGTAGTGTCACTGCCGCTGTGGCGGTCATCCTTTCCAGCGCCGTTACGCTGTGCTACAATGTCCCCTGCCAGCCTCACCCTGACTACCAGTCGTCGCTTGCCCGACCCGCTCGCCACTTCCGCGGATGACGAGCTTCGCGCTCATGTCGAGCGCGCGCTTTCCGCCCACTACGAGCTCGACTGCGAGATCGGACGGGGAGGCATGGGCATTGTCTACCGTGCCAAGGACCGCCGCCTCAAGCGCCAGGTCGCCATCAAGCTGCTGCCGCCGGAACTCGCCTTCCGCAGCGAGATCAAGTCGCGGTTCCTTCGCGAAGCGGAAACGGCGGCGCAGCTGTCGCATCCCAACATCGTTCCCATCTACACCGTCGACGAACTGGAGCAACTCGTCTTCTTCGTGATGGCCTATATCAGTGGGGACAACCTCGCGAAGCGGCTGCATGAACGCGGCGTGCTCACCATCGACGAGACCCGCAAGATCCTCCGCGACGTGGCCGACGCCTTGGCGTACGCGCACGAACGGGGCGTGGTCCACCGTGACATCAAGCCGGACAACATCCTGCTCGATGCGATCACGGGCCGGCCGATGGTCACCGACTTCGGTATCGCTCGCGCGATGGACAGCTCGGGGGACAGCCGGCTGACGGCCACGGGCATGGCAATCGGCACGCCAGCGTACATGTCACCGGAGCAGGCCGCCGGCGATCGCGAAATTGACGGGCGCAGCGATCTGTACTCCCTGGGCATTCTCGGCTACCAGATGCTCACGGGCGAGCCACCGTTTTCGGCCGGCTCGACGCCGGCCATGTTGGTGAAGCACATTTCCGAGAAGCCGATACCGGTGCAGCAGCGCCGCGCCGACATCCCGGACGATCTGGCGCGCTCGGTCATGATCCTGCTCGAGAAGGACGCCGCCCACCGCTTCCCCACCGCGGGGGCGCTCGTTGCGGCGTTGGATGCCCGCGAAGCGCCACCGTCCCGTGCGCCGGCCACAGCGCCGCCCGCCGTGCCGGTCGCGCGCCCGCTCGGCGGCTACTCGCCGCCGTCGTCGTCGTATCAGCCACCGCTGTATGCGCCGCCGGGGCAGTCGCCCCCGCCGTCCCTCGTCCATCCGACTGGGGATGAGCTCCGGCGGTGGGAGGCCGCGCCGGTCGTCAACTTCCGGCGAAAGATCGCACCGTACCTGTTCGTCAATGGGGTCATCCTGCTGTTCGCGTTGTTCGGCAGCAACGATTTCCTCACGTTCACCGTGCTGTGGAGCATTTACATCGCCTTCAAGTACGCAAAGCTGTGGAGCGAAGGCTACGACTGGCGTGACGTCTTCAAGCAGCCACGCGATCGCGAGGTCATGGAGGTCATCGAAGAGGTCGTGGAACACTGCCGCGCCATCTTCGATCCCAAGGCGCGCGCCCGGCTTCGTGCCAGCCGAGAACAACGCAAGCTCGCCGCGCGCCTGGCGCCGCCGCTCAGTTCCGGCTCCCCGGTCGGCGCGGCTGGCGCATACGCGTCGTCGGTGCCTGACGGACCCTCGCGCGATCGAGTGCGACAGGCGTTCGCCGATCGCGACGAGATCTTCCGGCGGCTCGACTCCCTTGGCGGCGCGCTGCCTGCCGCGCAACGTGAAGAGGTCTCGCGGTCGGCGGTGGCCCTCGCCGACAAGGTCCAGTCCCTCGCGATGGCCCTGGACGAATCGGCGCGCATGGACATTCCCTCCGCACGTGCGCAACTCGAGGGCGAGATCACCGCGCTCGAGAACGCGGCCAACCCGCTCGAACGCGGAAGTGAGGACCGCGTGCGCCGGCTCGCGTATCTCAAGCGGCAGCGTCGCGCTCTCGTGGATACGGAACAGAAGCAGCAGACGTTCGCATCCAAGCTCGAAACCTGCGCACTCGCGCTGCAGAACATGCGGTTCGACCTCATGCGGCTCGGCGCCAGCCCGCAGATGCATCAGCACATCACATCGCTCGCCAATCAGGCGATGCGTCTCGCGGACAATGTGGATGAGGCGCTGTTCGTGGCCGACGAAATGGGTCGCCTCAGCGCTCGGCCATCGTCTGGCGCTCGGCGCGCTCCGGAGCGAGGGTGAACGACCCGCTGCTCGATCGCCTCGTGGTGGCGGTCGGGACTCAGTACCTCGTCGACGCGGAAATCGGCCGTGGCGGAATGGCGGTGGTCTATCGTGCGACGGATCTGCGGCTGCATCGCAAGGTCGCGATCAAGGTGCTGCCGCCGGAACTCGCCTTCAACGGCGACGTGCGCGAACGGTTCCTCCGCGAAGCACAGACCGCAGCCCAGCTCGCGCATCCGAGCATCGTACCCATCTACACAGTGGACGAGCGTGAGGGCATCGTCTATTTCGTCATGGCGCTCGTGGACGGCGAAAGCCTCGCCGAGCGGCTCACGCGCGAACCGCGGCTCCCCGTCAGCGAAGCGCGTCGCCTCCTGTCGGGCGTGGCGGACGCGCTGGCCTACGCTCATTCCATGGGCGTCGTGCACCGTGACGTGAAGCCGGACAACATCATGCTGGACCGCACGACACGTCGGCCGATGGTCACCGATTTCGGCATCGCGCGCGCGGCGGCCGGAGACACGCGTCTCACGGTCACGGGCGTCGCCATCGGAACGCCCGCCTACATGTCGCCCGAGCAGGCGCTCGGAGAACGGGAACTCGACGGTCGCAGCGACATCTACTCGCTTGGTGTGATCGGCTACCAGTTGCTGGCGGGAGAAACGCCCTTCAAGGCCTCGAATACCCCAGCGATGCTGGTGAAGCATGTGTCCGAATCGCCACGGCCGCTGGAGTCGTTGCGCCCGGACACACCGCCCAGGCTCGCGAGTGCGATCGCGCGGGCGCTTGCCAAGAAGCCGGAGGACCGCTGGCCGGACGCTGCCGCGTTTCGCGACGCGATTCTGGATACGACCGAGCTGGCCCCTGGCGCGCAGCCCTGGTCGCCCGCCCCGGCCGTTCCGATCCAGGGTCCTCCGTCGGCTCCGCCTCACGTTCCGCCGCCGTCGTACTTCGCTCCTCCAGCGCCGTCCCGCGACCCGCTCGCCGAATACGACGAGGTCATGCGAGGTGGCGCCGGTAGCCGATGGAATGCGCCGATGCCGTCCATGCCCCAGCTCCCGGCGCCGCCTGTGTGGGGCACCAAGGCGGAATGGAGGGAATGGAAGCGCTCGCGAAAGCGCTGGACGCACGAGATGCGGCGCCGGAATCGCGCCGTTGGCGCCGCCGCCGACGAACACGAATTCGTCGGCCTCGCAGTGGACGATCAGGTCACGCTGTTCCGCCGCAAGGCGATTGCCGGCATCGCGACCGTCGCGTCCCTGGCAGCCGTCAATCTCCTGACCGCGCCGCACTTTCTGTGGTTCCTGTTTCCGACGGCGTTCATCGCGCTTGGTGTGCTGCAGCGCGGCGGCAGGATGTGGGCAGACGGCGTGCCGATCGGCAAACTGCTCTCACGGGGAACGGTGCATCCGGTCAATATCGGAGGCGCGCCGCTGGACTTGCCGCGCCTGTCCACCGCGGAAGCGGCGGCACGTCTCGCGCATGTGGACGTGCTCAACGGACCCTATGGAGACACCGTCCGCCGCGCCGCCGCGGATCACGCGGCCGTACGCGACACGCTCGCGCGCTTGCCGCAATCCGAACGCGACATGATTCCGGATGTCGGCCCCACGGTGGACGCGCTGGCGGAACGCGTCGGGGCCTTGGCCTCGACGCTCCATCGCCTCGACGCCGACGTTGGTGGCGCATCGCCGCAGAGTCTCGACGCCCGCCTTGCCGCCCTTCGAGCGGAAGCGAGCGCGAGCCCAACGCCGGAACAGGAGCGTCGGATCGCGCTCCTCGCACGCCAACGCTCATCCATCGTCGAGCTCACAGAGCGCCGCTCTGCGCTGCTGTCGCAGTTGGAGAGCGCCGGTCTCGCGCTGCAGAATTTACGACTCGATTTGTTGAAGCTGCGCTCCTCCGGCCTGGAAAGCGCCATGTCGGATGTGGCAAGCGCCACCCAGGAGGCCCGCGCGTTGTCGCGCGAGATCGGCAACGCGGTGGATGCGTATCGCGAGGTCCGGCGTCTCTAGCGTCGGATCGAAAGCGCGCGCCTGGTTTATCATCTCGGCATGACGCACCTCCATCGGATTGGCGCGCTGCTCTCGCTGCTCATGGCGGCCCCGAGTGGCGCGCGCTCGCAGAGCTCCGCTGCTCCGCGTACACCGCTCTCCGTACCCGTGCGCCCGGAAGTCGTGCGCGGACTCTACGTCAATCGATGGGCGGTGCTCGACGGGAGGATCTGGCAGCTCATCGATGTCGCGACGACGACGGAGGTCAACGCGCTCGTCATCGACGTGAAGGACGACCGAGGCTACGTGCTGTACAAATCGCGCGTGGCGCTTGCGCGCGAGATCGGTGCCGACACCGTCAATCCCGTACCCGCTGATCGCATCCGTGCCGTCCTCGACACCATGCGCGCCCGCCACATTTTCCCGATCGCGCGCATCGTCGTGGCCAAGGATCCCCTCCTGGCGGATGCGCGGCCCGACTGGGCCGTGCAGCGCCGTGCAGACGGCTCGCCGTGGCTTGATGCAAACGGTAAGCCGTGGCTGGATGCACACCACCGCGAGATCTGGGCATACGCGGCGGATCTCGCGACGGAAGCGGCCCAACTCGGATTCGGCGAAATACAGTTCGACTATGTGCGCTTTCCCGATGACCCGCGTCTGGCCCGGGAAGCCCGATTTCAGTTGGCACATGGACGACCTCGTGCACAGGTCATCCACGAGCAGCTCGGGTTTCTGAAGTCGAAGCTCGCGCCGCTGAAGGTGCCGATGGCCATCGACGTGTTCGGTCTCACCACGACGGACACGTCGGACATGGGCATCGGCCAGCGCTGGGAGGATTTCGCCACGCAGGCCGACGTGGTGCTCCCGATGACGTATCCGTCGCATTATTCCACGGGGATGTACGGGCTCGAAAATCCCAACGCGCATCCGTACGAGGTGATCGATCGCGCGATGCGCGATGCGCGCGTCCGCAACGCGCGCTTTTCCAACGCGCCAAAGATCGTCCCGTGGTATCAGGACTTCACGCTCGGCGAACCTCCGTATCGAGCGCCGCAGCTTCGCGCGCAGATGCAGGCCGGGTACGACAACGACGTGCGAAGCTGGATTCTCTGGAACGCTGGAAGTCAGTACACCGTGGACGCGCTTCGTCCCGCGATCCAGTCGGCGGCCGAAGAAAAAACGCGACGACCGTAGTGCGACAATGGCTCGTCAGCGTGCGAGTAATTCACCGATCAGCTGTGCCACTCGCCCCGGTGCGTCTTCCGGAGTGAAGTGGCGCGCGTCCGCCACGACCTCAAACCGGGCGTCTCGGATTGCGCC
The DNA here is from genome assembly GCA_025362035.1 of Gemmatimonadaceae bacterium. GTDB lineage: Bacteria > Gemmatimonadota > Gemmatimonadetes > Gemmatimonadales > Gemmatimonadaceae > AG11. The sequence goes on along the minus strand of JANYIN010000173.1, from coordinate 1,053 downwards.
CGCGATGCGGCGTCCCATCGCGAGCGGGACGAACGGGTCGTGTTCACCCCAGATCACCGCGGTCGGTACACGAATGTCGCCGAGCCGGAACGCGAGCGCCTGCGTTTCACGAGCATCGAGCGCGGCGATGTGTCGCAGAAACGCGTCGCGTCCCGAATCTCCGACAAACGGACGCTGGTACTTTTCAATCGAGTGAACGGCACGCGGCGCATCGGCGTAGCCGCGTTCGAGATCGGCACGCACGACAGGGAGGAGCCAGTGCGTGGGCAGCCGCCGAATGAGCGGCAGCAGCGCGCGAACGAATCGTAGGTCGCGCTTGGGCCAGCCTGTGAATGCCACGCTGTCCACAAGCACCATGCGCGACACGCGCAACGGAAAGTGCACGGCCATCATCTGCGCGATGGCGCCGCCCAGGTGATGGCCGACGATGCAGGCCGTGGTGATCCCCAGGGCGTCCAGAAAGCCGATGACGCGTTCCGCGTGTGCGCGGATCGTGAGTGGGTGCGCGCCAGGTGAATCGCTCCGTCCGTACCCGAGCAGGTCGACGACCACGATACGATGCCCAGCCGGCATCTGGGCCACGACGTCGCCCCAGAGATGACCGGATGTTGGAAAGCCGTGCAGGAAGACGACCGGCTCGCCGGCCCCACGCGTTCCCGCGGCGTAGTAATACAGGCGAGCGCCTTGGACATCGACAAACTCACCGCGCACGAACGCACGGGAACGGGACGCTGCGATTGCCGGTGGTCATGCGCGCAAGATGCGGGCACGCCAGCGCATGGACAAGCGAACCTTGATCGAATCGCGGTAGACAGGGTGATGACAGCTGGCGCCACCACCCTGTCCGGACTGCAACCGCAAACGCGTCAGATCGCGGGCGGCGCCTTCATGCGAGCTTCCATCGCGGCCTTTGCGTCGGCGACATTCTTGTCGAACACGACCTGCTGCTCCGGCGTAAGAATCGCACGAAGCTCCACATTCTGTTTCGTGCGGACGTCCATGCTCGCCTTCATGAGCGCGGCGCGGTCAGCACCTTCGGCCTGCATGTCACCG
>JANYIN010000128.1 GCA_025362035.1 Gemmatimonadaceae bacterium | reverse complement strand
AAGCGGCCGCCAGGCCCGCGCGCTGAAAAGCGGCCGCCAGGCCCGCGCGCTGAAAAGCGGCCGCCAGGCCCGCGCGCTGAAAAGCGGCCGCCAGGCCCGCGCGCTGAAAAGCGGCCGCCAGGCCCGCGCGCCGCGGCCTCGCGTCACGGATTCAGCCAGTAAGACCACTTCACAAGAAACGTGTTGTTCGGATGGTCCCGGAACGCGGCACCGTAGTCGCGACGAATGTCGTACGCCCCGTAGTACCCCTGATCGCTCGGCGAAAGCGAATTGCTGCGACCCTGTTGCCACACGACGAACAGCGTGCTCCCCGGGCGGTACTCGTATCGCACCACGGCGTTGCTGTTGAACTGCCGATAGTTGAAGCCGTCGAACACGCCCGTCTTGTTGCCGTAGCTCCTGAACCGGTCGCTGTAGGCCACGGCGCCAGGGTCCGCCAGCTCCTTCAGACCGGCATAGGTGCCGTTCGATACGAACGGCTCCGCGTAGAACTGAAGCGAGAGATTGGGCGTCGCGGTGAAGTTGAGGCGTGTGTTCAGGCTCAGCGTCGTCTGGTCCAGCCGGGCAAAGGTATAGTGCGTGGTGTCGCTCGCGACGGCGCCGTACGTGCTGTAATACTGCTTGTCGTCGCCGTTCCGGCTGTAGCTCACGCCCAGTGACGTCGAAAAGCGCGTAGACATCTGCACGTCCATCTGCGGACTGATGTTCCCGCTCCACGAGCGCCCCTCATCCCCCTTCCAGCCATTGACCCACACGCTGCCCGTCACCTGGCGGCGACTGTCGCTCGCGATGCCGCCCCAGAAGCTCCGGTTCGCCGACTTGCGGATCGCCGGACCGCCGCGCGCATCCCGATCATCGTAGCTGGGCAGCAGTTGATTCAAATTGAAGCCGAGATGCGCCCACATGAAGTTCTTGAACTGTACATGTGAGTTCTGGTTGAGGTTGTTCCCGAGAACGAGCCCATTCGTGGTCCAGTCGCCGGAGGCGTTGAAGTTGATGAACGCCTTCTGGAACGGGCCCAACCCCTGCTGGAACTGCAGCGCGAACCAATTGCGGAAGAACTGCTCGTCGGCTCGTTGCTGGTAGCCGAGATCATTGGACTCGAAGCCGGGAGAGAAGCGCTGGTACACCGACTGAAAGCGGGTGACGCCGCCGCCGAACTTCGAGAAGGAAATCCGCTCCGCGTCGCCGCGCAGGGACGTACGTGTCGGGTCAAACGAGGCGCTGCCGTCGGGACGCTGATAGGCGTGAACGTTGTCGGTTTGCAATGACGCGATCGACGCGGCTGAGCCGTTCACGTCGCTCGCCGCCACGTAGCTGCGCACTTCGTAGTTGTTGCTGAACAGGCGACGCCGCAAATCGACGCCGCCCACATAGGCCGACCGATTGAGGAAGGGAGACGAACTGGCGTCGAGCGAGCGATTCACGCCCGTGAGCATCAGGCCCATGTCTCCATTCCCGTCGGTGTTGTCTCGCTGAAGCCGAAGCACGGTGTAGTTCGTGCGCGGCTCGAGTGCGGCCAGCTTGCCGCCCACGCTGGTGACGCCGTCTACCCGCTCGGTCATGGCCTCGAGCAATCCGACGGAGATGCCGTTCTCGAGACGTCCCGTCAGCTTGGACGCCGCGGCGATGGGTGTCGCCGTTGGACTGGTCGCGTCGCCGTAGTTGCCGCCAAGCTGTGGGTTCCGGCCGATGCGCCGCGAGTAGAACAGACCGGTGCACTGCGAGTCGATGTCGCCGCAGTTCGTGTTGAACGTGAAGATGCCCGCGCCTTCGAGAAAGAACGGACGCCGCTCGTCGAAGTACGTTTCGAACGCCGTGAGGTTCAACTGGGCGGGATCAGCCTCCACCTGGCCGAAGTCCGGATTGATGGTCGCGTCCAGCGTGAGGTTCGACGACAGACCGTACTTGACGTCGGCGCCGGCGGTCACGGCGTTCGGATGCTCGTAACGCCCCACGAGTCCGCGGCTCGTGCCGAAGTCACGTGTGGAGTTCTTGGCCACCGTGTAGGGAACGATTTCCAGCCGGCGCGACGTCGGCAGCTCGCCAATCCCGGACAACGTGCCCTCCTGAGACAGATAGCCTTGCACGTTGTGCTTGATGAGCGGCCACGAGTCCCGCTGGCCGGTTCGCGCCACGTCGCGCACGATGATCAGCCCGAACGTGTGATCGTTGCCGTGTGCGTAACGGATCTGGCTGAACGGAATGCGGAACTCGGCGACCCAGCCCAGTGAATCGATGCGCGTGGCCACATCCCACACCGCATCCCACGACGGATCTTCGTTCCCGTCGTTGGACACGTAGTAGTCGCGCTTCACACCGGAAGGGTTCGTGATGAACTGAAACGCGGTTTTCCTGTCGTGGTAAGAGTCGATCACGAGCTTGAGCTGCTCGGAATTGGTGCGGACGTCGCGACGCGAAAGCGCGGTGAGGATGCTGTCCGGCGCTGGGTCATACATCCGGGCGAGCACATAGAGGTACCTGTCGTCGTACAGGACGCGCACCTCCGTCTTGAAGCGCGATTCCTTGCCTTCGTTGGGCTCGTTTTCCAGAAACTGGTCGATCACCTGCGCGGTCGCCCAGGCGGGGTCGTCGGTCCGCGCGTTGAGCGCCGGCGCTGTGACAGCACGCGACGCGTGCGCCGCGGTTGCCGACGCCTTGCTCGGAATCGTGACGGGCGTGCCGCGGGCGGCAAGCGAGGTCTGCGCCGCGGCTGGTACCGTCGAAAGCAGGAGGCCGAGGGCAATCAAAGGTGGGCGCTGCATATCGCATCCGTAGTGGGGTGATGCGCGTGTGACAGCGCTCGGCCGGAAAGGGTTGAAAAATCCGCATGATGCCTGTTTCTCGACGCGCGCGGAGCGCCCAGCGGTTCCCCCTCCGGTTATTCTTCGCGCATGACCACTCCACTGCGCCCCGCGCTGGCGACCCTCGCCGCTACCCCGCTCGCCACCACCGTCCGCCGGCTGTGGAAGGCTCTCACGCCGGAAGAACGCACGATGGGCATCACCGCGGCGCTCTCCGACGACCCGGAAGGATGGGTCAAGACGCAAACGCGCTCTGCGGTTGCCGCAGCGCTCAAGTTCCGTCCTCAGACGGTGTCCACGTGGCCGCGCCAGAAGCTGATCAGCGAGGCCGCGCGATTGCCCCTGGACGACGTGTCACTGCTCAGCGCGTTCATTGTGGACCTGCACCTTGGTCATCGTCGGCCCATGATGGCGGCGTTCCTCGATTCGCTCGACATCCCGAACGAGGACGGCCGCATCGACTCGGAGAATACGGAGGTGCCGGTACAGGACGCCGCCAGAGTGACATCCGCAGCCGACGACCTGACGCGGATTTTTCCGAAGGATGAGGTGGTGACCTACCTCCTCACGCTGCTGCTGCAGGATGCCACGGTGTGGGGGACGGCGGCGGAGTGGCTCACCGCGCTGACATAAGCCTCGAGCAGCCCAGCCAGCGCGGTCGCACGTGGTTATTAAAGGCCTACCGCCGAACCAGCGGTGAAAACGCAATGCCATCCGGTCCCGAGCCGGACGGGCCGAATCCCGCCACCTTGTAGGTGTTGAGATCGACGGCAACCACCTGATTGGCGCCGTGCAGCGTGATGTACGCGAAGTCCACGATCGGATCGAACGTCACGCCTTCTGGGCCGGCACCCTCCTGACCCGGCTGCCCTCCGCCCTGCGACTTGATCCCTTCGACCTTTGAAAGGTCGATTGTGCCGAGGTGCCGATTGCTGCCGATCTCGTACATCCAGATCTTGTTGCCCGTGGGATCGCACACCACCGCGACGCGCCCCGTCCGTGAGATGCCGATGCGATAGGGCGCTCCGCCAAAGCCGGAGAGCGTCTCGACAGTTTTTCCATGCTGGGTGTCGATGATCGTCACGGTCTTCGCCGTATTGCTGCCGACCCACACGAGAATCCCGCCCGGTGTGGTCGCGATGCCTTCGTCATCGGGCGCCGCCGGCAGGCTGCGAACCGTCCGACGCGCTGCGATATCGAACTCGGTGATGGTGCCCTCGCCGATGTTGGCCGTCCATGCCTTCTTTCCGTCGCGACGGACCGTCACCATGTGCGAGCCCTTGGCGTTGGTCGCCAATGCCGTATCCACCTTGCCGCTGGCGAAATCGACGAGGAGTAGGCGCTGCGACGTTTCGCTCGTGACCAAGAGCGTCGCGCCGTCGCGGACGAACGCCACACCATGGGGGCGATGGTACTCGCCCAGGTCGATTGTGCGCGTTACGGACAGCACGGGAGCGGACAGATCGATGATACTGATGGTATTGCCCTGGACGGTGCGATCGCCGTAGTTGGTGACCACCGCCCAGCGTCCGTCCGGCGACACCGCCGTTTCGTGCGGACCGATTCCGACCGGCACCGTGGCGATGGTCTGCATCGTCGCGGCGTTGATGACCGTCGCGTTGGCGCCCTGTTGGTTGGCAACCACCAGCAGTCCCGCTCTAGCGGGCGCGTCGGGCCGCGCGTTCTCGACGACGGTATTTCCGCCGGCGCGCACGCGCAGCGAATCCGAACGGGTCGCCGGTCGCCGTCCATTGGCACTTGGAGCGACTCCGCCCTCGGGCGTAGGGTTGGAGCCGCCACAGGCGGCAACGATCGCAAGGGCGGCCAGCAGCGTGGAGCGAAGAGTGAGCATCGTGATGATGAGGTGACAACGTGGAGGAAGCGAGCGGTTCTGCTGACGTGGATCGAACGGAACAAGTGAGTTCCCGCTTGTAGCGGGGGGTGCCACCGGAATGCCTGGACAATTCTACCCGGGGAATGCCCGAAGTGCCGCTGAGACATCGGGGAACGGCCTGCAGCGGGCAACGGGCCCGAATCGCCACCGGGACCGGCCTGTGCTTGCGTCAAACCTCCATCACTAGACGCGCAGGCCCGCCCTGCCCCTACCTCTACGCGGATTCCGCGGCTGACGCGTGCGGCGCCAAAGGGTCGTATTTCGGAAGCTTCAGCGTGAAGGTCGATCCCCGACCCACGTCGCTCGTCACGACGATGGATCCGCCCATCAGTTGCGCGAACGTCTTCACGATGGACAACCCCAGCCCCGTTCCGCCAAACTGACGTCGGGTGGAACTGTCGCCCTGCTCGAACGGATCAAAGATCCGGTCGAGCCGGTCCGGAGGGATGCCCAATCCGCTGTCGTGGATCGCGATCTCGAGCGGAAGGTGTGTGTCGGGGTCGATTCCGACCCGCACGCACACTTCGCCCGACAACGTGAACTTGATGGCGTTGCCCACGAGGTTGATGAGTATCTGCCGCAGTTTGCCGGCGTCGGTCTCGATCGGCGCCACCAGCTCCGGAACGTCGGCGCGCAGCGACAGGCCCTTCGCATCCGCCGTGCTTTCGAGCATCGCGCAGACCTCGTGCACCACCACATCCACCAGCACCACGTCCGGTTCGAGCTCCATGCGCCCGGCTTCCACGCGTGCAACATCCAGGATCTGATTGATCAGGGACAACAGATGCATGCCGTTGTCCCGGATGCGCTCGGCGTAGAGTTGCGCATCGGGCGAGAGCGCGCCCGTGGTGCGGCCGCCGAGAAGCACGCGCGAAAAACCGATGATCGCGGTGAGCGGCGTGCGCAATTCATGATTCATGCGCGTCATGAATTCGCTCTTCGTCTTGTTCGCCGACTCCGCCGCGTCCTTCGCCACACGCAGCGCGTCTTCCACGGCCTTTCGCTCGGCGATGTCGTGCCAGACGGCGAGAAACACGTCGCGCCCGTGCAGGCGCAGCGGCGTCAGGGTGACTTCCACTGGAAACTCTGTTCCGTCGTCGCGGCGGTGGACCCATTCGAAGCGATGGTGGCCATAGAGTCGCGCCCGTTCACGCATCTGCGAGGCAATCACGACGGACAATCGGCCGTCGGGTTGGCGCATCGGGGAGAGTTCGCCGGGCCGACGGCCCACCAGCAGTTCGGGCGAGGCAATGCGCAGCATGCGTAGCGTGGCCTCGTTGCAGTCCAGGATGCCCTGCGCGTCGTAGAGCATGTGCGCGTCCGTCGAGCGCTCGAAGAGCAGCCGGAATCGCTCGTCCGACGCCTCGCGTTCAGTGATGTCGAGACCCGCGGCGATCAGCCCGTGCACCGCTCCCGACTCGCCGGTGCGCAGCGGCGTGATGTTCCACAGTACCGTGCGACGCTCGCCGTCCGTGCCCTTGACCGGACCCACAAGATTGCGAATCGGCCGGCCGTCTAGCACGGATGCAATCCCGCCTCGCATCCGATCGCGATGCTCGGCGGTCACGAACGCATCGGCGTAGCCTCGTCCGAGGGCCTCGTCACGCGTCACTCCGAACAGCGTTTCCGCTTCGCGGTTCCACTCCACTACCGTGCCCGCGAGATCGAGGACGATGATGGCACTGCCGGCAGTTTCGACTAGCGACCGGAACAGCGCCGAGCCCCGTTCGAGCTGCTCGGCCTGCGCGAGGAGTTCCTGATTCTGCATCTCGAGCGCCTCTGCCTGGACCAGGCGCTCGTCCTCCAGCCGGCGCGCGTCCGTGACGTCGCGAAAGATCGTGACGGCGGCGTGCGGCTGATGGCTGTCGCCGCGATTCAGTGGATGCACGTCGCCGGCAATGAATTTTTGCGCGCCGTTCTGCCCCATGATCATCATCGCGACGTCCGCGGGTGGTGTGCCCGCCTGGTCGGAACCGGAAATCCAGCGGCCCGAATCGCTTTGTTCCAACCGAAACGCGCGCACGCGCGCCTGGATGTCCTCGGCGCCTGCGTCTGCAGGCAGATCGAGAATGCGCAGTGCGCTCGGATTCCATGTGATGACCTCTCCGGTGGCAGCCTGGAGCATCATGCCCTCCTGCATGGCGTCGAGCACCGCGCGAGTCCGCGATTCGCTCTCGGCAAGCGCGGCCACGGTGGCGCTGAGCTGGTCCTGAGCCGGCTGCAAGGCGAGCCGCACCCCGAAGGCGAGAGCGACGAGCAGGAGGATGGCGCACACCGCTTCCAGCTGGATGAGACGTTCCAGCTGATCGGCGACCTGCGACTCCAGTTCGTCCACCACGTGCGCAATTGCCGCAACGAAGCGCCGTTGCTGGCCGAAAAGCGAATCGACCTGCGCGGTCGATGCACCCGGTTCTGCCACGCGCCGGAGCATGAGGCGAATGGAGTCGGTGAGCGCCAGGAGCGCCGCGTAGTCGCGGGCGGCGGGGGTGCCGTCACGAATACCGGCCCCCCTGCCTCGTCCGTCGTGCAGCCGTCTGGCGGCCAGTCGCCACTCGCTCGACGTCGCGAGGATGCGCTGCCGCCATCGGTCCTTCACGGTTGCGGGGGCACTGCGGGCCGCCAGCGCGGTGGCGACGAGCTCATCGCTAAGCGCGCGCTGTCGACGTGCCGCCTGCATGATCGCTGCGTCGGTGCTCTGCCGCGCGGCGTGCGCAATGAGCAGCCACAGCATGAGCATGGCAAGCCCGATCACGACGATCACGGCGACGCTGGAGCGTCGGCCCAGCCTGCTCCGGGCGTTCTCGGGGCTCATGCTGCAAGGACAGTTGACGGGATCAATTGTCACCCGTCATGGCTCGCCGGCTCATCACGTACCGACGACACTTCGAATCGGACGCGCCGCCGTTTGCGTAATGCGCGGGCTCATGAGCGCGGCAGCGCCCTCTACTACGTTCTCAGTCCCGCACACCCAGTCTCAGCAGTGCTTCGGGATCGAGCGACTGCCAGTGGGACGGGTATTCCCAGATTCGTCGCACACATTCACGCGAGTTCAACACGAGGCAGCGAGCACCACGTGCCCACGCCTGGGGCGTCTTTACCTCGTAGACCGTCCACTCGTTCCCATTGCGGTCCAGGACGGTGTGCCTCCCGTGATCGACATCCGCTCCCACGCGGAGGGGCAACGCAGTTTCATCGCCTTCGACTGTCCAGGACACCAAATCACCTACGGCTGTGCTGGTGAAGGCCGGCAATGGTCAACCAAGCCCCGTTGCTTTCAGATGAACCACTCACTGGAAGCTTCGTGCCGCCGTCGCTGATACAGACTCGGCATTGGGCGGTGCGCCGTGGCCACAGACTATATGCCGCCCAGGAGATTGTCGATGCGCTTCTCGGCAGCGTCCATGGCGTGGCCTTCGAGAATGGAGCGCATCAGATCGTCCACTTCGAGCTCGAAGTCATTTGGAAACTTCCGGTTCTCGGGGAAACGAAGCACGGCGCCGATGACGAGAGGAAAATGTGGTCCGGCCTCGTCTCCGTCGTCGTCGCCGTCTTCCTCCTCCTCGTCCTCGTCGTCTTCCTCGACGGTGTCTTCGAAAGACTTGCCATTGAGTTGCGCGGACGCGGCCCACGGCTCGCGCTCGTCCTCTTCCTCTTCGGGCGACACCGTTTCCTGAATTGCCTGCATCGTGCGCTCCGGCAGGAGCGCACTCAACTCGCCGCGCACTCCGCCTTCCTCCTCCCATGCGGCGCCGACCACGATGACCGGCTCGCCAAACGCATCGCTGGCGAAGAAGGCATTGACGAGCTGGGCGGGATACGCGTTCACAGCGAGCAGAACGCTCTTCGGCCCCGCTCGCGTGAAGGCCACGGGTTGATCGCCCTGCGCGGCACCAGGGCGGTCCACGCGTTCGATGCGCAGCAGGATTGGCTCGGGGACGATGAACGTCAGCGGACTCTCGCGCGTGAAGGGCCCGCGCGCTTCACTCGCTTTCGTGGATTCGTCGTCGCCGATCATGCTGAAAGTTAATCGCGTGAGACGCGCGGCGGAGGCAAAGCCGGTCCCAACGGCCGCCTCGCGTCCCTCCAGCGACGACCGTACATTGAGGTCGGCGATGTCTCCCGTGTGCCAGTCATCCGATCAGGGACGCAACATGCAGTCAAAGGTCGAACCCGCGCTTCGGCTGGCCAGATCCGACGCACCAACGCCGGCCGTCGAGTCTGACCGGCCGCGTTTCTCCGACGTCCATGTCGATCGGAATCCCGGCACCGCACTGGATCTCGACATCATCAGGGGACTGCGGGTCAATCGGTCGGCCGTCGAACGTCGCGCCGCCACGATTCCGGCGCGTCGGACGGTGAAGAAGGAATGGCAGGCCGGGTGGCTCCTGCGCGCCATTACGCTCATCGATCTCACCACGCTGGCCGGGGACGATACGCCCGGCAACGTGCGCCGTCTGTGCGCCAAGGCCGCCCGCCCCGTCCGTGCGGACCTGATGGCCTCGCTTGGCGTTTCCGATCTGTCGCTCACCGCCGGCGCCGTGTGCGTGTATCACGCGATGGTGCCCGCCGCGGTGGAAGCACTGAGGGGCACGGGTATTCCCGTCGCCGCCGTCAGCACCGGGTTCCCCGCAGGGCTCAGCCCGGTGGAAGAACGCGTACGCGAAATCCGCGCGAGCGTTGCCGCGGGGGCCCGCGAGATCGACATCGTCATCACGCGCGGCCATGTGCTCACTGGCAATTGGCAGGCATTGTACGACGAAGTGAAGACGTTTCGCGATGCGTGCAGCGATGCGCACATGAAATCGATTCTCGCAACCGGAGAGCTGGGGACGCTCGTGAATGTCGCGCGCGCGAGCATGGTTGCCATGATGGCCGGCTCCGACTTCATCAAGACCAGCACCGGCAAGGAAAGCGTGAACGCCACGCTGCCGGTCTCGCTCGTCATGACCCGCATGATTCGCGAGTACCTGCAGCACACCGGATACGCAGTCGGGTACAAACCGGCCGGCGGCATTCGCAGCGCGAAGAACGCCCTCGAATATCTCTACCTGATGAAGGAAGAACTCGGGCCTCGCTGGCTGAAGCCCGACCTGTTCCGCTTCGGCGCCAGCGGCCTGCTCACCGACATCGAGCGGCAATTGGAGCACTTCGTCACCGGGCGCTATTCCGCGGCGCACCGGCACCCGATGGTGTGACCATGACCACCGTGCGAGAGGTATTCGAGACGATGGAGTACGGTCCCGCGCCGGAAAGCGACACGGCCGCGCTGGAGTGGCTCGCGAGGCACGACGCGAAGTTCGGCCAGTACATCGGCGGCTCGTGGACGAAGTCCTCCTCGCCGTTCGAGGTGATCAACCCGGCGAACAACAAGCGCATTGCACTGGTGTCGCAGGGGTCGAAGAAGGACGTGGACGCCGCGGTGAAGGCCGCGCGCAAGGCGCTGCCCGCGTGGCAGCTGTTGGGTGGACATGGCCGCGCGAAGTACCTCTACGCGCTGGCGCGCGCCGTGCAGCGCAACGCGCGGTTGCTCGCCGTGATCGAGTCGATGGACAACGGCAAGTCCATTCGCGAGACGCGCGACATCGACGTGCCGCTCGTCGCGCGGCACTTCTATCACCACGCCGGCTGGGCCCAGTTGATGGACTCGGAATTCGTCGGCTATCACGGCGCCGGTGTAGTGGGACAGATCATCCCGTGGAACTTCCCACTGCTCATGCTGGCGTGGAAAGTGGCGCCGGCGCTCGCGGCGGGTTGCACCGTGGTCATCAAACCCGCCGAGTTCACACCGCTCACCGCGCTGGCGTTTGCCGAGTTGGCCGATGCGATTGGATTGCCGGCCGGCGTGCTGAACATCGTTACCGGCGACGGCGACACGGGCAAGCTCATCGTCGACCACGCGGACGTGGACAAGATCGCCTTCACCGGTTCGACCGAGGTTGGACGCCTCATTCGCAAAGCAACGGCGGGCTCCGGCAAGAAGTTGTCCCTCGAGCTGGGAGGAAAGTCGCCGTTCATCGTGTTCGAGGACGCGGATCTCGATTCGGTGGTGGAAGGCGTCGTCGATGCGATCTGGTTCAATCAGGGCCAGGTCTGCTGCGCCGGATCGCGCCTGCTGGTGCAGGAGGGCGTATCCGAACGCCTGATCGAGAAGCTGCGCGCGCGCATGGAAACCCTGCGCGTCGGCCCGCCATTGGACAAGTCGGTGGATATGGGCGCCATCGTCGCGCCCGTTCAACTGGAGCGCATTCGTTCGCTGGTGGAAGCAGGGGTGGAAGAGGGCGCCCAGATGTGGCAGCCGTCGTGGGCCTGCCCTACCGAAGGAAGCTTTTTTCCGCCCACGTTGTTCACCAACGTCCATCCATCATCGTCCATCGCGCAGGTCGAGATCTTCGGACCCGTGCTGGTCACCATGACGTTCCGCACGCCGAGGGAGGCGGTGGCGCTGGCGAACAACACGCCGTACGGGCTGGCGGCGAGCGTGTGGAGCGAGAACATCAACCTGGCGCTCGACGTCGCGCCGAAGATCAAGGCGGGCGTGGTGTGGATCAACAGCACCAACCTCTTCGATGCGGCGGCCGGATTCGGCGGGTATCGCGAGTCAGGCTTCGGTCGAGAGGGTGGCCGCGAGGGCATGTACGAGTACCTGAAGCGCGATCGCATCTCGGTCACTGACGACTTGGCCGCCGGCCGGGCCGCCAAGGCGACCGCGCGCGCGGCGGCGAAGGCGGCGGCGGCCTGGAAGCCCATTCGTCGCGCGGCGGAACTGGACGACGCCGATCGCGGTGGGCCGCTGGTGGACCGGACCCCCAAGCTGTTCATCGGCGGAAGGCAGGCGCGTCCCGATTCCGGCTATTCCATTCGCGTCACGGGCGCGGATGGCCGCATCCTGGGCGAGGTGGGCGAGGGAAACAGAAAGGATCTTCGCAATGCCGTCGAGGCGGCGCACGCGGCGCTCGGGCCGTGGAGCAAGGCGTCGGGCCACAATCGCGCGCAGGTGCTCTACTACATCGCGGAGAACCTCGCCGCGCGCTCGCCTGAGTTCGCAGATCGCATCTTTGCGATGACCGAGACGGATGGTGTCGCGGAAGTCGAAGCCGCGGTGAAGCGCCTCTTCACCTACGCGGCGTGGGCCGACAAGTACGATGGGCTCATCCACCAGGTGCCGTTGCGCGGCGTCGCGCTGGCGATGAACGAGCCCATGGGGGTAATGGGCATCGCGTGTCCGGACGAGTATCCGCTATTGGGACTCGTGTCGTTGATCGGCCCCGCGCTCGCCGTGGGTAATACAGTGGTGGCTGTGCCGTCGGAGCGCGCGCCGCTTGCGGCAACGGACTTCTATCAGGTCCTGGAAACGTCGGATGTTCCAGCGGGAGTCGTGAATATCGTGACCGGCTCCAGGGACGCGTTGGTGAAGACGCTGGCGGAGCATGACGACGTGGATGCTGTGTGGTATTTCGGCTCGCGAGAAGGCGTGCGCGCGGTGGAACTGGCGTCCGCGGGCAACATGAAGCGGACGTGGGCGGAGTTCGACTCGCGCGTGTGGATGGACCTCGACGAAGGCGAGGGGCGGCATTTCCTGCGAGAGGCGACGCAGGTAAAGAACATCTGGATCCCCTACGGCGAGTAGGCCGGAATTCGGGAGTTTCGGAGCGATCGAGGCGAAGCGCGGGGCGACTGAGGCGCGGTCCTCCGCCCTTCGCCCGCCAACGCACGGGACAAGCTCGCCCGCGTCGCGGAACAGGCTGCCGTGGTCCACGCATCGCCCGCCTGCGACGCGGAATCGCCGACCCTGGGTCGAGGAATCGCCCGCCCTCTACGCGGACGCATCCTCGCTGCACGTGGAAACGCGCGCCGAGGTCGAGGAAGCGCGCGGTATCCCGCGCCTGCGAGCGCCGTAGTGCGAGCCGTTGCCGATAGCGCCGATGAACAGACCGCCCAGGCAGCCGCATCGCCAGCCGACATGCGAGGAGCGTCTTCCGTGTTTTGAGGCATGGGGACCGTTGTCCGCGCCACGGCGCCCCCCCGTGCAGCACTGCCCGCCATCGACGAGGTCTAGGCCGTCGGCGTCGCGAATCACCGGGGTAACGTCGAGGACCGCGCCAGCAGACGCGGCGAACGTCCGGGCAGCGTCAGGGGACGATGCAGTGCGCGTTGGGCCAGCGCTTCTGCTCCACACGACGGGCGCGGGACGTCGGGAGCGTTGCAAAGCGTCGTCTCGCGGAGACGAGCGTGGGCGCGCCACGACATGCCGGTCTCAGGGCCACGAGATCGAATTCATCATCGGACTGAAGCCATGATTCGACGCCGGGATGAACTTTGCCGGAAGCTCCGGCTGCGGCGTGACACCGCCGGCGCTCTGAGTAGAGTGTTCGCCGGAGTTGACAAGCTCGCCTGGCGCACCCTCCATACCGTTCGCGTTCGACGTGTTGGTGCTGTCGGATTCCATCATTCAGGTCCCAGTTCTGGGTATCTGCCGGGGCCCGCGTCGGCCGTGTTCGCCTTGACGCGCAGCAATTCGTGCGCCGCCCTGCGGATGCCCGTCAGAGCCACGTGGTTTGACATCCACAGGCACGTGCAAACCGTGCGCCCGTCCGCGTGTACGGGATCGGCGCGACCTGCAACGACCCGATCGAGCCAGCCGCCCCTCGCGCCTGTGCCTGTAGCGACCACGCAACGAAATGTTGCGCTTGGTCGTCGATTGTGCCGAGTGTGGTCTCGACACTTGTGGAAGGCCATCGTCGCGCCGAGCTTGTTCACGCACTGGCAGAATCCTCGCGAACGAGGTTTGGGTGCCCACTCAAAGCGATGGTCGACCGGTGAATCCCGTCGTGCTCCCTCCCACCAGGGCGGAGGATCTCCCCCTTCATGACGACGTGCGGCGCCTCGCGGCCGCGTTGGGCCGCGTCATTCGCCGATTGAAGGGAGAAGAGGCGTTCAATTCGGTCGACTCGCTTCGGCGCGATGCACGGGCGCGCCGACGCGGCGATCCCCAAGCGCCGACGCTCGAGGAGTTGCTCGAACGCGCCGACGCACTCCCGTTGTCGCTCTGCGCCACGGCCGCGCGAGCCTTCACGCTCTTCTTCCTGCTCATCAATACGGCAGAACAGGTGCATCGCGTTCGTCGCGCACGTTCGTATGCCCGTGACGCGGATGCGGCACCACAACCGGCGTCGGCACGTTGGACCATGCGCAAGCTGCGCGAGGCGGGGCGCACCGCCGACGACGTGCTGAGCGCCATCGTTCGCCTCGACGTGCGCCCGGTGCTCACCGCCCATCCCACCGAATCCACGCGCCGGACACTGCTGGCCTTGCAGGCGCGCGTCGCTGATCTGCTGCTCGAGTGGGAGAACACGCCGCAGGCCGAGCGCAGAGAGCTGGACGATCGCCTCGACGGCGAAATCGAATTGCTGTGGCTCACGGATGAGGTGCGCCGCGACCGACCGACGGTGGCCGACGAGGTGAGCACCGGCCTCTGGTATCTCGAGACGCGGCTACTGGACGCCGGCGCACGGGCGCGCGATGCACTGCTGCGCGCGTTCGAAGACGAGTTCGGCGCAACCGCCGACGCGCTGCGCATTCCCGTTCCCATCCGACTGGGCAATTGGGTGGGCGGCGACCGCGATGGCAATCCGTTCGTCACGCCGACGGCGACCCTCGCGGCCGCTCGTCGCGCCAGCCATGTGATCCTGGGACGCTACGGACGGACACTCGAAGACCTGGTGGAGCGGTTGTCGCTCTCTGCGCATCTGGCGCCGCCGTCGGCGCGACTGCGCGAGTCGCTCGAGGCGGACGGCGCGCTGCTCCCGGACGTCCTCGCGACCAATCGCGCGCGTAATGCCGCGGAGCCGTTGCGGCTGAAGCTCAGCTTCATGGTAGCGCGCATTGCCGCCACTCGTCGCGTGGTGGCGTCGCGCGATGCCCGCGTGCCGCGCCAAGACCCCGCCGCCTACGCCGACGCCGCGTCCTTCGAGCACGACCTCATACTCATTCGCGAAACCATCCTCGGCGCCGGCGCGGTGGAAGCCTGTCGCACCGTGTTCGACCCTCTCGTGGCGATCGTGCGCGCCCACGGATTTCACGGCTTCATGATGGACATTCGCGACCATGCCGATATGCATCGCGCCGCGCTCGACGACATCACGCGATCGCTGGGACTCGAGTCGTTCGCGGTCGGGGCCATCCGCGACGAGCTGCGTGGCCGCCGCCCTCTGGTCGGCGCGCACCTCCCGGTGAGCGATGCCACCCGGCGCGTGCTCGACACCCTGCACGCCGTGCGCACCATTCAGGATGAGACCGGCCCCTCCGCTGCGTCCACCTACATCGTGTCGATGACGCGGGAACCCGCGGACCTCCTGCGCGTGCTGCTGCTCGCGCGTGAATCCGGGCTCGTCGATCTCGCCGAAGAGCCGCCCGTGTCGCGGCTGGATGTGGTACCGCTCTTCGAGACGCTCGACGATCTCGATCGCGCGCCCGCCGTCATGCGCGAGCTGCTCGACGATCCGGTCTACCGTCGCCAGCTCCAGGCGCGCGGCAATCGCCAGGAGGTCATGCTGGGGTACTCGGATTCCGCGAAGGACGCAGGGCTGCTCGCGGCCTCATGGGCGCTCTACCGCGCGCAGGAGTCGCTGGCCGACGTGTTTCGTGACTCGGGCGTGGACCTGCTGCTCTTCCACGGACGAGGCGGTGGTGTGGGCCGCGGCGGCGGCTCGCCGGTGCACCGCGCGCTGTCGGCCCTGCCGCCGAACACGGTGAACGGCCGCATCAAGATCACCGAACAGGGTGAGATCATCTCGCAGCAGTTCGGGCTGCTGCCCGTGGCCGAGCGCACGCTGGAGGTGTCGGTGTCGGGCGTGCTGCTGCATGGCTTTACGGATTGGCGGGTCGGTCGCGACCCTGCGGAAGTCGAGCGCTTCCGGGTGGTAGTGACTTCGCTAGCCGAACGGTCGTACGCCTTCTATCGCCAGCTCGTGCACGAACAGCCCGCGCTGTTCGCGCTCTTTCGCACCGCCACGCCCATCGCCGAGCTGGCCGACGCGCGGTTCGGCTCGCGGCCGGCCTATCGACCCGGTGCCGACGCGGGGATCGATGGCATTCGGGCGATCCCGTGGGCCTTCGGCTGGACGCAGATCCGGCTCATGCTCACGGGCTGGCTGGGTGTGGGTCGTGCGCTTGCGGACGGGTGCGAAACCGAAGCCGGCGTTCGCGAACTGCGGCACATGGCGCGCAGTTGGCCGTTCTTCGATGATCTGCTGGCGAAGGTAGAGATGGTCTGCGCCAAGACCGACCTCGACATCGCGCGTGCCTACGTCGAGCGACTGGGTGGCGACACGACGCTCCTGGCGACGCTGGAAGCGGAATTCGGTCGCACGGTGGAGAGTCTATTGCGAATTCGCGAAACGACCAGCCTGATCGCGGACGTGCCGGTACTTCAGGCGGCCATCGCGCTGCGCAACCCATACGTCGATCCGCTGTCGCTGCTGCAGATCGTGCTCCTGCGTCGCAAGCGCAACACGCGCCCCGACAGCGTGGAGCATGCCGCCATCGAAGAGGTGCTCGCGACGACCCTCAGCGGCATCGCGCAGGGACTCCGGAACACCGGCTGATCAGAATCCCACGGCTGATCGTGCAGCGCTGGTGTGTCCGTCGCCGAACGACGGCGTGCCCGCTCCGTATGCCGGCACAGGCTGTCTCATGTCTTCGAGGAACGGGTACTTCGCGCGAATCGTGGCCACGCGCTCGGCGGACACGTCCACCACGCTAGGCGACGCCACCGCCACTCGCTGCGCCGCCGGCTCGCCCCAGGGGTCGTATCCCGCGGAACCGCCGTCGTACGCGATCCCGTCGCCCGCACCGGTTCGGTTCACGCCCGCGACGTACGCGAGATTCTCGATCGCCCGCGCGGGCAGCAGCGCATCCCAGTGGGCACGCCGTGGAGCGGGCCAGTTGGCGATGACGACCAGCAGGTCCGCCCAAGGTGCGGCCGCACGGAACAGCTCCGGAAAGCGCACGTCGTAGCAGATGAACGGGCTCACGCGCACGCCGTCGATGTTCACCACGAGCGGCGCAGTGCCGGCCACGTAGTGCTCGTGTTCGCCCGAATACGTGAACAGCCGCTGCTTGGCGTACGTTGCCTGCAGCTCGCCATGATCATCGAACACCACGGCGATATTGTGGAATCCGGCCGTATCTCGCATCGCGAGTCCGGCGATGAGCCAGACGTCGTGCTTCTGCGCGAGTTCACTCAGACGCGCAAAGGATGGACCGTCCAGCTGTTCAGCCCACGCCTCCGGCTCCATGGTGAAGCCGGTCGCGCACATCTCGGGCAGCACCACCAGGCGGGCTCCGGTTGACGCGGCGCGCTTGATCACGACCTCGGCGCGATTCACCGAGCCTTGCGGCTGGTGCCAGCCCGTGTCGTACTCTCCCAGCGCGACGCGCAGCGTGGCATGCGCGTCGTTGGGGGCCATCACGCTCATTGCAGCGCCTCCCGAAGCTTCTCACTCCCTTCGCGGACCATGGCCGTGTCGCAGCTGAACGAGAACCGAAGCGCGTCGGGATAGCTCGGGCCGAACGCGTCACCGGGCGCGCTGCCGATGCCGTCGTCCGCCAGCGACGTGGAGAGCGCATCCGCGTCGGCGACTTCCAGCCGTCCGTACACTGACTGGTCAAGCTCCACCCAGATGAAGAACGTTCCGCGTGGCACGAACGGGCGCACCCCAGGAATGTCACGCAACGCGTTCAGCAGGATATCGCGACGGACGCAGTACTCGTCGCGCATGGCGACTGCAGTCGCCTGGCTGCCCGTCGTCGCGGCAACCGCGGCCCATTGGGCAAGGCTGTTCACGCCATTCACCGTGCAGCGCAGCAGTTTCGGGATGCGATCCTGGAGCACCGGGTCGCGGGTGACGACGTAGCCGACTCGAAGACCGGGCATCGCGTGACTCTTCGAGAACGAGAAGATGCTGACGATGCGCGTGTCGTCCGCATCGGCGATCGATCCGATCGACACGTGATGATACGGCTCGAACACCAGATCTTCGTACGCTTCGTCCGAGACGATACGAAGGTCGTGCTTCACGGCGACATCATAGATCGCCTTGAGCTCCGGCGCCGAGAGGAGCGCGCCGGTGGGATTGTGCGGCGTGTTGAGGAAGATCGCGCGCGTCCTGGGCGTGATGG
This sequence comes from Gemmatimonadaceae bacterium, assembly GCA_025362035.1. Classification (GTDB taxonomy): domain Bacteria; phylum Gemmatimonadota; class Gemmatimonadetes; order Gemmatimonadales; family Gemmatimonadaceae; genus AG11. The sequence goes on along the minus strand of JANYIN010000128.1, from coordinate 4,085 downwards.
CTGCTTCGATGTCCGCGGCGCGGTAGGCGAAGTCTTCCTCCGATAGCAGGCGAACGCCGACGACCACACCGCCAGCGAGGCGGATGTTCTCCGCGACTTCCGTCCACATCGGATCCGGAATGATCACTTCATCGCCCGGCGTGAGCATGGCGCCGAAGGTGACGTTGAGCGCGTGCATCGCGCCGCTGGTGACGAAGATGTCGGCGGGCGCGATGTTCGGCAGTCCGTTCTTCTGGCTGACCTTCCTGGCCAGCGCCGCGCGCAACTCCGGGATGCCATTGTTCGGCACGTAGTGCGTTTTACCCGCGTGTAATGCAGCCACCAGCGCCTCGCCGACATGCGCCGGCGGCGTGAAGCTGGGATCTCCTGATTCGAAGCGGAAGACCACCTTGCCGGCGGCCTGGGCGCTGAGGAGGCGTTCACGAATCTGCACGATCTTCCCGAGCGAAACAAAGTCGAGCGGGTGCGGCGCGGCGACGGGCGAATGCTCGGCAGAACGTGTCATTGGAATCGGGATATGCGGTGGCGCGCACGATGGTCTGCGCTCAATCCCCAGATCGAGCGGTGTGCGCTTTCGTCGGCTGCTCTATATGTACTGCATTTTGTGCGGAATGCGCAATGAATATGAAGCACTTTGTACGCCCACGGTGCAAAATGCGTCAGACTGCCTTACCATTTGTGCAAGACTAGCACGCTGCGCTTGACATCCGGCAATAAAATGGCGAATCTCACGCGTGTCGTTGCCCCCATCGTGCACGATCCCCACTTACCAGACGGACTCGCTATGAAGCTCGTTACCTGCATCGTCCGCCCGGAACGCCTTCACGCGGTGAAGGAGGCGCTTTTCCAGGTCGGCGTAACGGGTATGACGCTTGTCCGGGTTAGCGGGCACGGCGGAGAGCAGGAGGTTGTGGAGCACTATCGCGGCTCCGCCCTCGTACTCGAGTTTCGCGACAAGGTGAAGATCGAAATGGCCGTATCCGAGCCCTACGTCGAAGCGACCATCCAGGCGATCTGCGACTCGGCTCGCACCGGCGAGGTTGGCGACGGCAAGATTTTCGTGCAGTCGCTGGACCGCGTCGTGCGCATTCGCACCGGCGAACGCGATGTCGATGCGCTCACGCCCGTGACTGCCGATGAAGTGCAGGCACGCCACTCCGATCACGTTGGTTTCTGGAGCCCATCATGACCGCCCCCGTCTCGGTTCCGCTCTCGGCGGGCGACACGGCGTGGGTGCTGATTTCCTCCGCGCTCGTAATGCTCATGGTGCCGGGTCTGGCGCTGTTCTACGGAGGCCTGGTTCGCGGCAAGAACACCCTCAACACCATGATGATGACGCTTGCGCCGCTCGGCATCGTGACGGTGCAGTGGGTGGTCATCGGCTATTCGCTCGCGTTTGCGCCGGGCAACGGCATGATTGGCGGTCTTGCGTGGTGGGGATTCGAAACGGTGGGCGGCGCCGCGAACGCCACGTATGCGGCCACCGTGCCACATGTTGCCTTCGCACTCTTTCAGGCGATGTTCGCCTGCATCACGGTGTCACTCATTTCGGGGGCGGTGGTGGAGCGGATGCGGTTCTCCGCGTATCTCCTCTTCGGTCTGGCCTGGACGACGCTCGTCTATGATCCGCTTGCACATTGGGTGTGGGGCGACGGCGGTTGGCTTCGCAATCTGGGCGCGCTCGATTTTGCCGGCGGCACGGTGGTGCACGTCAGCGCTGGCACGGCCGCTCTCGTCGCGGCCGTCATCCTTGGTCGGCGACGCGTGATTGGCCGCGCGCCGCTCGTGCCCCATAGTGTGCCGCTCACGCTGTTTGGCGCCGGTCTCCTGTGGTTTGGATGGTTCGGCTTCAACGCCGGATCCGCCGGGTCGGCGTCCGACCTTGCTGCCACTGCGTTCGCGACCACGCACGCGGCGGCGGCGGCGGGACTCGCCACTTGGCTCTTGATCGACATCGCGCGAAACGGTCGTGCCACCGCGGTTGGTCTCGCAACCGGCGCCGTCGTCGGGCTGGTCGCCATCACGCCCGCCGCGGGCTTCGTGACAACGCGCGCCGCATTGGCCATCGGCGCGCTGGCCGCCGTGGCGAGCTACGCGGCCATGCAGATTCGCGCACGCACCAGCGTTGACGACACGCTCGACGTGTTCGCCTGCCACGGAGTGGCCGGCATCATGGGCGCGATGCTCACGGGGGTGTTTGCAACCAAGGCCGTGAATGCCGCCGGCGCCGACGGTCTCCTCGCGGGTGGTGGCTTCCGCCAGGTGGGCGTGCAGGCGGTTGCTGTGCTCGTGACAGTAGTGCTCTCCGGCGTGCTCACGGCAGGCATTCTGTTGACGCTGCGATCGGTGATGGGTCTGCGTGCAGCCATCGGCGAGGAAGTGACGGGGCTCGATACCAGCGAGCACGGCGAAGAAGCCTATCACGCCGGCGATCTTGGCGAGATGGGTGGCAGCGCCGGCTCACTCGGCCGTGGCGTTGTGCTCATTCGGCCGGGTGTCGGCCGGATCGAGCGACGAGCGTCATGACAGTGATGCTGACCGTTACGTGACTGTGAACGGCCGGTGAGCTAGTCGTTTCGGGGGACCGGTTACGTCCAGTCACCCCATTTTCGTCGAGTTGGCGCATGACCCACGTACTGCAGTATCAGATCGAACAAACTGGCGATACCGCCTCGCTGTATCTCTTCGGCGTTGTCCGGCACACCGATGACATTGCGTCCCTCAGCGAGATCTGCAACGCCCTTCCGGAGAGCGTGCGTATCCTGCGATTGGACCTCAACGCGGTACGCCATATCGGCGGCGACGCGATGGAGGCGATCGGCATCATGCTGTGTGAATGGCGCGAGAGCCGTGCCGGCGACTTCCGACTGCTGTTCGGCTCCGGGTATACGTCATCGTGCGGCGTGGTCAGTCATTTGCCCGGCTCGACGCGACCCGCGCCGCTGATGCGCGGAGGGCCTGCCGACCAGGCACGCGGCAGCAACTACGGCTCACCGTGACCCCACGGAGACCGCGTCCGCGCATAGCGGCGAGGCTCCCCTACCGCAGTGCGCGTGGCTTCGGCTCCTCCCCGTTGCGGAGTGGCTGTGTGGACAGTCTATTCTAGGCTGCTCTAGATACTTCCTCCCGCTGCAGTCCTTGTAGTTCCCTCCTGGCTTTTGCGCGCGAACGTCCGACCCGACGACCGCGTTCCCCCATCCGCCGTATCGCAAAGTCGACGAAGACTTGCCTCTCATTCCGGCCACTCTGTGGCCTCTCTTCCGGCATGAGGCTCTACTACAATGCGTAGGCTCTACCCGTTCGTCGTTTTCTTGACGGGGCTATTGCTGCTCGTCGGTTGCCGTGGCGACGTCGCACCAGGTGCGAGACTGATGTCGCCCGATGGTACGACGAGCGCTAACCGGGCATCACAGGCATCGGTCGTCGTCTCGCCGCAGAGCCCGCCCCCCGTGATGGTCGGTACGACCACCACGCTGACGGCGACGGGACACAATTATATAGGCGGAGCCATGACCGTTCCGGTCACGTGGGTGAGCCGTGACACAGGGATCGTCACGGTGAGTTCCGGGGGGATCGTGTCCGCTCGGAGTCCCGGCGTCACCTTCGTCGTCGCCTCGTGGGAGCAGTTTTCCGACTCCGTGGCCATCACCGTACTGGCCGTACCGGTCGATTCCGTGACCGTCTCGTTATCGCCCTCTCTGTCGATCGGGTCGTCGGCGCAGGCGTCTGCGCAGGCTCTCGATTCTGTGGGAGGCCTCCTCAGCGGCCGCGCTGTCACCTGGTCCAGCCGAAGTCCCACCGTCGCAGTCGTCTCCAGCACGGGACTGGTCACCGGCGTCGGCATCGGCACGGCGCGCATCGACGCGTCCATCGGCGGCGTGACGGGATCGGCGACCGTCAGTATTCTCGGATCGGTCAAGACCGTAACCGTGAGTTTGCCGCTCGCCAGCGTGCCGGCGTTCACCACGACGCAGGCCACGGCCATCCTCCGGGATTCGCTGGGCAATGTCCTCACGGGCTATCCGGTGGCGTGGGTGAGCAGCAACACCAGCGTAGCGATCGTCTCGCCTACGGGCCTCGTGGCC
>JANYIN010000112.1 GCA_025362035.1 Gemmatimonadaceae bacterium | reverse complement strand
GTGCGGTCGTGGAGCTCGCTGACCAATACGAGCAAGATCGCGTACGTGTACGAAGACCAGACCAACGCCTTCGTGGATGTGAACGCCTCGGCGCTCGTCGTGCCGAAAGTCACGGAATTCGCGGCCTACTCGCCTGATCCCAACACGCCCGTCACGCCCGGGTCGAGAACGGAGCAGTACCGTTCGAAGAATGCCTTCTTTGTGTCCACGTTCGAGTTGAAGGACCGGTACATCCTGGACGGCGTCGTCCGTCGGGATGAATCCTCCTTGTTCGGGTCGCAGCAACGCGCGCAGATCTACAATCGCTTTTCAGGCGCGTATCGCGTGTCCGAAGACATACACATCAAGGGCGTGGACGAGTTGAAGTTTCGGGCGTCCTACGGCACGGCAGGGCTGCGTCCGACGTACGACGCGCAATATGAAATCCTGCAGATCTCCGCGGGAAGCCCGCAGAAGATCACGCTCGGCAATCCGAACCTCAAGCCGGCGTTCTCCACGGAAAAGGAGTACGGCTTCAACCTGAATTTCCTGAAGAATTTCACGGTCGAGTACAGCTACTCGCAGAAGGTCACCAAGGACCAGATCCTCCAAGTGCCGCTGTCCGCAGCCGCCGGCTACCAGACGCAGTGGCAGAACGCCGGTACACTTGCGGGAAACACGCATGAGCTGGCGGCCAGCGCTATTCTCCTGGCGAAGTCCGATTACTTCTGGCGCGTCAATATCACTGGCGATCGCACCAGAAGCCAAATCACTGCGCTCAGTGTGCCGCCGTTCCTCGTGGGACCGGACGGCAACACCCAGATGTTCCGCATGGCGGCGGGTGAGAAGTACGGCGTCATCTACGGAGAGCGCTGGATCCAGACTCCGGATCAACTGGCCACCACGCTGGCCGCGAAGAAGCTGTCGGGCGCCGCATCGGACTACGTCAAGAACGAAGACGGCTACTATGTGCTCGCGGCGAACAAGGGCACACCGGCCGAGCGCCCGCTCAAGGCGTATCTGTCGGACGGCTCGTCACTCCAGGCCATCGGGGACGTGAACCCCGACTTCAATGCATCGCTCAACAACACCATGCAGTGGCACGGCGTGTCGGTGAACACTCTGTTCAATTGGGTGAAGGGGGGCAACATCTACAACCTCACGCGCCAGTGGCCGTTCAATGAAGAGCGCGATCCCGTGTTCGATCAACGCAACAAGCCGCAGGCCCTGAAGAAGCCGGTGAACTACTACAAGGTCTTCTACAACGGCATCAACGCGAACGACTACTTCGTGGAGGACGGTTCCTACTTCCGTCTTCGCGAGCTCGCGGTGAACTGGACCTTGCCGAAGTCCCTGGTGAAATCGCTCCGGATGTCGGATGCCCAGAGCCCGCGCATCGGCGTGGTCGGGCGCAACCTATGGACGAGCACGAAGTACACAGGCTATGACCCGGATGTGAGCGGTGGAGCAGGCAAGCCGTTCACCTACCGAGTGGACAACTTCAGCTATCCCGCGTACCGGACGCTGACCGCAATGGTCGAATTCGGCTTCTGAGCCGCCACCACATCATCAGGAGACCGACACACATGAGAATTACGCTTCCCACTCGATGGCTCTGCCTTGCGGTCGTGCTCGGCGCTGTGGCCTGCAACGCTGACCTGAACGTCGTCAATCCCAACGCGCCGGATGCACGGCGCGCGCTCTCCGATCCAGCCGCGCTCGAGGCGGTGGCCGGCGGCACGCTCCACACGTGGTTCACCGGCTATGAGGGCAACATGGCCGTGGGGCCGCTCTCGACGATTGCCGATGCGTATTCGTCGTCGTGGAACAACTTCTTCATGTTGTACATCAACAGCCAGGACGCCGACGGGACGCGCAACACGCGCCCATGGAAGAACGATCCGGGCTCGCAGGAGCGGGCTCAGATCGAATGGTTCTGGACGAAGTACTATGGCGTCGCGTCGTCGGCCTCGGACGTCCTGAAAGCGATTCGCAACGACAAGGTCGTCATCAACAACGCAGCCGATACCAAGCGCTCCGAGACCATCGCGCAGTTCATGCTCGGCGCGGCGCTCTCGGGGATTTCGATGAACTATGACCGGGGCTACATCATCGACGAGACGGTGGACGTCACGCAGTTGAAGTACTCGAATCGCAAGCAGGTGCGCGACGCGGCCATCGCGAAGCTCGACGCGGCGATTGCGCTTGCCGGAGCCAACGCGTTCACCACGCCGGCGGCGTGGACCAACGGCAGAAGCTACAGCAACGTCCAGATCGCGCAGATCGCCAACACGATGGCAGCCATGACGTTGGCGTACTATCCGCGCGACGCGACCGAGTACGCCACCGAGGTCGATTGGTCGAAGGTGGCATCGTACGCCTCGAAAGGCATGTCCACGGGTACCCCGTTCGACTTCGTCTTCATCGGTGACGGCTGCAACCAGTGGTGCCACGAGGTGCTCCTGTGGTTCAACGCCATCGACACCGGCGTCATCCATACACGCGTCGCGCATCTGCTCGATCCGGCCACGCAGCAGGATCCATATCCAGCCGGCGGCAACCCACAGCCAAATTCGCCGGACCTTCGTCTGGGCGACGGAACCTTCGGCGACGCGAGCATCGTGTCTGGCTTCGGTACCATCCCGGTGACGGCCACCAGCCATCCGGGAACGGACTTCAGCTACTCGACGTACGAGATCTTCAGCTCGTCCCGAGGCCAGTATCACCAGTCGAACATCGGGCACATTCGGTATGATCTGAGCCGCAATCAGGACCCGACGGGCATCTACGGCGGGTACGGACCGGCACCGGTCATCTCCGCCAACCAGAACGACCTACTGTGGGCCGAGGCGGCGCTCCAGAGTGCCGCGCCTGATCTGAACCTCGCGTCCACGTTGATCAACAAGACACGCGTCACGCGCGGCGGCCTTTCGCCGGCGAGTGCAGCCGACGGCCAGGCCGGTCTCACGACCAAACTGATGTACGAGGAGGACGTTGAGTTGCTCGGATTGGGTGCGTCACCGTTCTACTATCGGCGCCGCGTCGCGGGCGGTCTTCGTCCGGGTACGCCGCATGAGATGCCCGTGCCGGCCAAGGAGCTGGGTGTGCGGGGCGAGGCGCTGTACACCTATGGTGGCGCGTCCAATCCCCCGAATTCGACCAAGCCGTGATTGACGTTCGCGGTCGGGTTTGCTGACGGCTGTGAACCGAAGTCGTTCAAACGAAGGGTCGGCGCTTCCGCGCCGACCCTTCGGCCTTACCTTCTTATCATGCCCAGCAAAGCCCAAACAGAGATGAGCAGGCGAACCATGCGAAGTGCCTCGACGAGTCGGCGCGACATCGTCGTGCTCTTGCTCGCCGGCGCCCTGGCCGGGTGTGGAGGCGTGGGCACCATCGATCAAACGAGCGTGTCGCCAATCTCCAACGAAGCCACGTTCGCCACGCTGGGCTACCTGTGGGGCGGCGTACGGTCAGCCATCGTGGCCAAGCGAGAGCCAGCCGTGGGCCCGTTCAACCTGGCGCTGACCTACGAGCCGCCATGCTCACGTGGCGGGTCGGGCTCCTACAAGGGCACCGTGACCGGCACCAAGACCAGCACTGGCGGTACGGGCACGCTTTCCATGACGGCGACTATTACCGCGTGTCAGTACGATGACAACGTCGTGATCACCACGGTCTCGGCAAGCAATCTGACGGCCACGGGCACGATCGCGATCGTCAACGACACCTGGGGCGACATCGACATCCATATGGTTTCGACGA
>JANYIN010000134.1 GCA_025362035.1 Gemmatimonadaceae bacterium | reverse complement strand
AAGATGATGATCGTGTCGTTCAACGAATAGCCGATGACGGTGAGGAGCGCCGCGACGACCGTGAGCGACACTTCGAGCCGCATGATCGCGAGAAAGGCAAACGTGCTGAAGAGATCGTGCGCGGTGGCCAGCACGGCGGCCACACCGAATCGCCACTCGAAGCGGAAGGCGAGATACAGCAGCGTGACGAACAACGAGATGACGATGGCGATCAGCGCGTTGCGGCTCAACTCGTCGCCGACGCGCGCGCCGATGATCTCGGTGCGTCCAACCGCCGGCTCAGTAGGGCCGAATCGCTGGTGAAGCGCTCGTTCGATGTCGCGCGCCACCCCCTCCACCCCTCCGCTCTGTACGTGGCCCGCGGCACGAATGGTGAAGTCGCGCGGGCTTCCGAACTGCTGGATCTCCGCGCCGCTGTATCCGGCGCCGTCGACTTTCGCCCGGATGTCGCCCACATTGGGCGCCTGCTTGAATGTGATCTGCATCAGCGTGCCGCCGGTGAACTCGATGCTCTTGTTCAGTCCGTGATGCACGCCGAGGAAGACGAAGCCGCTCGCGATGAACAGCGCGGTGACGCCCACCGCGATGCGCCAGGGCTTGATGAAATCGTACTTGGTGCCGTGAAGAATGCGCAGCATGATGAGCCCCTAGATGCTCAGCGTCTGAGCGCCGCGCGAGCGGTTCAGCCACACGAGGTAGAAAGTCTTGACCACGAAGATGGACGTGATCATGGACGCGATGATGCCGGCAATGAGCGTGACAGCGAAGCCTTTCACCGGTCCGGTGCCGTATTGGTAGAGCACCGCGGCCGTGAGGATCGTCGACACATTGGAGTCGATGATGGCGCTCATGGCGTGGCGGAACCCCTCGTCGATGGCGGTGCGAACGGTCTTGCCGCGATCCAGCTCTTCGCGAATGCGCTCGAATATCAGCACGTTGGCATCCACGGCAATGCCGATGGACAGGACGAAGCCGGCAAGTCCGGGCAACGTGAGCACCGCGTCGAACCCGGCCAGCGTTGCGAGGGTGTACAGGACGTATAACGCAAGGCCCCCAACCGCCAGCAGTCCCGAAAAGCGGTAGTACCCGAGCATGATGAGCACGACAAGCGACAGCGCGATGACGCCCGCCGTGAACGCGTGGTTGATCGAGTCCTGCCCGAGGCTCGGTCCGATGTTGCGGACCTCACCGACCTTGAGCGGCACGGGGAGCGCGCCCGCCTTCAGCGTGAGCGACAGATCCTGCGCGGCCTGCAGGTCACGCCCCTGCCCCATGGTGATCTGACCGCGTGTGCTGATCGCGCCGTTGATGATGGGAGGGAAGCCCATGACCACATTGTCCAGCACGATGGCCATGTAATCCTTGATGTGCTTGCCCGTCTCTCGCTGGAAGATGCGACCGCCCTCATTGCTCAGCTGGAATTCCACGACGGTCCCCTCCAGCGTTGACGCGTTCGGCTTTGCATCCGTGAGATACTCGCCAGTGATGATCGGCTTGGCATCGAGCAAGTACAGGAACCGATAGGTCTTGTTCTGGATGACCGTCGAGTCGTTCCCGAACCGCACCACCTTTCCAGGCGGGAGAGCCGCCATGACCTCCGGACTCGCGAGGAAATTGCGGAGCGCGTCGTCGTTGCCCTTCTCATAAAGGAACTGACCGGGCATCTGTCCGGCGAGAATCATCTTGGAAACGACGCCGCCCGTGACGCCCGGGAGGGACGCGCTGTCCTTCTGCGAACTGTCCTTCCTTGCCCCACCTCCCGCCTTGCCGGTGTCCGGACTGGTCGTGAGCAAGCCATTCAATCCGGCCGAAGGAACGGCGGCCTTGCCCGCGGCACCGCCCGCCCCGCCGAATCCCTTTTCCTTGGCGATGCCATCGAGCCGCGGCAGCACCTTCTCGAGCGCCTGCGTCTTGTCCGTGATCTGGAACGCGAGGAACGCCTGATCCTGCGCCATCTTGATGGCCCGCTCGCGATCGTCCACGCCGGGAATGTCGACGATGATGCGGTCGTTGCCCGCCTTCTGGATGACCGTCTCCGAAACGCCAAGGCCCTCGATGCGGGTTCGAACCACCTTCAGGGCGCGATCGATTGCCTCGCTCTTGTTCGCGATGACACCCTTGGATTCGTCCACCTCGAGCGCGAGGTGCATGCCACCCGACAGATCCAGCCCGAGTCGCAACGGCACGCGGTGAACCGTTGTATCGAAGAACGTCCCATCTGCATGGCGCTGACGGGTCTTCACGTCGCGCGGAAAGAGCGCCCAGACGGAAAGGAGGATGAGTCCGCCTATCAGCAGCAGACGGTACTTCAGGTTGGACATGCGACTACGGGGTGGAGGGAGGGACGCGCATGGAACCTTTCAAGTTACCCGGCTCGGCATCGAGCGTCAACGCGCGGCGGGCACCCTGTTCGTCGCGAGCGAGCTGCGCCCTCAGCGCGGTCGGTCCGTTGAAGCGCTGGACGTCGCGAAGACGCGCCACGAACGCCACCTGCGCATGGTCGCCGTAGAAATCGCCCGTCGCGTCGAAAAGGTGCGTTTCCAGGACGCGGTCGTCGTCCCCGAACGTGGGGCGGCCGCCGAGGTTCATCATCCCGCCGAATCGGCCATGCCGCGACTCCACGGCAACAGCGTATACGCCGTCGGGCGGCAGGAGTTTGCGTGGCGACTCCGGCACGAGGTTGATGGTCGGAAAGCCCAAGACACGTCCGCGGGCGGCGCCCCGCACTACCGTGCCCGCCACCGAGTAACGGCGGCCCAGCCCTTCGGCAGCCAAGACGAGATCTCCGCATTCAACGGCGCGGCGAATGCGCGTGCTGCTCACCGGGTCACCGTCGTCGGTTTCGATCGGCGCCACGACGTCCACCCCGAACCCGCGAAGGGCGCCCAGCGCACGCAGCAACTCGACGTCGCCTTCGCGACCGCGACCGAACCCGTGGTCGTGTCCGATCAGCAGTTCGCGCATACCGAATCGGCCAAGCAGCAACAGGTCGACGAACTGCTCAGCCGAGTGGTTCGCCAGCTCGCGCGTGAACGGAAGGATGGCGATGTAGTTCAGGCCAGAGGCGGCGATGGCGGCGAGCTTCTCGTCGTGCGTCGTCAGCAGCGACGGCGCGGCCCCGGGTCGTAGCAGTTCCAGCGGGTGCGGTTCGAAGGTCACCAGCAGGCTTGCTCGCGCGGTCGCCCTGGCCCGCGCGCACAACCGCGCCAACACGTCGAAATGACCGCGATGCACCCCGTCGAAGGTGCCGACGGTTACGACGGTGTCGCCGACCTGTGGCGGAAGCATCGCATCGTCGCCCACCGGGATCATGTGGGTCAACCGACTTTCCTCATGACGACGCGGGGTTGCCACGAATCGCCGCTCGCTTCCGCGAACGCAACCAGGGCACCGCTCCGGCCGTCGACCAGCGCGGCAGCGTCCGCATCGATTCCACGCGCGACGGTCATACCGCGCAGGACGCGCTCGGCATCTTCGTCGCCGAGCGTCACGTGCGGAATGCTCGGCAGCGCGTCGAGCGCCGGACGCAAGGATGCGCCGCCTGCGCGGAGCGTCTCCATGGAGGTCGCGTCAGCAACCAGGAATGGACCGCTGCGCGCGCGGCGTAACTCCGCCAGATGCGCCGCACTTCCGGTGCTCCGGCCGAGGTCGCGCGCGAGCGCCCGAATATAGGTGCCGCCGCCGCAGACGATCGTGGCGCGTAGTCGGTTGCCGTCACGCGATACCTTGCGCCACTCGAAGACGCGAACGTGCGCAGGTAGCAGGGTCATCGCCTCGCCCGATCGCGCCGCGTCATACGCACGGCGGCCCCCGACTCGCTTGGCGGAATACGCGGGCGGTATCTGATCGAGCTCACCGGTGAGCCCCCGTATCGCCTCGGCGATCGCCGCATCGGTCGGCGGCGACGCTTCTCGCACCACGGCGCCGTCCAGATCGTCCGTGGCGGTCTCGATTCCGAGGTGGATCACCGCCTCGTACTCCTTGGGCACGCCGTCCAAGTGCGGCAGGAGTCGCGTCGCGCGACCGAGCAGCAGTACGAGCAACCCCGTCGCGAACGGATCGAGCGTGCCCGCGTGACCAATGCGCGACTCGCCGAAGGCGCGGCGTGCGGCGAGCACCACATCGTGGGACGTCACTCCCGCCGGCTTGTCTATAAGGAGCAAACCGTCAGTCGCCGTGTCCCTCATCGGTCGCCGGAGGAGGAGTAGCAGGAACCTCTGCCCGTTCGGGCGGCAGTTCATTCCGCACTTGAGCGAGGAGCTGTTCGATGTGCGCCGCATGCGCGATGCTCGTGTCGTTCTTGAACTGGATCTCCGGCGCGACGCGCAACCGGAGCGCCCGCCCGACGCGGCCACGCAAGTGTCCGGAGACTGCCTCCAGTCCTTCGAAGGTCGCGGACCGCTGCGACTCCGAGCCGAGCACGCTGACGTACACGGTCGCGTGTCGAAGGTCCCGCGTGATCTCGCAGGCGGTGACCGTGACCAGCCCGAGGATGCGCGGATCCTTGACGTCGTTGGCGAGAAAAGTGGCGATCTCTTCACGCATCGCGGCGGATACACGGTCGGAGCGATGATGTTCAGGCGACACGAACGTGACCGATGCAAGAAGGCCGGCGCCGCAGCGGCCGGTCAGGACTTGACCGGCCCCTGCGACGCATCGAACCGTCGTCAGCCTTGAGGAGCCGACTCGAGCGTGCGCGCAATTTCTTCCGTGCGGTAGCACTCGATGCGATCGCCGACCTTCAGGTCGTTGAAGTTCTCGATCCCAATGCCGCACTCGAATCCCTCGCGCACTTCCTTCACGTCATCCTTGAAGCGACGCAGGGAGTGGATCGTGCCCTCATAGGCTTCGATGCTGTCACGGATGATGCGAACGCGGCCGTCACGGCGGATGATGCCGCTGCGGACCGCGCAACCAGCGATGAGACCCAGCTTCGGCACCTTGAACGTCTCGAGCACTTCGGCCTCGCCGAGAATGACTTCGCGCTGCTCGGGCCGGAGCATTCCTTCGAGCGCCGCCCGCACGTCCGCGACGGCCTCGTAGATGATGCGATAGAGCTTGATGTCCACATTCTCGCGCTCGGCCGCCGCACGGGCATTGTTGTCCGGACGCACGTGGAAACCGATGATGATGGCGCCCGACGCGCGCGCGAGCAGGATGTCGCTTTCGGTGATCGCGCCCACTCCTCGGTGCACAACCTCGACCTTGACCTCGCTCGTCCCCAATTGGCTCAGCGCGTCGGCCAGTGCTTCCGCCGGGCCGCCCTGATCGGCCTTGATGAGAATCCGCAGCGCGCGCGCTTCGCCGCCGGCGGACTGCGACATGAAGTCTTCAAGCGTCACGCCACCGCGCGTCGTGCGACGGCTCTTGGCCTCACGGTCGAGTCGTTCGCGACGTTGCGCCACTTCACGGGCCGCGCCGGCATCCTCCACCACGAGCAATTGATCGCCGGCCATAGGCACGCCAGCCATTCCAAGCACCTGTACCGGGATGGCCGGGCCCGCCGACTTGACGATCTTTCCGCGCTCATCGAGCAGCGCCCGGACGCGACCGGAGTACATACCGACGATGAAATCGTCGCCGACCTTGAGCGTGCCGCTCTGCACCAGCACCGTGGCTACCGGTCCCTTGCCGGCATCGAGCTGGGCTTCGACGACCGTGCCTGTGGCGCGCTTGTCAGGATTGGCCTTGAGGTCGAGCAGTTCGGCCTGCAACAGCACCTGCTCGAGCAGCACCTCGATGTTGGTACCCTTCTTGGCCGAGATCTCGGTGCTGAGTGTCGTGCCGCCAAACTCCTCCAGCACGACGCCGTGTTGCAGCAGATCCTGCTTCACCTTCATCGGGTTGGCCTGCGGCAGATCCACCTTGTTGATGGCCACAATCATCGGTACGCCGGCGTTCTTGGCGTGCGAAATGGCTTCGATGGTTTGCGGCATGACCGCATCGTCCGCCGCGACGACGAGAATGACGATGTCCGTCACCTGCGCGCCGCGGGCACGCATGGCGGTGAACGCCTCGTGACCCGGCGTGTCCAGAAACGTGATCATCCTGCCGCCCGCCAACTGCACGTGGTACGCGCCGATGTGCTGCGTGATGCCGCCCGCCTCGCCCGCCACGACGTTCGTCTTGCGGATGTGGTCCAGCAGCGAGGTCTTGCCGTGATCGACGTGGCCCATGATCGTGACGATCGGCGGTCGCGTGACCAGATCCTCCGGCATGTCCTCGGCTACAGTGCCGACCTCTTCCGCCTTGTACTCGTCTTCCCGTACTGCCTGGAAACCGAATTCCCCAGCGACGATCTCGATTTGATCGAAGTCGAGGCGCTGGTTGACGGTGATCATGAGACCCAGGTTCTTGAACGCGAAGCCGACGATTTCGGTGGGCGACACCTTCAGGATCTGGGCGAGTTCGGTGACCGTGATGAACTCGTTGACGCGGACCAGCTTTTTTTCGCGCTCGACCTCGGCAACACGCATCGCCTCGGCCTCCTCACGCATGCCGCGGCGATCGACCCGGCCGCCGCGCGTGGGTGCGCCACGCATGGACGCCATCGTCTTCGCGATGTTCGCGTCCACGACTTCCTGATCGACCGATCCGCGCTTGCCCTTCTTGCCGCCACGACGTGAGGCAGCGCTACCGCCAGCCACGCCGCCAACCCCGACCACCGGAGGATTGCCGATACCTTGGCTGTTGCTGCCCTGACCGGGTCGACGCTCGTCGCGACGCGCCGGGCCGCCGAATCCGCCCGGCGATGCCGAGGCCACCGGCCGTGGCGGGAAGGGCGCTCCGGTGCTGCCGGCACGCGGGCGCGGGGCGCCTGGCGTGATTGGGCGAGGCCGGGGGCGGTCGCTACCTGCCGATGCGGGCGGCAGAGGAGATGGCGCTGGTGAACGTGGCGCTTCTGCCCGTGGCGCCTCGAATGCCGGCGACGACGATGCGGGGGCACCCTGTTCGGTGGGCGTGGCCTTCGCGTCCGCCGCCAGCCGCGCCGTTTCAGTCTCAGCCCGCTCTTCCGCCGCAGCCGCCGCACGCGCGGCGGCAACTTGCTCGGCACGAGCCGCAGCGTCTGCCGCTTCCGCGGCCGCGCGCTCCGCGCGCTCCGCGCGCTCTGCGGCGAGGACGGCATCCGCTGCATCCTTGTCCGCCTGCTCTGCCGCGGCCACTTCCGCTGCAGCAGCTACATCTGCCGCCTTGCGGCGACGACGCACCGGTTCGGCCTGAGCGGCAGTATCCGCGACGACCGCGGGCGTGGCCTCGGGTGCGGCGGCGGTCGCCGCGCCACGCCGACGACGAGCGGGCGCCGGTGGGGCGGCCTGCTTCTGAGCGCGATCGCGCTTCTCGCGCTCCCATCGGGCGCGCGCGCGAGCGATCTGGTCGTCGGTGAGCGGGCTCAAATGGCTCCGGACCGGCACATCCATCTGTCGAAGCAGGGCAACTACTTCATCGGAGGGAATGCCGAACTCCGCTGCCATGTCAGTGACGAGAAACTTGCTCAAACGGCCTCCTGTGGGGCTCCTTCGGAGCCCGACTCCACGAGCTCGCGAATCCCTTTCGCAAGCTGTCGATCGACGATCCCGACGACGGCGGTGGTCTCTCGGCCACACGCTCCGCCGAGTTCGGCGGCACTCGGTACTTCTACGAATCTAACCCGCCTGGCATTCAGCAGCGGGACGATCTTGTCGAGACTGTGCCGCGATGCATCCATCGCGACGATGGCATAGGCCACCTTGTTCTTCTTGGCGCCTTCCCTCACCTGCTCCACGCCGAGGATCGCCCCGCGTCCTCGAATCCCGAGCCCGACGAGCCGAAGCAACCGGGCGCGCTCCATGTCCGTGAGCGTCACCCTGCGCCGCCACCCGCGGATTGCGGCTTTGCATCGTCGGGAGTCGTCTCGTCCATGGTCAATTCGTCGAGGAGCGAGATGATGCGATCCGCCTCTTCCGGCGCGATACCCGCCATTCGCAGAAAGTCATCCTTCTCGAGATCGATGATGTCGTTCAGGGTGCGGTAACCCGCCTCGTTCAGCACCGCGACCGTGGCAGGGTGCATGCCCGCCAGCTCGGAGAGCGGAACGTCCGCGGCCTCATCACTTTCCACTTCGCCGGGGAGCGGAGCGAACAGCTGCTCGCCTCCTCCCTTCTCCAGCCACTCGCGACTTGAGTACAGGTCGATCTTCCAGCCGGTCAATTCCGACGCGAGGCGCACGTTCTGGCCGTTGCGGCCGATGGCCAGCGACAACTGGTCTTCGTCCACGACCGCCTGAATGGTCTTGCTCACGCCGTCGCTGAACACGCGCGCGACCTTCGCCGGTGCCAGCGCCAGTTTGGCGAACCGCTCGGGATCGGACGACCATGGCACGATGTCGATGCGTTCTCCGCCCAGCTCGTTCACCACCGTCTGCACGCGTGAGCCCTTGAGCCCCACGCACGCGCCCACTGGATCGATGCTGTCGTCGCGGGAGAACACCGCAATCTTGGTCCGGCTTCCCACTTCCCGAGCGGTGGCGCGGATCTCGACGATGTTCTGCTGGATCTCCGGCACCTCCAGCTTGAACAGCGCCTTGACGAACAGGCCGTCCGCTCTGCTCAGGATGAGGCGCGGCCCCTTTGGCGTTTCCTCGACGCGCTTGAGCACGGCGCGAATGGGTTCGCCCTGGTGGAAGTGCTCGCGGTGATTCTGCTCGCGGTACGGAATGATGGCCTCCGCCTCGCGGAACTTGTTCAACATGACCACTAGCTTGCCGCGCTCGATCTGCTGAATCTCACCTGACAGGAGATCGCCGACGCGCGAAGCAAATTCGTCGCGGATCTTGGTGCGCTCGCCTTCGCGAACACGCTGGATGATGCGCTGCTTGGCGGCCTGGATGGCGGCGCGGCCGAACACGCCGACATCCAACGGTTCTTCCATGACGTCGCCGGCTTCGAAGCCTTCGTCGAACAGCTTGGCTTCCTCGATGGAGATCTCGCGCGCGGCATCCTCGACGGTCTCTACGACGGTCTTGAGGACGGTGATCCTGATCTCACCCTTCGCGTCGTCGATTTCGACTTCGGCCTGCACGGTTGGACCGTATTTCTTTGCCAGCGCGGCCATGAATCCATCCTGCAGAAGCCCGTAGAGCTCCGTCCGGTCGAGCTGCTTCGAGTTCGACAACTCGCGGAACGCCGCCAACATCTCTGCGGAACTGACCATCCAAGACCTCGCTGAGGAGGGTCGCGTGTGCGGCGACCCGTGACCTGACGATTATGAAAAGCGAAATGCCAGCCTCGCCTCCTTGATGGCCGCGAGCGGAATTCGCTTTGCTTCACCACGCTGAGGACGCAGCATCACGGCCGCCGCCCCGTTTTCTCCATCCACCGAAAGGATTTCTCCTTCGAACCGACCACCGAAATCGGGCGCGAGCACGCTTGCCCACCGACCGACAAAGCGCTGCCACTCGGCCGGCGTACGCAAGGGACGCTCACCGGGCGAGGAGACCTGCAACACGTATTGCGCCGACACGAGTGGACTGCCATCCAGCGTCGCTTCGAGCGCACGCGAGGCGCGCGCACAATCGTCGACGGTCACCTTTTGACCGTCACGCCGGTCGATGCGAACCTCCAGCACCGGCCGAGAGCGCGTACCCCCCTGGCGCAGCTCGACAAGATCGACTTCCATGCCGTCAAGCTGTTCAGCGACAACACGTTCCAACTCTTCGTTCATGCTGTCTCTAGGCCGCATCTGGCAATAAAAAAATGTGGGGAGCGTCCCCCACATTCAGCGACCGAGCCGAAGCCCGGTCACGCCTACAAGGTATCCTGTGGTGTGGGAGGGGTCAAGTCGCAGGCGCGGAGCTACTCCGACGCGACGATGACTCCCAGCTGCCTGCCCGCATCGCCAGCGCGATGCGAGTAGAAACGATCGTTGTCGCACCGGGTGCACCACGGACTGAGCGAGATGTCGCGGACGCCAATCGATCGCACCTGATCGGCGATCAGGGCGCGGAGATCAACGGTGGCGGGTCCGCCGGGATGGCGTCCCATGAGCTGCGCGTACACGTCGCCGCTCACTTCGTAGCAGCGACCGCACACCGCCGGTCCGCAATGCACGCGCAACTCGGCGTGCGGGATGCCCAGCGTGAACAGCGCGTGAATTGCATGCGCCGCAATCCCGGCGGCGGTACCTCGCCATCCGGAGTGGACCACCGCCGCGGCACCACTCGCGTGGGCCATGAAGACCGGGACGCAATCAGCGACGGTTACGGCCATGGCCGTGCCACGTCGGAGCGAAACGTGACCGTCCGCGTCCTCGCCACGCAGCCACCCACGCCACTCACCACTGTGGGTGACAATGGTGCTACCATGCACCTGTGTCGCCGTGGCGAGACGCGCCCTGCTTCCACCCACCAAGGTCCGCAGCGCCGACCACCTGGACATCACGTGACGTACCGGCTCGTCGGTACCGGTGCCGAAGCTGCCGGCCGCCCTTCCCGTGGTGAACGCGAGGACGCCGAGCTCGGCGAACGACTCGACGATTTCTCCGCCCACCCGGGGGTCCATGCTCGCGGCAGGCTGGGTCACCGAATGCGGCGGTCTTCCACGCGCTCGATGTGAGCACCCAGGACGCTCAGACGCTCATCGATGCGCTCGTATCCGCGCTCGATCTGCTGCACGTTGTTGATGATGCTCTCGCCATCGGCACACAGCGCGGCGAGCAGCATGGCCATACCGGCGCGGATATCCGGGGACTCCACCTGCGCGCTCCGCAGCTGCGTCGGTCCGACCACCACGGCGCGATGCGGGTCACAGAGCACGATTCGAGCTCCCATGCCGATGAGCTTATCGACGAAGAAGAGGCGCGATTCGAACATCTTCTCGTGAATGACGATCACGCCCTCGCACTGCGTGGCGGTGACGAGCGCGATCGACATCGTGTCCGCCGGGAACGCCGGCCACGGCTGGTCTTCGAGTTTGGGCACGGCGCCGCCCAAGTCGCTCCGAATGACCATTTCCTGATTCGCGGGCACGATCAGGTCGTCGCCGTCGGTTCGGCATACCACTCCGAGCCGCTCGAAGCCCATCCGCGTGGAACGCAGATGTTCCAGGCCGGCGCGCTCGATCGTGAGCTCTGAGCGGGTGACGGCCGCCAGACCGATGAATGAGCCGACCTCGATGTGGTCCGGACCGATCTCATACGTGCAGCCGTTGAGAGGCCGTCCACCGTCAACGGTGATCGTGTTCGTCCCGATGCCCTGGATGGAGGCCCCCATCGCGACGAGGAAGCGAGCGAGGTCCTGCACGTGCGGTTCACTCGCGGCATTACGCAGCACAGTGGTGCCCTCCGCCATTACGGCGGCCGCGAGTGCGTTCTCGGTCGCCGTCACGCTGGGCTCGTCGAGGAAGACATCAGCGCCAATGAGCTTGGACGCGCGCAGTGTGAAGGAGCCGTTCATGTCGAAGCTCGCTCCGAGCTGCTGGAGCGCGAGGAAATGCGTATCCACCCGGCGCCGCCCGATGACGTCGCCGCCGGGCGGCGGCAGCACGACCTCTCCGCAGCGCGCCAGCAGCGGACCGGCGAGGAGGATGGAGGCCCTGATCTTGGCGCACAACTTGGGATCAAGCTCCGCGGCCCTGACGGTCTTGGCATGGATGGTGAGCGTGTTCCGGCTCGTCCAACTGGCGTCGGCCCCGACGGAGAGCAGGAGCTCTACCAGAGTTTCGACGTCGCGGATTCGGGGCACGTTCTCCAGATGCACCGGCTGATCACAGAGCAGCGACGCCGCCACGATGGGCAGCGCGGCGTTCTTGTTGCCGGACGGACGGATGCGACCGGCGAGGCGGTGTCCGCCCTGGACCACATACTGCATAGCTTTCATGGCGATCGAGGGTTGTCCGCGACTCTCGCGAGTGGCAGGGTGAGCCAGCCGAAACATCCCCAGGGTGGAGACGGCGGTCAAGCGCCGACGGCCTGCCGCCATGCACCCTTCGCGCCGCGAACTGTGCCGGCGCGCCAGGGCGGGTTGACAGTGCCCCGATGCAAGGGGTACGATGGCTCTCGTTACACGGCTGGCCCCGCCCTTGCACATGGCGAACCGTGCGGCCAAACACCGCGCGCGTCCCGATGGCGATGACGGCGGACGGCTTCGGGAGGACATGACCATCACCCCAGGTTGCCGATGATCGTCTCGTTCGCGCGCGCCGGCGCATGGTTGCTGCTGCAGGCGGCGCATCGCGATACCGTGTTGATGCGCCAGGTTGGACAGGAGCGTGCCTGGTTCGAACTTCCATTGGTGATCGCTTCATTGATGGCGCTCGTCGCGCTCATCGTCGTCCTGGTGGCACTAGTGCCCGCGGCGTGGAGATTCAGGCACACGCACAAGCACATCACCGCCTTCACGGACAAGTTGTACGCGGATGCCACACCGTTCGTGCGCCACGCGGAGTCGATCATGGATAACGTGAATTTCGTGACGACGGCGGTGCGTGCGGACGTCCAGCTCGTGCATGGAACCATCGCCACGGCGAACGAACGAATGCAGCGGGCAATCGCCGTCACCGAAGCGCGGCTGAACGAGCTCAATGCCCTGCTGGCCGTGGTGCAGGACGAGGCTGAAAGCATGTTTGTCGCGACGGCATCGACGGTGCGCGGCGTGCGCACCGGTGCCGCAGCGCTTCACCATGAAGTCGACGAAGATGGCGCGCGCGCCGAGTCGCTTCCCGAGTCAGAGGACTATGAGCATGGCACCCACGATGGAGATGCACCCGAAGCGAGCACCTCGCGTCCGCGCGTCCGTCCGCGACGACGGGGATGGGCGTGAGGCCCAGTACGACCTGCTCACCGCGGCACTCATTGGCGCCGCCATTGGTGCGACGGCTACTCTCCTGCTTCGTCGCGGGCCATCGGGACAGCGCCCCATCGCCCCCATGCTCCGCGGCGCCGGGCGGGCCGGCCAGTCGGCCTACAAGGCGTCGGCTGCCGGCGCGAAGTGGGCCCGAACGCACGGAGGCGAATTGCTCGAGCGCATTCCCGCCGAGCGCATCGAACGCGACGTCAGGGACACGGTTGGCGCAGCGCGCGAGCGCATCGACGGCTTCGTCCAGCACGAATTGCGCGACCTCCGCCGCGCCCTCAGGGCGCAGCGAAAACGGATGGGCATCTAGCGCCGCACCGCGCCGCCGTCGCGGCCTGCTTCGGCTGGGAACCGTGGCCGCGGTCGCGGTGGTCCTGCTGGCGCTGCTTCCAGCCACCGCTCATGCATGGACGCCGGGAACGCATGTCTACCTCGGTGAGGCGGTGCTGCGTTCCCTCTGGCAGTTGCCCGACTCGATCGCGGACCTGTTGCGTGCCTTTCCGTACAACTTTCTGTACGGATCGATCGCCGCGGACACGAGCATGGCCAAGAAGTACGTGCCGACTGGTCGCCACTGTCACTCCTGGGTCGTCGGCCTGGAGATACACCGGGCGGCGCCCGATGAGCCGATGCGGGCGTTCGCCTTGGGGTACCTCGCGCATCTCGCGGCGGACGCGATTGCGCACAACTACTTCGTGCCGAAGCAGCTGGCGACCACCGCCAGCAC
This sequence comes from Gemmatimonadaceae bacterium, assembly GCA_025362035.1. Taxonomy (GTDB): domain Bacteria; phylum Gemmatimonadota; class Gemmatimonadetes; order Gemmatimonadales; family Gemmatimonadaceae; genus AG11. The sequence goes on along the minus strand of JANYIN010000134.1, from coordinate 43,431 downwards.
GTCTTCGCTCGGGCATTCCTATTGGGAAAGCCGCTTCGAAACGCATCTCGGCACAACCTGCGCCCGCCAGGCTCGTGATCTCATCATGCTCGATCACACCCAGGCGGACGGCCTGCTCGATCGCATTCTGAGTCCGACCATCTTCAGCACCCAGACCAACCGGCGCATCTTCCGGGGCATGGTCCACGCCGCGGACAACGAGGGGTGGCAGCGTATCTTCGGGTTGATGACCGAGAACAGTCGTTGGGACCTCGCCGACGAAGAGGTCTCGCGCTACCTCCATCACGCGTACGACCACGTCGTGGATTTTCTCGTGCGCTTCGAGCGGTCCACCGCGTACCAACTGGACCCGTCGGGTGACGATGCCCTCCGGCGTTCCAAGCAAGTGAGAAGAGAGGCGCTACGGCATGGAGGAACGGAACGCATGCGGGAGGAAGCGGAACGAAACTTCGGCCTCCCTGCGGCGTCGCTGGGCTACGTGGGCCAACTCGTGCCGCCGATCTACGGCGTCAGGCGCGCCGCCAACAGCTGACCGAGCTTCCGGGGGTCCGCGCGTCCCCCGGACTTCTTCATCACTGCGCCGATCAGCACGCCCGCCAGCCGCGCTTCGCCCTTGCGATATCGCTCGGACTCGAGTGGCATTTCCGCGATGACGGCGTCGAGCCAGGTAGCAAGCTGCCCGCCGTCGTCCACCTGGAGCAGTCCCTCCGCGACCGCAGTCTCGTCAGGCTGACCACCCACGGAAATCATGCGTTGGAGGATCTGCTTCCCGGCAGTATGGCTGACCACGCCGTCGCGCACGAGATCGAGAAGGCGCGCCAACGATGAAGGGCTGACGGGGAAGTCCGCGATCTTGTCGCCGCTGCGTTTGAGATGACTCAGCACCTCGCCCATGACCCAGTTCGCCGATGACTTGGGGCTGCCGTGCGCCCGCGCAACCGCCTCATAGTAGTCGCCCAGGCCGAAGGTGGAAATAAGGACGTCCACGTCGTACGCGCTCAGCTCGAACTCCGTGAGGAACCGTGCCCGTCGCGACGCAGGCAGTTCGGGTAGCGCTTTCCGTACGCCGTCAATCCAGGTCGAGGAGAGCGTGAGGGGCGGCAGATCGGGCTCGGGGAAATATCGGTAGTCGTGACTGGCTTCCTTTGCGCGGCTGGCTCGGACCTCCTGGGCATCGGCATCCCACAGCATGGTTTGTTGCTCGATGCGGCCGCCCGCTTCCAGCAGCGCCACTTGACGCCGGAATTCCAAGTCCAGCGCGCGTTCGACGCCGGAAAAGGAATTCATGTTCTTCACCTCGGTCTTGGTGCCAAGCCGGGTATCGCCGCGGCGACGCGCGCTCACGTTGGCATCCACGCGCAGGCTGCCCTCCTCCATGTTGACGTCGCTGACGTCCACGTATTCGAGGATCTGCTTGAGTGTACGCAGATAGCTGCCCGCTTCCGCGGCGCTTCGCATATCCGGCTCGCTCACGATTTCGACCAGTGGCGTGCCGGCCCGATTGAGGTCGATGGCGGTCACGCCGGGAAAGCGGTCGTGTACGGATTTTCCCGCGTCCTCTTCCATGTGCACGCGCGTGATCCCGATACTTCGGCTGCTCCCGTCGGCCCGAATGCCGACCTGCACATGTCCGGAGGTGGCAAGCGGTCGATCGAATTGGGAAATCTGATAACCCTTCGGCGAATCGGGATAGAAGTAATTCTTCCGCGCGAAGATGGAGGTCTCATGAACGGTACATCCCAGCGCGAGCGATGCGCGCGCCGCCAGTTCGACGGCCCGTGCGTTGAGCACGGGCAGCGCTCCCGGGAGCGCCAGGCACACGGGACACGTATTCGCGTTGGGCAGCGCGCCGAACGCCACCGGGCACGGACAGAAGCACTTCGTCAGTGTCTTGAGCTGAACGTGCACTTCAAGGCCGACCACCATTTCCCAGTCCGCGAGCTGCGCATCGAGGGACGGGTTCATGCCTGTGCCTCGGCGCCGAGGGAGCGTTCGAGCCCATACGCGGCCCTGAACATCGTCATTTCGTCGAAATGCCTGGCCATGAACTGGCCTCCCACCGGGAGCCCGTCCAGACGCCCGATCGGCTGAGACATCGCGGGTACGCCCGCCAGATTGGCCGTCGCCGTGAAGATGTCGCTCATGTACATCTCGAACGGGTCCGAAATGGCACCGATCGGGAACGCGGTGGTGGGCGTTGTCGGCGTGAACAGGACGTCCACACCGGAATTGAACACCCTTGTGAAGTCGTCAGCAATGAGCGTGCGCACCCGCTGCGCCTTCCGGTAATACGCATCGTAATAGCCGGCACTCAACACGTACGTGCCGAGCAGTATGCGACGCGTCACTTCGGCACCGAACCCGCCGGAGCGAGTGGCTTCGTACATGCCGCGGAGTCCGTCTCCCACGACGCGCCGTCCGTAGCGCACTCCATCAAACCGCGAGAGATTCGCCGATGCCTCGGCTGGCGCCACGATGTAGTAGACAGGAATCGCCAAGGCGGTGTTCGGCAGCGACACGTCGCGCACCTCAGCGCCGAGGCCTCGCATCCGCTGCAGCGCGGCGTCGCAGAGGGCGCGAATTCGGCCATCGAGCGACTCGGGGAAGTATTCCAGGGGCCGTCCGATGACGAGCCCCGCCAGGGGGCGCTCGCCGGCACGGTGGAAGTCAGGCACCGGCGAATCCACCGACGTCGAATCGCGTGGATCGTGGCCCGCGACGACGCGCAATCCTCTTGCCGCATCGTCCACGGTGGCACCAAAGACGCCGACATGATCGAGTGATGACGCAAAGGCGACCAGGCCGTATCGGCTCACGCGTCCGTAGGTTGCTTTGACCCCGACCACGCCGCAAAACGCCGCGGGCTGTCGCACGGATCCGCCCGTCTCGGAGCCGAGTGCCACCCGGACGATGCCGGCCGCCACCGCGGCGGCCGACCCCCCGGACGATCCTCCCGGTACGCGATCGGGTGCGATGGGATTGCGCGTCGGCCCGTATGCGCTGTGCTCGGTGGACGACCCCATCGCGAACTCGTCCATGTTCGTCTTGCCGAAGGGTATCGCGCCCGACTCTCGCAGCTTCGTGACGACGGTCGCCTCGTAGGGGCTGACATAGCCCTCGAGAATCCGCGAGCCGCAGGTGGTCGGCAGCGTGGTGGTCGCGATGTTGTCCTTGATCGCCACCGGCACCCCAGCCAGGCCCCCCCCGTTGCCGTCCCGCAGCGCGTCCGACGCTGCCACCGCGTGGGCGCGCGCATCGTCGTCATCGGACCAGGCGAAGATGTTGAGGCCATCGCGACCGGCGTGCACCTCATGCGCGCGCACGATCGCCTGGCGCACGGTCTCCGTCGTCGAGCGCCTTCCCGCGATCGTGTCTTCCCGCAGTTCGGCGGCGGACGGAAGGGACATGCGGTTACTCCGCCGACTCGTGGGACGAGAGCCGCGGCACGAGCAGCAGTCCGTCGCGCATATGCGGCGCGAACGAACCGAGTGGCCGCATCATGGAAATCGGCGGACCGGCATCGGGCCGCAGCGGGAGCTCGACGACTCCCGTGCCGGTCGCTTCCGGCACGCCGTCCGTGTCCACGGTCGCAAGCACCTCCATATGCGCGAGGATCGTGCTCAGCTCCGTGGCGACTGAAGCGGCGCGCGCGTCACTCAGTCCGAGCCGAGCGAGTGCAGCGATGTGGTGGACGTCTTCGAGGGAGATTGACACGCCGTCACTCGATATCGCGTTCGAGGTTTGCCTGGGCCACCACCAGCGTCTTCCGTCCGATCATCTCGTCGTCGAAATCGATCTTCGCTTTGAGATCGCGGCCGGCGCCCGCCAACTCGGCAATAACGCCACTGCCGAACTTCCGATGCTTCACGCGCGAGCCCACAGCGATGACAGCCGCATCCTGCGATGCGTCAACTTCGTCGATTGACGGGGCGAAGCGCGTCACCGGCGACCCGGGACGACGCTGCGAGGCGCTGGGCGGAAACGCGCTTTCGACATCGAGCCACTCGGCGCGCACGGGCGCCTCGAAGCCCTTCGTCCGCGCATTGCCCCACTGGCTTCCGCCTCCCAGGGAGTTCATGAACGAACGGCCAGAGCTTCGCACCTTGATGGTCTTGTGCAACTCGAGCATCTGCTCCGGAATGGCCTGGAGGAACGACGACGCTTTCGACGGCATGAATTCCCCATTGCGGCGCCGCTCCTCGGCATGCGTGAGAAACAACTTGTGCTTTGCGCGCGTGATGCCGACGTAAAAGAGGCGGCGCTCCTCCTCCAGGAGCGCGGGGTCGTCATATGCCTTCGCGAGTGGAAAGAGGCCGTCCTCCAGCCCCGTGATGAAGACCACGGGGAACTCGAGTCCCTTTGCGTTGTGCAGCGTCATCAGCGTCACGGCATCCGCGTCGGGGCCGAGTTTGTCGAGCTCCGCGACGAGCATGGCCTTCTGCAGAAAATGGTCGAGAGGCGTCAAGCCCACTTCGCCCTCTTCGTCGGCCACCTGTTCAGCGGCGCTGGTAATGAGCTCCCGCACGTTCTCGATGCGGTCCGCCGCCTCCGGACCCTCACCGCGCAGGAACTCGTCATAGCGAATGCCGTCGACGATCTCGCGCAGCAGCGCATCCACCGCCGCCTCCCTGGCCGACTCCCGAAAGCCGCCGATCACCCGAGCGAACTCTTCGAGGGCGCCGCGCGCCGCCGGGCGAATGGCGCCGAGCAGCGCCGAGCGTTCCGCCGCGGCGAGCATCGGGACGCCCGCGTCGCGTGCCGCGAGCGACAGCTGCTCGATCGTCGTGTCGCCGATGCCGCGCTTGGGCACGGACACCGCACGCCGAAACGCTTCGTCGTCGGCGGGATTGGCGACCAGCTTCAAGTAGCTCATGAGATCGCGCACCTCACGGCGATCGTAGAATCGCACTGTGCCGATCAGGCGGTAGGCGACGGCGCGCTTGCGCAGCGCCTCTTCCAAGGCGCGGCTTTGCGCATTGGTGCGATACACCACGGCGAAGTCGCGCCACGTTGCGCCGTCAGCCAGCGCCCTGCGTGTGGTGATCTCCTCCACCACGAAGTCCGCCTCGTCGCGCTCGTCGAGCGACCTGACGGCGGAGACACGCTCGCCGGAGGGCCTCGTGGGGCGCAACGTCTTCCCCATGCGGCCGGTGTTTGCGCTGATCACCACGTTCGCGAGTTCGAGCACTTCCGGCGTGCTGCGGTAGTTCTCTTCCAAACGCACGATGGACGCGTCCGGGAAATCCTTCTTGAAGTCGAGGATGTTCCGGAGGTCAGCGCCACGCCAGCCGTAGATCGATTGGTCGTCGTCACCCACCACGCAGAGATTGCCGTGCCCGCCGGCCAGTTGCCTGATGAGCTGGTACTGCGCGCGGTTGGTGTCCTGATACTCGTCCACGAGAATGTAGCGGAACCGCCGCTGATACTTCTCGAGCTCCGTGGCGTTCGCGGCGAGCATCTGCACGGGGAGCAACAGCAAGTCGTCGAAATCGGCGGCGTTCGCGCGTCGAAGCTCTTCGCCGTAGTCGTTGTAAACGGCGGCGATGGCGCGCGCGAACGGATCCATCGCGAGCCTCGCGTATTCGTCGGGGAATACAAGGGCGTTCTTGGCGTCAGAAATCGCGCCGTGAATGCCGCGCGGCGTGAACTGCTTGGCGTTGATGCGGTGGCGCTCCATGATCCGCTTCACGACCGTCTGCGCGTCGTCCTGATCGTAGATCGTGAAGGACGTCGTACGGCCGACCAGGTGCGGCGCAGCGCGCAACATGCGGGCGCCGATCGCGTGGAACGTGCCGACCCACATGCCCGCGGGCGCCCGATCGAGCAGCGTCGCGATGCGCGTCTTCATCTCGCCGGCCGCCTTGTTGGTGAATGTCACGGCCATTATGCGGCTCGGATCGACTCCGCCATAGTCGATCAATCGCGCCAGGCGCCGCGTGAGCACCGTGGTCTTGCCCGACCCGGCGCCCGCGAGGATCAGCAGCGGACCGTCTGCATGCAGCACCGCTTCACGCTGCGCCGGATTCAGCCCCTGGAGCAGCGCATCGTCACTCGCAATTTCCATCATGGCAAGATAATCTCGAACGTCGCGCCGCGGTCCGCGGGTATGAGGCGGAGGGTCCCGCCGTGATTCTCTTCGACGATCCGACGGGCGAGTGAGAGTCCGATGCCCCAGCCGCTCTGCTTGGTCGAGAAGCCTGGCTCGAAGATCCGGCTTCGGACGTCGCGCGAAACGCCGGGACCGTCGTCGCCGACCGTGATGCGCGCGCCGCCCTCCGGACGCGGGGACGTGCGCAGCGTCACCGTGCCGCCGCGGCCAGCGAGCGCGTCCACCGCATTCTTCACCAGCACTTCCATGGCCCATTCGAGCAGCACCGCGTCACCGAACACTGTCAGCGGGTCATCCGGACGCACCACCACGATCGTGACGGCGTTGGACAGTGTTGGAACGCGAGCGCGAAAGTACACGCCGACCCGATCGACCAGGCTTGGCGCGTCCACCGGATCGCGCCGTGGCTCCCGCCCGATCCGCTCGAACCGGTGCGCAACGCGATCGAGCCGAACCAGGTCCACCCGCATATTGGCGATCGCGGCACTCATGGGGCCGTCGGCGCCGCGTTCCTCGATCAATTCGATCCACCCGCTGAGGCTCGAGAGCGGAGTGCCGAGCTGGTGCGCCGACTCGCGTGCCATGCCGGCCCACACGCGCTCGCGCTCGGCGTTGCCCCTGGTGCGGATGATATAGACGGCCGCGAAGATCAGAAGCAGTGCGCTCGCCGCCTGCAGCGCAGGTATGATGTTCATCCATTTCACCAGCGGCGTGCGGCCGTAGTGAATCTGGCCGACCAGCGAGTCGGTCACGGGCACCGTCTCGCGGTCCAGCTCGCGTACGAACTCCCGCATCCGGGCCTCGTCGTTCGCGATGGCTGCGGGCACGTTGGCGTTGATGCCAGGCACCCCGGATGGACTGGTCACGACCAGCGGAACTCCCTGCGCTCTGATGCTGCCAGAGAGGTCGAGCAATGCCTGCGTGCCCGCCATCTCGCTGGTATCGATCAGCGCCCGGTATACGCGCGCGTACACCTGGCTCGAGCGCGTCGCTTCGCGCTGCAGATCGCGCACCGCCCACCGGGTGAACAACACGTAGGACGACAGCAGCGCAATGAGCAACGCACCGATGATCACCTCGGGGGTGCCTCGGCGCATTGGTCTAAACGAGCCGGTCGGTCCCTACATACGGCCGCAGGACTTCCGGTACTTCGACACTGCCGTCGGGCCGCTGATAGTGCTCAAGAATCGCAGCAATGGTGCGCGGGAACGCGAGGCCGGATCCATTGACCGTGTGGACGAATCGCGGCTTCTCCGTTTTGGATGGCTTGAAGCGGATGTTCGCGCGCCGCGCCTGGAAGTCCGTGAAGTTGCTGCACGAACTGACCTCGAGCCACGCGCCCACGCCCGACGCCCAGACCTCCAGGTCGTACGTCTTTGCGCTGGAGAAACCGGTGTCGCCCGCGGCGAGCAACTTCACGCGGTACGGTAAACCGAGGCCCCGAAGCATGGCCTCGGCGTGGCCCAGAAGCGCGGCGAGTTGCGCCTCGGAGTCTTCCGGCACGGCGTACCTCACCAGTTCCACCTTGTCGAACTGGTGCACGCGCAGGATCCCGCGCGTGTCCTTGCCGGCTGAACCCGCTTCGCGTCGGAAACATGGCGAGTAGGCGCAGAAAGCCATCGGCAGCAACTGGCCGTCCACCGTCTCGTCGCGGTACAGGTTGGTCACGGGAACTTCGGCGGTGGGGATCAGGAAGAGGTCGTCCTCCGCAATTCGGTACGCGTCGTTCTCGAATTTGGGAAGTTGTCCCGTCCCGATCATCGACGACCGGTTCACGATCGAAGGCGCCCACACTTCTTCGTACCCATGCCGGTCGACGTGGCTATCCACGAAATAGTTCATCAATGCGCGCACGAGGCGAGCACCCTTTTTCCGATAGACGATGAAGCCCGAGCCGCTCAATTTCGCGCCGCGCTCGAGATCGAACAGCCCCTGCGCCGCGGCGATTTCCCAATGCGGCCGAACGCCATCGGAAGACCTCGGCGTTCCCCACTCGCGAACGATGATGTTGTTCGATTCGTCGCCTGCCGGTACGTCGGCGAGCGTCATGTTCGGGATCTCGAGCAGGATGCCGTCGAATTCGCGCTCTACCGTCGCCAACTCGGCATCCAGCTGGCCAATCTCCTCTCCCAGGGCTCGCGCGGTCGCCACGAGGTCAGCGGCGTCGCCCCCCGCCCTTTTTTGCCGCGCAACCTCCTGCGAGGTCGCGTTTCGCGCCGCCTTCCGCTCCTCGACGGCCTGGAGCAGACTGCGGCGCTGGCGCTCCAGCAACTCACACCGATCGAGTTGCGGATCGAGCGCCTCGAGCGCGCCGCGCCGCCGCATGGCCTCCCGTAACTCGTCGAGACGCTCGCGGATCAGCCGTGCGTCGTGCATCAGATCGTGGGTATCGAGTCCGGCACGACGCCGCGATAGCCGCAGTTGGGGTCGACGACCGTCCGGATCCAGATCCGGTTGCTGGCACTCACGCTGTCCACCACCAGCTTGGCGTATAACAGCTGGGACTTGAGTGAGGAGAAGCACGAGGTCCCGTCGCGCAGCTCCACGGCCAGCACCATTCCGGGCGTCACGACCTGCGTGTGCAATGTGTCGTAGCCGCTCACCGGCACCGCGGTGATGAGTGAGAACGAGCCTGGAACGCTCTGCAGCCCCACCCGCTTGAGGGTGCCGGCCAGCGCTCCGGCCAGGGCGCGGACCGGATACACGATCACTCGGCCACTGGCATCGATGTCGAAGGCGACGTCGAACGCGAACGTGGACGACGCGCGGGACAGGCCACCGAGAAAGCTCAGCGCCGTGGGGACGGCCGCCGGCGCGTTGGTCAGCCCATAGACAGCATATGAATTGAGCGAGTCCGCGTACGTGGCCTTGGTACCGAGCGGATCGCCACAGGCGATCGCGAGCATGACCAGGGGCACGAGAGCGACACGCACCGGGCGAGTCAGCTGCATGGAGAGGCGCGAGGGGAATTGTGGTAAGGGGCCTCTGGAGAATACGCCCCCGCACTATCAAACTCAAGCTGTTGTCGTCGCTTGACTTCACCCCTCTCACCCTTAAGCTTCGCATCACTTTCCGCGAGGGAGCAGGCATGCCGAGTATTCGAGACCTCATCAGCGCCATCAAACAGCGCGAGGGGGTCGAGGCCGCAGTCGTTCTCGGGCGAGATGGCCTCCTGATCGACAGTCAGGCCATGGAAGGGTTCGACGCCGAGGATCTCGCGGCGCGAATCCCGGGCATCATCGGCCCCGCCGACGACCTCGGGGTCGCAGCATCGCGGGGCTTGCTGCTCACTATGGTGCTCGAGCACGTGGACGGCCTCGCAATCGTGTCGGTGCTCAGCACCGATGTGGTCCTCCTGGTTCTCCTCGCACCAACGGGCAACGTGGGACAGCTGCTGTACGAGCTGCGCCGCAATCGCGAGCACATCGCGGCGCTGGTGTAGCATGAGTTCCGACTTCGACCGGAAACATGCTCTCGTGGCGGACGACGAGCCGCATATCGGGCGGATCATCAAGATGAAGCTCGAGCAAGGGCCATTTCGCGTCACCCTCGCCTTCGACGGACGGGAGGCGCTCGCGATTCTCAAGCGAGAACCGGACATCGATCTGGTCTTGCTCGACCTGATGATGCCGTACCTCAGCGGCCTCGACGTCCTCACGGAGATGAAGCAGGACGAGCGGCTGAAGCACATCCCCACCATCATCCTGACCGCGGCTGGCCAGGAGGCCCAACATCGCTCCGCGATGGAACTGGGTGCGAGCGAGTTTCTCACCAAGCCGTTCAGTCCGAAGCGACTCTATGCTCGCGCGGCCGAACTCGCCGGGATCGCCGTCGAACCAAGCGCCGACCCGTCATGAACCACTGGGCCGTCGTCCTTGCTGGAGGCGTCGGATCGCGCTTCTGGCCCATCAGCACGCCCGCGCAACCCAAGCAGCTACTGCCGCTGGCCACCAGTGAGCCGCTCCTGTGTGACGCGCTTGACCGGCTCGCGCCGCTCGTGCCACCCGAGCGCACGCTGATTCTGACGAACGCGGGCCTTGTCGAACCGATCGCCGCGCTCGCGCCACAGCTTTCCCGCGACAACTTCATCGCGGAGCCGCGGCCCGCGGGCACGGCCGCCGCACTTGCCTGGGCCGCCCTCGAAGTGGAGCGTCGCGGTGGGCGCGACGCGGTGATGATCAGCGTGCATGCCGACTGGGCGGTGGGAGATCCCGACGGGTTTCGCCTCGCCCTGGGTGACGCCGCGCGCATCGCCGAACAAGCGCACGCACTCGTGACCGTGGGGATCGTGCCCGACCGCCCGGATCCGGGCTTCGGCTACATCCAGCCGGGCGAAGATCTTGGCGGCGGAGTGCGCCGCGTCGCCCGGTTCATCGAGAAGCCGAGTCGCGAACGGGCGGAGGTCATGGTCCGCGATGGGTATCTCTGGAACTCCGGCATCTTCGTGTGGCGTGTCGTCGATTTTCTCGAGGAGATCGCGGCACACACACCGGAAGTCGCGCCCCATCTCGTCGCGTACGCGAACGATCTCGCGGGATTCTTCGGCGCGGTCCAGACGCCCATTTCCGTGGACGTCGGCGTGCTCGAACGTTCGTCCCGCGTGTTCGTCATACCCGGCCGCTTCGGCTGGGACGATGTGGGCACGTGGGCCGCGCTGCGCCGCGTGCGCGCGCTGGACGGCGCGGGGAATGCCGCGAACGGAGTGGTGCACGCGTTGCATGCAACTGGAAATGTCGTGCACACCGACGGCGGCGCGGTGGTGCTTTACGGCGTGAGCGATCTCGTGGTCGTCTCGCGGGATGGGTTGACACTGGTAACGACGATCGAGATGGCGGCCGACTTGAAGGCATTGATCGCTTCACTCCCGGCCGACATCCGCGAATGGCGATGAGCGTGCTCTATCTCTACGACGACGCGTGCGCGCGCACCTTCGAGCCGTTCGCGTTGACCCGCCCGGCGGGCGAGATGCGCGCCGGTGCCCTGCTCGTACGGGAACGCTGGGCGCGGGCGCTCGGAGCTCGAGTCGGGGGGCACGTGACCTCGGCGCATCTTGCCGCATTCGATGAATCCGGAGCGGCGCCCGTCGTGTCGTCCGGGGTGTTGCCGAAAGGGAGTTGGCTCGCCAACGCGCGCTTCGCTCCGGCGCTCGAGGCGCTGGGCACTGCCGATGAGGTGATCGGAGGGGACTCGCTAGCGGCCGTTCGGCTCGCGTCGGATGTGGACGTGGCGTCGCTGCTGGATGGCACAACCAACCTCGGCTCGCTCGCCTACCAGACGGGCTCGAGACATCCCGCCGTTACCGCGCGCGGGTGGTGGATGCGTGAAGTGTGGGATTACATCGGCCATCTCGTGCCCATGCTGGGGGACGACCTCCCGATACTCGGCGCGGACATGCGGGGCGCGCTCCCACTCGGCGCCATTCTGGTCGGGCATCATCGCGTGTTCGTGGAGGAAGGCGCGCACGTCGAGCCTGCGGTCTGCTTCGATGTCAGCGCCGGTCCCGTGCTGATCCGGGCCGGCGCACACGTGCATGCGTTCACGCGTCTCATCGGGCCGCTGTATGTCGGCGAAGGAAGCATCGTGACGACCGACCGGATTGGCACGTCGTCCATCGGCGACGTGTGCAAGGTGCATGGAGAGCTCAGCAACTGCATCGTCATCGGCCACTCGAACAAGGGACACGACGGATTCGTCGGCCACTCGATCCTGGGGCGCTGGGTGAACCTTGGCGCCGGCACGATCACCAGCAATCTGAAGAACACCTATGGCACCGTGCAGCTCTGGACCCCGGATGGCATACGGGACACCGGCCTCCCCTTTCTCGGGACGCTCTTCGGAGACCATGCCAAGACCGGGATCGGGTTGCGACTCACCACCGGCAGCGTGATCGGTGCGGGCGCCAACGTCTATGGCAGCGCGATGCCGCCCAAGGCCGTCGCGCCGTTTTCGTGGGGCGAGGCCGGCGAGTTCGCGACCTTCCGTCTGGACAAGTTTCTGGAGGTCGCCAGCCGCATGATGTCGCGCCGGCACGTGGCGTTGAGCGACGGTGCGCGCGCGCAGTTGACGGCGTCCTATCGACTCCGGTGGACGGTGAACGCATGAAGCTGTGGGTTCTCGGCAGCGGAAGCGAGGGAAACGCGGTGCTCATCGAGTCCGGCGAAACGCGCGTGTTGGTGGACGCTGGGTTCGGCACGCGAACGCTGTCGCGGCGGCTGGCGGCCATCAAGATCGCGCCGGCATCGATCGAAGCGTGCATCGTGACGCACGAGCACGGCGACCATGTGCGGGGCGCGGCGGCCGGCGCGCGCAAATGGGGCTGGTCGCTTTACGCCAGCGCGGGAACCGTGGACGCGTGGCCCGAGCTCGAAGCAGCCAGCTGCTCACGGGTGGTGGTCGGCCACGGCGTGACCCTGGCTCGCATGACGCTCTCGACCTTCGCGACTCCGCACGACGCGGCGAGTCCCATCGGCGTTCGGGCCACGGCGCACTCCACCGGAGCGTGTGCCGTCGTCTGCACGGACCTTGGGCACGCCAGCGCGAGTGTTCGCGCACTCTGCAGCCATGCGGACATCCTGGTGCTCGAGTCCAATCATGACGAAACGATGCTTGCCAGCGGCCCCTACCCGCCGTCGGTGCGGGCCCGCATCGCGTCGCGCGTCGGGCATCTCTCGAACCGCGCCAGCGCGGCACTGGCCCGCGAAGTGGTGCACCGCGATCTCGCGCATGTGGTCCTCGCGCACCTGAGCGAGCGATGCAACGACCGCGGCATCGCGATGCAGGTGATGACGGCTTCGCTGCGTCGGACGCGCTTCACGGGGACGACCACCGTTGCGCTCCAGCACGGCGTGGTCGGCCCTTTCCAGCCCCGCGCGGGACGAGCCGCGCCGGACTCACAGTTCGCCCTCGCCCTCTAGGAACATCACGACCTTGCGTACCGAGAACGGACGCACACTGGATGTTCGCGATGTCCGAAAACTCACCCACCGCGTTCTCGACCTGGTGGATGGCCACGGGCGCATCAGCGCGTCGCTGCGTGCCGAACTGACATCCATCGATCGCGATTGCGCCGTCTCGCGACCGGCACGCGCCCCATTCCAGGACCTGCTCGGCCGGCTCGGCATCGCCACACTGCATCCCATCGAGCTTCCGGCCAACGACGAGCCATTCTGGTTTCGCCACGGACGTCCGCTCGAGAATTTTCAATCGAGCGCTGAGTTCCCGCTCACCGCCGACGTCGTGGTCATCGGCGCGGGGCTCACGGGTGCCTCGTGCGCGTATCACCTCGCGGACCACGCCAGTTCCGCGACTCGAGTTGTGGTCGTCGACCAAGGCGATCCTGCGGGCGAAGCGAGTGGACGGAACGGCGGCAACTTCGAACTGATTCCGGAGAATTCCGTCGGCGTCTACGAGGGATTGGCTCGAGAGCGTCTCGCATTTCTTCGCCGCACCTATGCGGGATTGCCGATGGAAGTACTGCAGGCGGAAAGCGAGCGCCAGGCGTCACTCGTCCTTGGCCTTTCGCTGCGCAATCGCGATCTGCTCAGGAGCATTATTCTGCGTGAGCGCATCGATTGCGACTTCTCTCCGCGCGGGTGGCTGCACCTCGCCAGCACGGAGGAAGAGGAACAGGGCGTCTGCGAAGAGGTCATGCTGGCCGCGCAGCACGGCCAGCGCATCGAGCTCTGGTCGCGCCGCAAGATTCGTCAGGAGTTCGGCTTCGAGAATGGGTACCTGGGGCGCTTCATTCCAGATGACGGCACTTATCACCCGTTCAAGTACGCGTGCGGTCTGCTCGCAAGCGCACTGCGTGACGGCGTCGAGTTGTACACTCGCGTGCACGTTAGAGACGTACGGTCCGAACGCGCGGACGCGCACCGAGTGGTCACGAATCGTGGAACGATCAGGGCGCGCTGCGTCATCGTGGCGACGAATGCGTTTACCAGCCAGCTTTTTCCGGAACTGGCCGAGATCAAGCCGCACCAGAGCCAGATTCAGGTCACCGAACTCGCGCCCGATCGCGCGCGTGGGCGCGTCGTGACGTGCGAAGACGGGCCCACCTTCTTCAATCAGCCACGAATTGGCGCACATGGAGGGCGGGCACCGCTGTTGATGGGCGGCGGCGAAGACCGCCCGATGCGCACGCCATCGTCGCGGCGACGCTCCCGGGCAGTCCACGAACAGCTGCTCGCGTTGCGCGATCGATTTTATCCGGAGTTGCGCGGCGTGCCGCCTTCGACCGAGTGGATCGGGCCGCTGGCGTTCACCCCTGATCAGCTGCCGGCCATCGGGTTTCTGCGACCTGGAATCATCATCGCGGCGGGCTACAACGGGTACGGCGGCAGCTATACGACGGCCGCCGGTTGCGCCGCCGCACAGATGGCGTTCACCGGGCAGGTACCGGAATGGGTTCCTGAGGACGTGTTCTCGCCGCGACGTCTCACGAGCGCCGAGCCGATCTTCATGACGCAAGGGGACAGCCTGTGGCGCATTGCGGCCGCGCTCTGCCGCCAACTCAAGGCCGTGAACAAGCAGATCTCCGACGCGCTCACGCTGCGCTCCGATTCGGTCGCCTCGGCCGTGCCGCGCCAGTCGCCACCGCGCGTGTCGCGCATGGTGCGCCTCGAAACGACGGAACCGGGGCCCGCCACGTCGATTGCGCCAGATATTCTCGCGTCGTTTTCGGCGTTCAAGCCTTTTTCAGTGAGCGAGATCGAGACGTTGCTGCAGAACATGCGCCGGATGGATGTCGCTCGAGGAACGCTGCTGTTCATGGAGGGTGAGCCAGGCGCGACCTGTCTGGTCGTCGTGCGCGGTTGTGTCGACGTCAGCGTAAAGGTTCGTGGCCGGCCGCAGCTGCTCGCTCAGCTCGTCCCGGGCAGCATTTTCGGCCAAGCCAGCATGATCGCGGGAGAACCGCGCTCGGCGAGCTACTCGATCCGCCGCGATGCGGTGCTCCTGGAAATAGATCGCGAAACGTGTGAGCGCCTGCTGAGCGAACGATCACCGATCGCGCTGAAGTTGTTGGTAGCGCTGACGCAGGGGCTGGTGGCCGCACTTCGAACTGCCGATCGGCACCGCATGCGACTGGATCCTGAGCCGACGACGGGCGATTTCGACCAGCTCAGCCCCTCGAGCGTGTCCCCCTCAATTGATTGAGGCTGAAGAAACGGACCTACGAGCGTCGGCGGCGAACCACCGCGAGGCCTGCAATACCCGTAGCGAACAGCGTCAGCGTGGCTGGCTCCGGCGTCGAGGTGATTGGCGAATTGAACACCGCAAGGTTGTCAATGCCGGTGTTGAGGACGCCTCCGTTCGTACCAAGCCACTCAACCGAGGTTACCGGCGTACTCGCCGATGCGATATAGCCATCGAAGCCGAGAAAAGCGGCGCCGTTGTAGCTGATGTTGCCGAGCAGCGTGGCGCCATTAAAGAAGCTCGCCGTCGCTGGACCGAGTCCGTTGTAGTAGACATCAAAGCCGACCGCGTACTCGGGATTGAGAAACTGAATGAGAAAGTGCTCGTTGCCGTTGGCCGTCAGGATGCTCGTTGTCGTCGGGTTGAGCCCAGCGCCGTAATTGAGGTAGCCGGGCGAACTGACCCAGACGTTCGGGAATGGCGCACCGGCCAGTCCGGTGTACGTTATGCCGGCTTGCGTGAAACTCGGCAGGGGAGTGTCCTTCGGCACGAGCAGCGTCTCGAACGTTTCCGTGTAACTCGGAATTCCGGCGCTGCCAAAGAAGGCGGCGGATGACGTGTGCGTCTGGCCAACTGCCGGCGATGCAAAAAGGGCGGCGGCGAGCAACTGAATGAGGGGTTGTCTCATCTGCACTCCGACGAGTGGGGGATCGGCATCGCGACGATATCACCAAACGAGGTTTTCGTCAATGCGCATGCAGGGATTTGTCAAGCGCGGATAGAAATGTCCCCTTCTCGGGGCGGATAGAACTGTCCCCATGGTCGATGACGCATCGCGTCAATTCCCGCGTGCGGGTCCGGCCGCGCCAGACGCGCAGGTCGCCCTGGCTCTCTAACGCGAATTCGCTGCAACCGCTCGGTCCGCGCTCCCTAGGTATCCAGCGTCGCCCGATCCAGCTTCAAGAGTCAGACTCGTGGATGGCGAGCCATGTGTCCGGGTGCTCAGCGGCAACGGGACGTATCTGTCCCGAAGCCGCAGGATCGGAAACTCGATGAGCTTTGCCATGCCGATCCCGACCATCAGGCTGCCACCGAAATAGAGCAGTGTAGAGGCGAGATAACCCGGGCGCATGCCCGTGACACTCTGCACCGCCGGAGCGGCCCAGTGTTTCACGGCGCCATGCCACACATAAATGGAGTATGAATACACTCCAACAGGCGCAGCGATCGACGCCCACAGCGAGGTAGGGCCCGGTCGCGTCAGCACAAAAACGAGAATCCCCCCGAACGCCACATAGTAGAGCGTGAGTCCGACAGACGAGGTAAAGGGAGAGTCGTGTTCGAAGATGAACGCGGGGACGAGCAGCAGTAGGCTGCACACCAGAATGCGCGTCCCATGCGTCGCGCACCTTTCCCACAGGTCGGGCCGGTGATGGTACAGATATGCGAGCAGGACTCCAAACAGTAGCGCGTCGATACGAAGATGGGTTTGGAAAAACCAGTCCTGTACATCCGAGAAGTGCTTCGTGTGTCGCAGCAGCCAGAGCACGGTCGCCGTGCGTACCGCGAGGACGGTGAGTGCAACGGCGCAGAACCACGCCACCGCCTGGCGCGCCGTCAGCGGGCGTCTGCGACCCAGCCACGCGAGGAGCGCCACGAGGAGCAGGTAGAAGTGCTCCTCCACCGCCAGCGACCACGTGTGGACCCACACTCCGGGCGAATGCCCGGCATAGTTCTGAAGGAAGAGCCCATGCATCAGCAATTCGTGGCCGGTGGGCGTGCGCGTCTCGTACACTCCAAACGCGAAGGTCAGCCAGAGATACAGGTAGAAGGCGGGATAGATCTTGAAACTGCGCCGAGCCAGAAATCGGCCAGCACGTACGGAACCGTTCAGGCGATGCTCGGCGAACAGAAGGCCGGCAACGAGATATCCGCTGAGTACGAAGAAGAGATCCACACCGACCCACCCGGGTCGACGGAGAAATTCAAGCCACGACGCCGCCCGCGGATGGATGGCATCCGGCAAGGCCATATGCCACCCCAGCACAAGCAGAATCGCCACGGCGCGCAACGCGTCCAATGACTGATTCCTGGCGCGCGGGCTCTCGCGGCCACTCGCTGCCGACGTGTCGAACTTCGGCATGGCGTGCAATGTTCGGAGGCGATGGTTTCAGGACGCGCTGATCGTGCGCTGCTACCGACATCGTCGTCGTTGCCATCGGCTCCGGGGTCCCCAACGTCCTGCATATCTTGCGGCCGAATTGCCGGTCGCAACTCCCCCGGCGGGACTGTCCTTTGCGGAGGCTCGTGAAGCCCAGAAAAAAGAAAACGGCGGGAAGCCTCGAGGCTTCCCGCCGTTCTCACCCACGGACCAGCGGGCGCTAGTACATCCCGCCCATGCCACCACCACCGCCACCCGGCGCGGCGTGGCCGGAATCCTTCTCCTTCTTTTCGACGATGATCGCTTCCGTCGTCAGGAGGAGCCCGGCGATCGACGCGGCGTTCTGTAGCGCCGTGCGCGTCACCTTCGTGGGATCGATGACACCCGCCTGCACCAGATCCTCGTAGGTGTCCGTCAATGCGTTGTAGCCGAACTTGTCGTCCTTGCTCGACCGCACCTTCTCCAGCACGATCGACCCTTCGCCACCGGCGTTCTGCACGATCATGCGCAGCGGCTCTTCGATTGCCCGACGAATGATCTCTACACCGATCTGCTCCTCGGCATCATCGAGCTTCAGCGCCTTCAGCGCCTTCTGCGCGCGGATGAGCGCGACGCCACCACCGGGGACGATGCCCTCTTCCACCGCGGCACGCGTGGCGTGCAGCGCATCCTCGACCCGCGCCTTCTTCTCCTTCATTTCGGCTTCGGTCGCCGCGCCCACGTTGATCACCGCGACGCCGCCGGCGAGCTTGGCCAGACGCTCCTGCAGCTTCTCCTTGTCGTAGTCCGACGTGGAGCTGTCGATCGCCGACCGAATCTCCTTGATGCGGCCCTGAATCTTCGCCTCCTCACCCGACCCGTCAATCAGCGTGGTGTTGTCCTTGTCCACGACCACGCGCTTGGCGCGGCCCAGGTCAGACACGACCGCGTTCTCCAGCTTGAAGCCGACTTCTTCGCTGATCACCTGGCCGTTCGTGAGCACCGCGATGTCCTGCAGCATCGCCTTGCGGCGATCGCCGAACCCAGGCGCCTTGACGGCCGCCACGCGCAGCGTGCCGCGCAGCTTGTTCACCACCAACGTCGCCAGCGCTTCGCCTTCGATGTCCTCGGCGATGATCAGAAGCGGCTTGCCCATCTGCGCCACCTTCTCGAGCACCGGCAGCAGATCCTTCATCGACGAGATTTTCTTGTCGTGGATGAGGATCATGGCATCCTCGAGCACCGCTTCCATCTTTTCCGGATCGGTGACGAAGTAGGGCGACACGTAGCCGCGGTCGAACTGCATGCCCTCGACGGTGTCGAGATCCGTCTGCAGCCCCTTGGCTTCCTCGACGGTGATCACGCCATCCTTACCGACCTTCTCCATCGCTTCCGCGATGAGGTCGCCGATTTCCTTGTCATTGTTCGCGGAGATGCTGCCGACCTGCGCGATTTCCTTCTTGCCGCTGGTCGGGACGCTGATGCGCTTGAGTTCGTCGACAACGGCGATGACCGCCTTGTCGATGCCGCGCTTGATCGCCATCGGGTTCGAGCCGGCGGTGACGTTCTTGAGGCCTTCGCGGAAGATGGCCTGCGCCAGGACGGTGGCGGTCGTCGTGCCGTCGCCGGCAAGATCGGACGTCTTGGTCGCGACTTCCTTCACCATCTGCGCGCCCATGTTCTCGAGCGGATCGCTCAGCTCGATTTCCTTGGCCACCGTGACGCCGTCCTTCGTGACTGTCGGTGCGCCGAACTTCTTGTCGATGACGACATTCCGACCCTTCGGGCCGAGGGTGACCTTCACCGCCTCGGCAAGCTGATCGACACCGCGCTTGAGTGCCGCGCGCGCATCGACGTTGAAATGCAACTCTTTGCTAGCCATGTGAATCCTCTAGTCGTTGACAGTGATCAGGAGACGACCGCGAGCACATCGGACTCGCGGAGGATCAGGTACTGCTCGTTGTCGAGCGTGATCTCGGTGCCGCTGTACTTCCCGTAGAGCACCTTGTCGCCAACTTTCACGGTCATTGGAACGAGCTTGCCGTCTTCGTACTTGCCCGGACCCGTGGCGATGATCTCGCCTTGCTGGGGCTTCTCCTTCGCCGTGTCGGGGATGTAGAGACCGCCGCGCATCTGCTCGGTGTCCTCTGATGCCTTCACGACAACCCGGTCGGACAGCGGCGTGATCTTCACGCCGGCCGCGCTCTTGGTGGCCATAGGTAATGCGCCTCCGTCTCGAAAAGCGGTGAAAAAAGGTGGTTGACTCTGCGTTAGCACTCGTTTCATGCGAGTGCTAACAACAGTGGATCATATCCGGGTGTCGACCGCGATGCAAGGGGCGGGTCCGCGAGGGCGCGCCACACGCTAAATCGTTACCGCGTAGTTGCTTAAGCTCAGGCCGCCGGCGCCACGATGTCGAACGCCATGGCCAGCCCGTACAGCGTCAAATACGGGTCCACGGCATCGAAACTCGAGCAGATCGGGGCGAAAAGCTCCGCCAGACCGCCCGTCCCGATCACCATGGGACGTTCCGCGCGCGGCCACTCCGCCAGGATCCGACGAACGATCCCGTCGATGGCCTCCGCCGCGCCGAACATCACACCGGCGCGAATGCAGTCTTCCGTTCGACGCCCGATCGTTCTGGGCGGCACGATCAACTCGCCGGCGGGGAGCTTGGACGTGCGCCGGAACAGCGTCTCCGCCGACGTCCGCACGCCGGGCGCGATCACGCCGCCAAGAAAGACACCTTCCCGTGTAATGCAGTCGAAGGTGTTCGCCGTGCCGAGATCCACGACGATGCAATCGCGCCGATAACGCCGGCTCGCCACGAGCGTGTTGATGATTCTGTCCGCCCCAACGCTGAGTGGCTCGATGACATCCAGCGTGATGGGAAGCGGCGACGAGGCATCGAACTCCTCGAGTCGCTTTACGGGAAGCCACTGGCGACATGCTTCGAGGAGATGGCTCGCCATGCCACGCACCACGGACGCCACCGCCACTCCCTCCACCTGCTCCAGCGGAACGTCCGCGGCGGCGATCAGCGCGCGCAGCAGCATGCCGACTTCGTCCGCCGTGCGCGGCACGTCGGTCATGATTCGCCAATGCGCGCGCAACGTGTCGCCGTCGAACAGTCCGAGGGTCGTTTCCGAGTTGCCGACGTCCATCGTCAGGAGCATGTGGGCGGCGTGGCAAAGGTGAGGGAACCGGAGCGGTGCGCCGATGTGCCACCGCGCGGGTCGTCGATGAGAATCTCGCCCGAGGGGTTGATGCCCCGCACGACGCCAGTCGCAGGGCTCGTTGCCTGGCGGCCGGTCGCGATGTCGCGCGCCTGCCAGCGCGCCATTTCGTCGGTGGCCAGATGCCGGCTGGCCCGTGCCGCGCAACGCAGCGCCGGTACCACGCGATCCAGCGCCTCCAGCCGCGTCGTGCCTTCGCGAAGGCCGGCGGCGCCCTCTACCTGCGGCGCCGCAACGTTCAGCCCGAACCCGATGGCCACCCACTCCGGCGTGGTTCCGCGCCAGCGCGTTTCGATGAGAATGCCCGCGAGCTTTCGGCCGAGCACCTGCAGATCGTTCGGCCACTTCACACCGATCTGCGCCGGTGCGAACTCGTCGAGCGCTTCCGCGGCCAGAAGCCCGCACCGCAACGCCAGCACATCGAGCGCGCGCGTATCCGTCGGCCGCTCGATGATGGTAAGCCACACGCCGCGTCCCGGCGCCGACGCCCAGCGTCGCCCGAGGCGGCCGCGCCCGGCGGTTTGCTCGTCCGCAATGATCACGGTGCCAGACGAAGCCGTCGGCGCCAAGGCGTGCGCGATGTCGAGCGTCGAGCCCACGGAGTCGAACGCATGAACCGCCGGCACGCTCCACCGGAGCGCCAGCGCCGCGGGCGCGTGGCCGTCATACTGGCTAGCGCCCGCGGTCCCGGTGTGAGAGCCACGATACCCTGGTGCGTCAGCGAACGAAGACAAGATAGAACACCACGGCCAGAACGATACGATACCATCCGAACGCGGAGAAGTCGCGCTTCTTGAGATAGTTCAGGAACGACTTGATCGCGACGATGGCGGTGAGGAAGCTGACGACGAACCCGACGCCCAGCATACCGAAGTTGCCCGCGAGCGCCGCGTGATTCTTGAACAGTTCCAGCCCGCTGGCGGCGAGCATCGTGGGGACCGCGAGCATGAATGAGAACTCCACGATCGTGCGCTTGGAGACGCCCAGTAACGACCCACCCACGATCGTCGCGGCCGAGCGCGAGACACCCGGCACGATCGCGATCGACTGGAACAGTCCGATCAGCACCGCGCGACGATAGGTGATCTCGGAAAAGTCGACCTCACGGTCCGCGCTCTCGTGGAATCGTTCGAAGATGATGAGCGCGACGCCGCCGATGAGCAGCGCCAGCAGGACCACTGTCATGTTGCCGAGCAGATACGTCTTCAGCACCCTGTACACGGTCAGGCCAATCACACCGGTGGGGATGAACGCCACCGTGAGCTTCTTGAGAACCTCCCAGTTCCAGAACTTGCTCCAGTACAGCACCACCACGGCCAGGATGGCGCCGACCTGGATGATGATCTGGAAGCTCTTGACGAATTCGGTCTCCTGGAGATGCAGTACCGAGCTCGCGAGAATGAGGTGCGCCGTGGAGGACACCGGAAGGAACTCCGTGATCCCTTCGATGATGCCGAGAATGAGCGCGTGAAGAAACGTCATGCGGACGGGGCGAGAGGATGATCACCGCCGTCATCCATTGGTGGTGCCGGCGAGTGGCATTGCTGACACAAGATAAGGCAAGCGTCGCTCTCTACAACAACGCGCGTTCGTAGAATGCTTCGTACTGCCCTACAACCGCATCCATCGCGAACCGGTCTCGCGCGTCGGCAGCGGCGCGTGTGCTCGTCTCATCCCAGCGCGCCTGGTCGGAGAGCAGCGCAATGGCGGCATGCGCCATGCCGTCAACGTCTTCCGGAACGCAGAGCGCGCCCGTCACTCCGTCAAGTACCACTTCCGGAAGGCCGCCGGCGTTGGCGCCAATCACGGGCACGCCAGTCGCCAGCGCCTCGAGCGCGCTCAGGCCGAACGACTCGGCCACCGTTGGAAGGAGAAACAAATCGGCGCTCGCCAGCAGCGGGGCCACGGACTCGAGCTTCCCGAGAAAGAACACACTGTCGCTCACGCCGAGCGCCCGCGCCTCCTGCTCGGCGACGACGCGGTCGGGACCGTCCCCCACCATCACCAGCACGCTGGGAATCCGCTCCGCCACGCGCGCATAGATGCCGACCACGTCCTTCACGCGCTTCACCGGACGGAAGTTCGAGATGTGCATGAGCACTTTCCGGTTTCCGGCGGTCTGGTGGCGGAACGCGGGCTCGTAGCGCGCACGGTTGTAGACGGCGGGATCAATGAAGTTGGGAATGACCTCGATCCGGGACCCGGTGCAGCCGAACGCGGACAGGGTTTCGGTGCGCAGGAACTGTGAGACCGCCGTCAGGCCGTCCGATTTCTCGATCGAGAACTTCGTGATGGGAAAGAAGGACGGATCCTGTCCCACGATCGTGATGTCCGTCCCGTGAAGCGTCGTCAGCACCTTGATGTCGGGACGCGTGGGCGCCAGCATCTCCCGCGCGATCCATGCGCTCGTGGCGTGTGGAATGGCGTAATGCACGTGCAGGAGATCGAGCTTGTGCGTGAGCACCACCTCGTGCATGCGCACCGCGAGCGCCAGATCGTAGGGCGGATATTCGAAGAGCGGGTAGCGACCCACGTCCACTTCATGGAAGTAGATTCGCGGCAGAAAGGACGGCAATCGGAAGGGTTGCTGATAGGTGATGAAGTGGATCTCGTGCCCACGTTGCGCGAGCGCGATGCCCAGTTCGGTCGCCACGGCTCCGGAGCCGCCGTAGGTGGGATAACAGGTGATTCCAATCTTCATCCGCCGCTCTCTCCCTCAGTCCACCAGGCCGTTGCGCGCGCTGCCCAGTCCGATTGATCTGTGCTCAGACGAGTGACGTCGTCGTTCGCGAGTTGATGTCGAAACCATGTGCGCTGCCGTTTGGCATATTGCCGCGTCTCGGTGACGATCCGAGCTTCCGCCTCCCGAGAGCTGACACGCCCACGCACCGCATCACGAACCGTCCGATACCCCGACGCGTTCCAGGCCGGCGCATCCTCGGGCACGGATGCCATCAGCCCACGCACCTCGTCCTCCCAACCGCCCGCCAGCATCGCTCGGGTCCGATCCGCGATTCGCACCCCCAATGTCTCCCCAGGGTCCACGACAAGATACCGTGCCTTCCGACGTGGTGCCCTCACATTTCGCCGGTGGAGATCGCTGAGCCGTTCACCCGCAAGCAGCGCGATTTCCGCCGCGCGAAGCAGTTGCGCACGACCCAGATGCGAACGCGGGGGATCGAGTTCGCGCACCCATCGGCGGAGCTCGTCGGTCGACACGTCGTCGAGCACCTCCTGCATCGCCGCGCGCCGCGCGCCGTCCAGTTCCGGTTCCTCGAACAGCGTCCCGAAGAGGGAGCGGAGATACAGCCCTGTTCCCCCCACCACGAGGGGGACACGTTGCTCGGCCTCGATGTCACTCACCCAGGCATCCGCCCGCTCCGCCCACCACGCGGCCGAGGATCGCGTCACGGGATCGAGCACATCGATGCCGAGGTGCGGCAACGCGGCGCGCTCCTCGCGCGTGGGCTTGGCGGTGCCGACGTCGAATCCGCGATAGAGTTGCCGCGAGTCGGCGCTCACCACGGTAACGTCCGCCCGCCGCGCGAACCAGAGCGCCGCCATGGTCTTTCCAGCCGCCGTAGGGCCACAGATGACGCGGATGGTCTGTTGGCTACTGACGTCCAAAACGGCGCTCGAGTTCGGGCCACGACAGCTGCACGATGGTGGAGCGACCGTGCACGTCGTGCGCAGGCAAGACGGTATTGCCCAGCGCCACGAACAGCGCGCGCATCTCGCCCTGCGAGAGCTCGTCCCCGGCCTTGACGGCCGCCTTGCAGGCCACGGTGGCGGCGAGGCGTTCGTGCTTCGCATGCGATGCGGCGTCACGATCGCCCGTGAGCGCGGCGAGGGTCTCACGCAGACAGCGTTCCGCGTCGAATCGGGCGTGCGGCATCGGCACGCTGTTCACGAGCAGCGTGTGCCCTCCGAACGGCTCCACTTCGAATCCCAGCCTGGCCAACAGATCATGATGCTCTTCGAATGCATCCCCCTCCGCCGGCGCGAGGTGGAGCGTGAGTGGAAAGAGGAGCCGTTGCGAGGGCGCTTCCCCGCGCTCGAGCATCCCCATGAACTGCTCGTAGAGGACGCGTTCGTGCGCCGAATGCTGGTCGATGAGTACGACGCCGTCGTCATGCTCGAACATGAGGTAGGTGCGCCGAAGCTGCAGCAGCTGAGGCACGACCATCGGCCCCTCGGCCTCGTCCACGCGTTGAGCGACCGGAAACGCGGGTTCCGGTGGACGGCCCTCGTCGAGGGTCGTGGACGCACCGTCGTCGGCATCACGCGGCTCGTCGCCCGCGAAGAGCCCGTCGGCAAGGGCGGGTCGCGGCCGCAGCAGCTCGACATCGGCTGGGGCGGGCGCCGTGCCCATGCCGCGGCCATTCGTGGACCACACCCGCACGCCGAGCGCCGCACTCGCGTCGAAGGCCCCGAGCGCACGTCGCACCGCCTCTTCGACGGCGCGCTCCACGGTCCACCGATCGCGGAACCGCACCTCCGCCTTGGCGGGGTGCACGTTGACATCCACGCTGTCACCGGGCACCACGATTTCGAGCAGGAGCGACGGGCGCAGTCCGGCGCTCAGGGTAGAGCGATACGCGCTCTCCGCCGCGCGCATGATGCCGTTGTCGCGAATCACGCGGCCATTGACGCTCAGAAACGTTCGTCGGCTGGCCGTCCCGACATCCGCCGGCCGCTCCGCCAGCCCGCTCACCTGAATCACGCCCTTCACGTCTTCGACGTCGAGCATGCGGTCCGCGACGTTGGCGCCCCATAACGCCGCCACGCGGTCACGAAACGACGGGGACGCCGCAAGGGTAAAGCTCGCCTTGCCGTCATGCGTGAGTGTGAGCCGCACGTCGCGACGGTTGAGCGCGATGGTCGTCATCAGCTCCAGCACGCTCCGCCATTCGGAGCGTGAACCCTTGAGGAATTTCTGGCGCGCCGGCGCGTTGTAGAACAGCTGGGACGCGGTGACGGTGGTGCCGCGTCGTCGCGCGATGTCGCGCACGTCCAACACCGTGCCACCTGCCGCGTGGACCGCCGTACCCGCGCCATCGGCCGGGGCCGTCTCCACCACCAGACGGCTTACGGAGCAGATCGCGGGCAGCGCTTCTCCGCGAAAGCCGAAGCTCGACACGCCCACCAGGTCCGACGCGAGACGGATCTTGGATGTGGCATGTCGCTCCAGCGCGATCAGCGCATCGTCGCGGTCCATACCGCTGCCGTCGTCGCTGACCCGAATGATCTGGCGCCCTCCTTCCTCCACCGCGACATCGACGGCGGTCGCTCCGGCGTCCAGCGCGTTCTCGACGAGCTCCTTCACTGCGGAGGAGGGCCGCTCGACCACTTCGCCGGCGGCGATTTGATCGGCGACGGCTGGTGGAAGAACGGCGATCCGTGTCATGCGACGAATGCTATCCGCGGTGTGGCAACGCGGTCAATCGCTCGCTGGCGGCCCCTCGAGTGGCAGCACGCTCGCCGCCGGAATCCAGCCGGCGCGGTCGCCGTCGAGCGCGATGCGAACCCACGCTCCCTCGCGCGCTCCGAATCTGCCGATTTCTCCGATCGTTGCGCTCGCCGCCGCGACGGACGAACCTGGCGCGGCGACCAACATTCGGCTCGAGCGAACCACGCCCAAGCCGCGCAAGTCGAGACGCTCCCGAGTTTCCAGCGCCACGCCAAGTAGCACGACGGCCGACACGACGCTCCCACCAGCGATGGCGCGGGCATGTCGCGGACGACGCGCCGCCGGGACGATCAACAGCAGCCACGCTGCTACCCAGAGCATCAGTGCGGTGAGGGCCACGGCGCTCTCCGGCACTGGAGGGACGTATCCGGTTGAACGAATGGACGTGGTTGCCGCTGCCTCCAACCGGTCGCGAACGTCGGCGTCGAGCGGATCGAGCCGTAATGCGCGCTGCCAAGCGCGGACGGCGCCGGCGCTGTCGTGTCTCGACCAGGCCGAGGTTCCAAGATTGGCCCAGGCGTCCACGGCGCGCGGCGCTTGCGTCACCACGCGGGAAAAGGCGCGCTCCGCCTCGGGATACTCTGCCCGATCATACGCGCTGACACCCTCCGAAAACATGCGGTCCACACCATCGGGACGCGCGGAGAGCACGGTGGCCGCGCCGAGCGAGATCAGCACCGCGACCACCACCACGGCCCCGGCACGCGCGCCCATGAGACGCACCGCTTCCGCATCCACGTCCCTCGCCACCGACGCGGCCCTCTTTACCGTGTCGTCTTCGATCGCACCCGCCGGCGAGAATGCCGCTCGGTCGAGCTGGTCGAACAGTACACTCGCCGACTCCGACGTCACTTCGGTCACGCCGGCGCGTCGCAGCGCCCGACGGAATGCATGGCCGTGCGTGCATCCAGCTGCTTCCGGAACTCGCTCCACCACCGCATCGAGGAAGAGCCGCCGAATCTGCCGCGCGGTCATCGAGGTGTTTTGCCCCGCCGCGGCGGTAAGGCGGCGCACAGCCGACTGGGCGCCCTTTCTCCCGAGACGTCGAGCCAGTACCCGGCGAACCGTGGCTGGAACCGGGGCAATCGCGAAGGTGATCCAGAACCAGGGGCGCGAGGGCGCCGGCGTCGGGAGCTCGTCACGCAGCGCGCGGCGGACCGCCAGCCTCGCTACCGGCGCAGAATCGACGGCCGCGAGCGCCGCCGGCGCGACGTCCAGTGAAATGGCAGCGCTTCGACTGGCTGCATACGCATGCTTGTCGGCATCGAAATAGACATAGTCCAGCGACGGAATCTCGCGCTTGCCCGACTGCCGTGGCGTCAGCAGCCAGTCGAACTCCTTTGTGCCCCGCACGCGTGCTTGCGACGTGTCCACCTGCACGCGCTCATTGCCATTCGCGATGGTCGCCCAATCCAGTGACAGCGGCGGCCGCGGCCAGAGCTTCACGTTGCCCGCGCCCTCGAGACGAAGGGTGACCACGACCGGATCTCCCATACGCGCCGTGGTGGATGCCACGCGACTCGATGCGTCGAGCGCGCCGACCGCACCAAGAAACTCCCGGGGCCGCCCGGAGGCGGGCGCCTCCTCGGCAACGAATCGCACGCTGTCGGTGCGCAATTCGAAATTCTCCTCGCGGGAGAAGAACGACGTGGACACCGGCAGCGAGTACGTCAGCGCCGCGGGCGCGATGACCGTGCGTCCGGCAAAGAGGGGAAACAGCGCGCGACGGTACGACAGCGTCTCGAAGCAGCGCCGACCACTGCGCGACAACGCCACGGGCGGCGCAAGGTCGTACGCCAGGACGCCAGGCATCTCCGGCGGAAAGAAGGTGGGGTTTCGGCGCAGTCGCTGGCGCGCCGCTTCGTTCAGTTGCACGTCGACCACGTAGTCCACCTGCTGCCCCACGTAGAGTGTATCCGACGGAGTGGTGCGGCCGGCTCGATCGAGCCACGCGCGCACGATGACCGCGGGAAGTCCCCCCGCTGACGCATGGATCTGGATCGGCGCGACGCTCGCCGCCGCGCGCACGTTCCCCAGGCTCGCCACGAAAGGCGGGATGGTCACGCGGCCAGCGGCGTCCGTCGCGACCACGAACGTCGCCTCGGCGATGGCCGAGGACTGCCCGGCGCCGTCGAGTTCCACGCGCGACACGATCGAACTGCGCAGGAGCTGGAACGACCCGCTCGTGCGCGGCGGCTCGACATACGGCGCCACGGTGCCGGCGACGCGCGCTGCCACCGTGATGTCGATGGGCGCGCACGTCGTCGCGGTATCGGGCCCGTGCGCCACCATGGCGATCTGGGCGAGCAACAGCGGGCCGATCATGCCGTCACCAGTCCTTTCCTCCCGGGGGCGGCTCCGGCTTGTTCTGTTTCATCTTCTTGCTTTGCACGTCGCGCTCTTCACGCTGCGCGCTGCCGAGCAGCTGTTCCGCCTGGCGCTGAGCGAGAGTGGGCTGTGGCTGCTGTTGCTGTTGCGCGGGCGCCGACGACGCGCTCGACTGCCCGCCTCCTCCGCCGCCGCCGCCCGACTTCTGCTTCTCGAGCGCCAGTTCGTAATTCCACTTCGCGTCCAGGTCAGCAGGCCGCTGGAGCAGCACGCGCCTGTACTGCGCAAGCGCCGCCTTCAGCTCGCTGGACGCCGAGTCTCCCTTTGCGGCGCGTCCCCGCACGAGATGCGCCAAGCCGCCGTTGAAGCGAGCGCGAAACCGGGTCTCCGGATCGGTGTTCTCGGCCGCCTTGTCGAGCACCTCCGCCGCGGACGACGTCGAATCGGCGGCGAGGAGCGCGGTTCCATAATTGTAGAGGGCACCGGGCGAGCGGTCACCGCCCTGCACCTCCTTGCCGAAGAGCGCAACGGCGCGCGCAAAGTCCTTGGCGGCGTACGCGGCATTCCCATCGAGCGCACGACGCGCGGGCGTGCAGCCGTTCATGCCGAGCATCGCGATGAGCGCGGCCGCCACGGCCGTTTCCGCCGACGCGGCGCGCCGGCGACGGCGCCCTCGGCGCCCCGCGACGATCGTGTCCAACCAGAGCAGCAGGATGGCCGGCAGAAGAAACAGCTGGTACCGCGGCATGAGCGACTCGCCAGTCTGCATCGTGCGTGACCCCGTGCGCAGCTTGGACAGCGCCGCCTTGATGCGGGCAGCCTTGTCGGTGGCCTCAGCGGGAATGAACGTTCCGTTGGCGGCCGCCGCCGCGGCCTGCAGAAGTTCAGGATGATATTTCGTCACCACGATCTGGCCGTTCTCGTCGCGCTTCGGCGTGATGGTATTCCCTTCCCGGATCGGGATCGTGGTTCCCTCTACCGTACCGAATCCCACCGTCACCAAGCTCACGTTCTGATCCCCCGCCTGCTTTGCCGCGGCGATCAGCTCCTCACGTGGTTCGAATCCTTCGCCGTCGCTCATCACCACGAGGGCGCGGTCGGCGCCGCCCTTCGTGAGCGCGAGCAGGCTGACGCCCTGCGCAATCGTCGACGCCAGCGATGTGCCGGCCTGACCCACGACGCTGGGATCGAGGTTGTCCAGAAAGAGGTCGAGCGCGCCGCCGTCCACCGTGATGGGGGTCAGGACGTAGCTGCGCCCCGCGAACGCCAGGAGGCCGACGCGATCGCCCGGGCTGATCGCGCGCAATCGCCGAATCTCCTGCTTCACGCGTTCAAGACGATTGGGCTTCTCGTCGGTGGCCATCATCGAGAGCGACGCGTCCACCGCCAGCACCATGTCCACGCCACTCGATTTCACGGTGGAGCGCTCCTGCCCCCATCGCGGTCCCGCAAGCGCCACGCCCGCCAACGCCGCCGCCAGCCCAAGCCGCGTGGCGCGCCACCTGCCGGGCGATAGCGCCGATGCCGGGAGCAGCCGTCGCACCACGTCCAGCGCGCCGAATCGGGTGAGGCGCTCCTCGCGACTCCGGCGGGCGCGCGCCAACAGCAGCGCGAACGCCAGCGGCAGTATGACCGCCAGCGGCAGCAGCCACGCCGTCTCGACGAATGGAACGGTCATGTTCATGGAAGCGGCCCTTTCCACGCCACGAGCATCAACTCCGCCGCCAGGGCCATGAGCATCAGAGACAGCGGCCAGCGAAAGAGTTCGGTGTATCGCACATAGGTGCGATTCTGAACCGGGGCGCGCTCCAGCGCGTCGATCTGCTCCGTGATGCGCTGCAGCGCAGCCGGATCGCGCGCGCGAAAGTAGCGCCCACCGGTGGCGTTGGCGATGTCGGTCAGCAACGCGTCGTCGATTTCGACTTTCTGCATCTCGTAGCGCAGTCCGAAGAGCCCGCGCCCCACGGGAACCGGCGCCATTCCCTCCGTCCCCACCCCGATGCCATAGATCTTGATCCCGAATACGGCCGCGGCCTTCGCCGCCGTGCGCGGATCGATCGATCCCCGATTGTTCACTCCGTCGGTAAGAATGATCAGGACGCGCGACTTGCCTGGTGCGTCCTTGAGGCGGTTGGCCGCGATGACGATCGCGGTACCGATGGCCGTACCGTCCTCCAGCTGGCCTGGCTGCAGGTTGTCGAGCGCCGATTGCACTACCGGATAGTCCGTGGTGAGCGGCACCTGGGTGAGCGCCTCGCCGGCAAACGCGACGACGCCGATCCGGTCCGAGTTTCGGGCGGCGACGAACTGCTTGATCTTCGCCTTCGCCACTTCCAGACGATTCTGCGGCTGAAAGTCCAGCGCCAGCATCGAACTGGAGATGTCGAAGGCGATGATGATGTTGATGCCGTCGGAGGTGGACACCTCCGCGTGCGCGCCCGCCCGGGGCCGCGCAAGGGCGAGGACGCCGCTTGCGAGCGCGAGATTGCGCAGGACGGCCAGCACGCGAGCCAGGCCACGTCCCGCGCGGGGGCCACGAGCGAGCAGCGGGACGCGCGAGAAGACGATCGCCCCCGGCGCTCGACGCCGTGCAACCAGCCACCACACAGGCAGCAGCAATAGAAGCAGCAGCCATATCGGAGACGCAAATTGCAACGCGCGCACCCATGTCATGCGGCACGCTCCGCGGGCGCGTCCGCTGCGTTCGCGATCTCGGCCGCGCGGGTGTGTTCGTCACGTACGATCGTCCGGGCTTCCTCTCCAATTTCCCGCGCCCGGTCCGGCGAGATCGGCGCCCTGGCGAACTTCACGGCATCGACCTCCTGCAGCAGACCACGCATCGCGCCCACCGACACCGTGGGTGTGCCGCGTGCGGCGGCCAGCAACTCGGCCGTGGTTTGGGCGAGTGATACGCCGTCGATGCGGTCGGCGAGATACCGTCGCAACACGTCGGTCATCAAGGCGGCGTGCCGTCCCGGCTCTCCCGCTTCCACCAGGTGCAGCCGCTCCACGCCAGCGAACGCCGCGGTGGCATCACGGTACGGATCCGGCGGACTCACCACGGTCCTGCGGGAGCGCCGGTATAACCACCACACCAGCAACGCGAGGGCGACCGCCGCCAGCGCGGCCAGCGCCAACCACCACCAAGGGGTGGGCGCGCGATTCTCGAGCAGCGGTCGCGCGGGCTTCGGTACGCGAAGCGCCGTGTCCTTCGGCAGTACCGACCGCACGAACAGCGAGGGGAGCGTGAGCGCGATGCGCCGATCGCCGTGATCCGTTTGCACGAGGACGTCGCCGAGGCGAATGGGCTGCTTGCCCACGTCCCATGGGACCAGGCGGTACGTCGCGACTCGATCCGCGCCGGATGCACTGTCCGCGCCGTCACGGACGATGGGTGGTTCGAGCGCCTGCACGGGGCCGAGCGAGTCCACTGCGGCGGGAAAGTTGATCGTCGCTCCGCGCGGCGCGCGCACGCGCACCGTGAGTCTCACCACGTCGCCCACCGTGACGCTGTCACGGTCGATCGCCACCCCGGCCTGCACCGGAATGTCCGCCTGTTGCGCCAATGCCGAGCGCGCGGGACCGAGCACGCAGAGCGCGGCGAGCGCGAAGCGCGCCCGGACCGTGGCCGGCCTCGTCACCGGCGACGCGCGCGCGTTTCGCGCGTCCGAAAGAACTTGATCAGCGGATCCACCACACCCTTGTCGGTACTGACCGGCACCTCGTCGATGGCGAGACGACGGAGGAGGCGACGCCGCGCCTGGAGCTCGTCCGCGACGGCCTCGGCGAAGCGCGCGCGGACACTCTTGTCACTGGTGTCGATGTCGATGGTCTTGCCACTTTCCGGGTCCACGAAGCGGGCCAGGCCGATATCCGGCAGCGCCAGCTCACTCGGATCGTCCACCGTTACCGCCACGACATCATGTCGCTGGGCCAGGAGCCGGAGCGGCTGCTCGATGTTCTCCGACTGGAAATCGGACACGACGAAGATGACCGCTTTGTGCGAAAGCATCTTTCCGGTGTACTCCAACGCGGTCGCGAGGTCAGTGCCGGTTCCCTGCGGCTCATACACCAGCAAGTCGCGCATCAGACGCAGCGCGTGGCGTCGTCCCTTGCGTGGCGGCACCACGTGCTCGATGCGATCGCTGAACAGCACCGCGCCGACGCGATCGTTGTTGCGGATGGCGGACATGGCCAGCACCGCGGCGAGTTCACTTGCCAGTTCGCTCTTGAACCGCACGCGCGTGCCGAAGCGTTCGGAGCCTGACAGGTCAACGGCGAGCATCACCGTGAGCTCGCGCTCCTCCACGTAGCGGTTCACGCACGGCTTGCCCATGCGCGCCGTGACGTTCCAGTCGATGGCGCGCACCTCGTCGCCCGACTGATACTCACGTACCTCGGCGAACTCCATTCCCTGGCCCTTGAAGACCGAGCGGTATTCGCCGGTGAAGAGCGAGTTCACGAGTCCACGCGTGCGCAGCTCCAGCAGTTTGACCTGCCGCAGAATCTCCGGCGGAACCGCGGCGCTCACGACGGCGTGCAGTTCAGGGTACGCCCGCGTTCACGGACTCTCGACCTTGGCGAGCACCCGCGCGACGATGTCGTCACTCGACACCTCCTCCGCCTCGGCTTCGAAGGTGGTGAGTACGCGATGGCGCAGTACGTCGGGAGCGATCGCCTTGATGTCGTCCGGCGTCACGAACGCGCGCCCGCGGAGAAACGCATGCGCGCGGCCGGCCTGCGCGAGGGCGATGGTGGCACGCGGGCTCGCTCCGAACTCGATGAGGGGCGCGAGCTCCTTGAGCCCGGCGGCCGCCGGCTCGCGCGTGGCATGCACGATATCCACGATGTAGTCCACAATGCGATCGTCCATGTACAACTCGG
Organism: Gemmatimonadaceae bacterium; assembly: GCA_025362035.1. Lineage (GTDB taxonomy): Bacteria > Gemmatimonadota > Gemmatimonadetes > Gemmatimonadales > Gemmatimonadaceae > AG11. The sequence goes on along the minus strand of JANYIN010000134.1, from coordinate 10,129 downwards.
CGATGCGCGCGCGCGCCTCGAGAATCGCTTCCGGCGTGGCGACGTGCCGCACGTCGATGGCGTGGCCGCTCGCCATGCGACGCATGATCTCCTTCTCCTCATCGCGCGTGGGATAGCCGACGCTCAGCTTGAGCATAAAGCGGTCGACCTGCGCTTCGGGCAACGGATATGTGCCCTCCTGCTCGATGGGATTCTGCGTGGCCAGGACCAGAAACGGCTCTTCGAGCTTGTACGTCGTGCCGCCGATGGTCACCTGCTTTTCCTGCATCGCCTCCAGGAGGGCCGCCTGCACCTTGGCCGGCGCGCGATTGATTTCGTCGGCGAGAATGATGTTGGCGAAGATCGGTCCCTTCTTCACCATGAACTTGCCGGTGGACTGGTCGTAGATCTGCGTGCCCACCACGTCGGCGGGAAGCAGATCGGGCGTGAACTGGATGCGCGAGAACGTCGTGGCGATCGTCTCCGCCAGCGTTCGGACCGTCAACGTCTTGGCCAGTCCGGGCACGCCCTCGAGCAGCACGTGTCCGCCGGTGAGCAGACTGATGATCAGTCGGTCGATCATGTACTGCTGCCCCACCACGCGCAACGCCACCTCGCGGCTGACGTCCTGGATCAAGCGGGCGTCGGCGGTGGACGAGATCTGTGCGGCTGCTGTTGCCATGGGAAACCGGTGAGTCGGTGAGCGTATGTCCAGCAACGGGTCACTACACTTGCAACTGCTCGAAGCTCCCGACGGCTACAGCTTCTCCAACGCCTTGAGCTCGGACTTGGTCAGGGAGCGGACTTTGCCGGAGGCGAGGTCGCCCAGCTCCACGGGGCCGAACTTCACGCGGATGAGCCGGTCCACTTCCAGACCGACCGCCTCGCAGAGGCGGCGCACTTCGCGGTTCCGCCCCTCGCTGATTGTGATCGTCAGTTCCCAACGGCCGCGTCCTTTCTTTTCCGCCACGATCTTCTTCGGACGCACCACGCCATCTTCAAGCTCCACGCCATGCCGAGCCTCCTCAGCCGCCAATTCGCCTTCACCGAGCACCGAGGCGACGTACGTCCGTTCGACTTCGTGGCTGGGGTGCGTCAGCCGGTGCGCCGCGGCGCCGTCCGTGGTGAGCAGCAGCACGCCTTCGGTGAGGAAGTCCAGGCGCCCCACGTAGGTCAGACCCGGCCGAGTCGGAACAAGGTCGAACACCGTCGTCCGGCCTTCCGGATCGTGGCGCGACGTGATGACACCCGCCGGCTTGTGGAGTACGAACCACTCGATGGGCGCGGGCGCCCCGATGCGCTCCCCATCCACCTTGATGACGTCGCGTTCCGGATCCACGGTCTGGCCCACCTGCGCGAGCGTGCCATTGACCGTGACGCGGCCGTTGGCCACCAGCTCTTCCGCCTTTCGTCGCGAGAGCACGCCGGCGCGCGCCAAGGCGCGCTGAATGCGCATGGGCTCTGACATGTTATAGCGGCCGGGGTTCAGCGCGGAGCGCCACCGCCAGTTCGTCGGAGCGAGGAAGCTCCTCCAGATGGCGCAGCGCGAAATACTCGAGGAAGATCGGCGTCGTGCCGTACAGCAGGGGGCGGCCCATACCCTCGCCACGTCCGACCACGTCGATCAGGCCACGCTCGTGCAGGGACTTGAGCACGCTCCCCACGGACACGCCGCGAATCTCCTCGATCTCGGCGCGGCCCAGGGGCTGTCGGTACGCGATGAGGGCCAAGGTTTCGAGCGCGGCCGCGCTGAGCCGAGCGGGGCGCGACGCGAGCTGGGCGCGCTCGATGGCTTCGGTGTACTCCGCCCGCGTCAGGATCTGCCACCCGCCCGCGATTTCCACGATCTCCACGCCATGGCCGTCCACGTCGTAGTGCTCCCGCAGCTCGTCGAGTGCGGCGGCAACGGCGGCCTTGGAGGCCTCGGCATCCAACGCGGCAAGTTCCTCGGTCGGAATGGGGCGGGCGCTGGCGAACAGCGCCGCTTCAAGCAGCTTCGCTAGCGGCGTCACTCGTGATCTCCACGTTGGCGAATGGTCTGGGCTGTTGCACGCGGCACTCACCGACCTTGGCCATTTCAAGCAGGCCGAGCAGGGTGGACAGCACTTGCCATGGCTCCGCCTCGGGCGCGACGAGGTCTGTCCAGAGAGTCCGCGCCCGTAAAGCAAGAATCGCGCGGATGACTGAAATCGCCCCCGGAACATCCACCGACCGGCTCACGACGTCATGCAGCGTGGGATCCTTCGTGGTGCGGAGGATGCGATCGACGGCGGCGAGCAGCTCGCTGAGCGACAGAGCGAGCGGCGCTTCCGGGGGCGCGGCAGCCAGTGGCGTATATGCGCGGGCGAACCGGCTACGCCGCTCCTCGCCCGCGCGCTCCAGCACGTCCACCACTTCGCGCATCTGTTGATACTCCAGCAGCCGGCGCACCAGCTCGGAGCGCGGATCGTCCCACGGTTCCTCGCCGTCACTGCGAGGCAGCAGCATTTGCGCCTTGATCCGCAGCAAACGCGCGGCCATCTCGAGATACTCGGCGGCCTCGTTCAACTGAAGTGTGCGGATGCGAAGAAGAAACTGTTCGGCCACGCGGGCGATCGGAATGTCGTAGATGTCCAGTTGCTCTTCACGAATGAGCGTGAGCAGCAGGTCGAGCGGGCCGGAAAATTCCGCCAATTCCACGACGAACGACGGCGGCGCCACGAGGTCGGTCCTGTATCCGGCGAACGGCGTCCCGGCACCGGTCATTGGAGCCACTGTCTCGCCGATTCGACCGCGTAGGGTGCCATGGTGCTCAGGAACGCGTCCGTCGCCGCACTTGCGGGCTTCAACCAGGTGCGCAGCACCACGTCGCCGGCAGGAATGAAGAGGAGCGCGATGAGGATGAGCATCCCGAAGCGGCCGAACTGCACATACTTGATGGCGAGCGGTCGCGGGAGCAGGTACTTCATGACGTGCGAGCCGTCCAGCGGCGGAATCGGCAGCAGGTTGAAGAAGATCAGGACGAAGTTGAGCTCGACGCCGAACACCATCATGGCCTGGAGGATGCCGATGCTGGTTTCCAGCGACGGTATCCGGCGCGCGAGTAGTCCCGTGAGTACGAAGATCCCCGCGCACGCGATGGCGATGAGGAAGTTGGTGAACACGCCGGCCAGCGACACAATGATGTCGCCGCGGCGAATGTGCTTGTAGTTCCGCGGATCGACGGGTACGGGCTTCGCGCCGCCGAACACCACGAGGCGTCCGCCGATCGCCGCCGACCCCGTCAGCATGATCAAGGGAAGGAGGATGGTGAGATAGGGGTCGATGTGCTTGAGCGGATTCCAGCTCAATCGTCCGGCGTCGAGCGCGGTGCGATCCCCCTGCTGCAGGGCCGCGAACCCATGGGCGATCTCGTGGGCGATCACCGAAAACAGCAGAATGGGCGCGACGAGCAGGATTGTCTGTAGTGTATGCAACGGGACCGGGCGAGGACGACGGGCACCCTGCGAGCCAGGCGTGCGCCACGCGCGTAAGGTAGCGGGGCCGCGGGGGAGAGTAAAGCGCGCACGGCGTACGGGCCCGATGGTTCCAAACCCCTGTCCCTGCTTGACTTCGGTCAAGTCACTTGGTACAATCAAGGCTCGCGACTGTCGCGAACCCCGTCGAATTTTTGGAGATCTTTCGTGCCGAATATCGCATCCGCCAAGAAGAACATGCGAAAGTCGCGCGCCGCGACCGCGCGCAACCGCGCTCAGCGCTCAGCGCTCCGCACCGCGCTCAAGAAGGCCAAGGCGCCCACCGCTACTGCCGATGAGCGGACGCAAGCGGTCAGCCTCCTGGACCGCGCCGCCCGCAAGGGCCTGGTGCACAAGAATCTCGCCGCGCGTCAGAAGAGCAAGATGGCCAAGGCCGCGGTCGCATAGGTTTCTGGTCGGTCGCCTTCCGAACGCCGGGCAGCAGTCGCTGCCCGGCGTTCTTGGCTTTCTGGGAGGGTGGATGCCAGTCCGGATACTGCTTCAATCCAGTACTTCATTCTGCAGTGGCTGTTTTTCAATGCAGAATGAAGTACTGGACTACTGCAGTACTTGGAATGGCATACCGGCTCCCAAAACGAGTGGAGAGATGCGTTTCGAATCTTAAAGCGACGCGAGCTCAGCTCCGCAGCGCTCGCAGTACCACTCCGTGGGATAATTCATCGCGCCGCACTCGCCGCACTTGAGCGTCTTCGCGCCCTCCGTCGGCTTCTCCGTCAGCTTGATCGGATAGTTGCCCGTCACGTTGGATGCGAACGGCGGATCGCCCTCCTGCTCGAGTTCGGTCATCGCCTTCATGTGATCCAGCGGCGTGCGCCGCTTCTCGGAGAGATTCACGATGCCGTCGTCGCGCACCTGGTCTTGCGCGAACGAGTTGCGTCGGGCCTTCTCGTCGGGGCGGTCAGAGGGACCTGATTCCACCTCTCCAACCGGCTCGTCCACCACGGAACTCAAGAACGCGAGTTCGTCGAAGCGGCTACCGGACGCCGTAGGGGGCGCCTCCGTTCTTGCTGGAGCCGCGGGGGCGTCGGGCTCCACGACGCTCCGGTCCTCGAGTTCGAGGATCTGCTGTTCGGCGGCGATCACCGATGCGGACAACTCCATCGGAGGCACGTCGGCTTCCACCGGCGACTCGACCGCGACCTCGTTGGACTCCTCCACCACCGCCCCGCTGGTGGAGGCATGCACGCTATCGTCACGCGAGGATGGGACCGACACCCGACCGCTGGTTCGCGGCGACGCACCGTCGCTCACGACAGGCTCCACGGATGCGTCCGGCGTTCGAGTCGCCGGGCGCTCGGCCTCGTACAGCAATTCCCTGGTCCGTGTGAGTTCCTGTTCCACATCGGCGCGGGCCATCGCGAGCTCTGCCAGCCGATCGTCGCTGGCCGCGGATGCCGCCGTCCAGTCATCCGCCGAAAGCTCACCCACGTGCGCACGCAACTCGCCCTCCGCCCGCTCGTCCTGCGCGCGTTGCTGATCCTGCTCCACGAGAAACAGCTTTCCCTGGAGCGTTTCCATTTCGACGCGCAGCCCGTCGGCATGGGCGGCCAGCCCCTGCACCACCACCTGCAGGCGCGCGGAATAGTCGCCGTGCACGCGCTCGAAGACATGCGAGGGAGTGGCATCGTGGCGGGCGTCGAGCGCCGCAATCCATCCCTCGTAGCGCCGGCGCTGCTCCATCAATGCCGTCACCGCGGCGAGCGCCGTACTACCCGTGGCGCCCGATGCGTCGGGCGTCGGCTCCTGACTCTGTGTGGTTTCCTCTGTCATTCCGTGCCTCCAACGTCTCTGCCTGATGCCGCCTGCCATGCCGCCCCCGCCGCGCGTCGCGCCGATCGCAGCGCGTCGGCATCGCGCGGGTGGAGCGCGTTCACGCATCCCAACGTACGAGCCGTAAGCAGGATGCGCGCCGCATGTTCCAGACTTTCCATCCGCTGATGCGCGAGCCGCAGCGACGGACCCATCGTGGTGGCGCCATGGTTCGCGAGAAGAAAGGCATCGTGCGCCGCGATGAAGGGTTCCAGCGCATCCGCCATCGCCGGCGTGCCGGGCGTCGCATATGGAACGAGCGGCACACCGCCGAGGTGAAAGATAGTCTCCGGGAGCACATCGTCCATGAAGTTCAGGCCGGCCACGCCAAATCCGGTGGCAATCGGAGGATGCGCATGCACCACGGCGCACACGTCCGCGCGGCGCTGATACAGCCGCATGTGCATCCCGATCTCGGACGAGGCGACGCGAGCACCGGCAACGTGCGCTCCGTCACAATCCAGTTCCACCAGGTCGTCGGCGGTAACGTCCACCTTGCTCAGCCCCGCGGGAGTCACCAGCACGTGCCCGTCCGGCAGGCGAACGCTCACGTTGCCGTCCTGGCCCGCGATGAGACCAGCTTCGAAGAGCCTGCGGCACACGCGTGGGATGTCCCGCCGCGCCGCCGCCCGGTGCCGGTCAGTCACCGCGGCGGTACACCACGCGCCCGTCCACCAGCGTGCAATCGACTCGCCCGCGCAGTGTCATGCCCGCGTACGGCGTATTCCGTCCCTTCGAACGGAAGCGCGCGGGGTCCACTGTCCACGCAACCTCGGCATCGAAGACGGTGACGTCCGCTGGTGCACCGCGACGCAGGGAGCCCCCCGGCAGCTTGAAAATGCGGGCCGGAGCGCACGCCATTTTCTCCACCAGCGTCGGGACGTCCAGCGTGCCACGGTGTACGAGCCAGGTGAGGTTCACCGAGAGCGCGGTCTCGAGCCCCACGATGCCGTTGGGCGCGTCGGCGAAGGCACGCTCCTTCTCGTCGTAGTGGTGCGGCGCGTGGTCCGTCGCGATCACGTCGATCGTACCATCCTTCACGGCGTCCTGCAGCGCGGCGACGTCCGCCGCCGTACGCAGCGGCGGATTCATCTTGGCGTTGGTGTTGTAGCCCTCCACCGATTCCTCGGTGAGCGACAGGTGGTGCGGACACACCTCGGCCGTCACGTTGATGCCGCGTTCCTTGCCCCAGCGGATCAGCTCCACCGAACCCTTCGTGCTCATGTGGCACAGGTGGATGTGGCCGCCCGTGCGGCGCGCCAGGAGGATGTCGCGGATCGCCATGATCTCCTCGGCTTCCGCGGGAATGCCGCGCAGGCCGAGGCGCGCGCTCATCACGCCCTCGTTCATCGCGCCGCCCATCGCCAGCGTCGGCTCTTCGCAATGATCCGCCACCGGGATGCCGAATGTCCGCGCGTACTCGAGCGCGGTCCGCATCAACTGCGCGCTGACCACCGGCTTGCCGTCGTCGCTGACAGCCACCGCACCCGCGCCGATCATCTCGCCGAACTCGGCGAGCGTCTCCCCCAGCTGGCCGATGGAGATGGCACCGATGGGATAGACCTTCGATCCGCCGGCACGCTTGGCCTGGCTGATGATGAAACCCACCGCCGCCTGGTTGTCCGTGACGGGATCGGTGTTGGGCATCGCGCACACCGCCGTGAAGCCGCCGGCCGCCGCCGCCCGCGCGCCGGTAGCGATCGTTTCCACCTCTTCACGCCCCGGTTCGCGCAGGTGGCAGTGGACGTCGATGAACCCCGGGGACACGACGCGACCCGCTACGTCGATCGTCTCGAGGGCGTTCCCATCGCGGCGCACCTCCCCCACGCGGCCGATCGCCTCCACCACGCCGTCAGTGATCAGCAGGTCGCCCACCTCGTCCAGCCCCTGTGATGGATCCACCAGACGGCCGCCGCGCAGCAGCAGCGCGTTCGTCGTCATCGCCCACCTCCGCCCTTTGCCGCCTCGGCCAGCTCGGGCTTGCCGCCCGACAGGAGATAGAGCACTGCCATGCGGACCGCCACGCCGTTGGTCACCTGATTGAGAATCACACTGTGAGGGCCGTCCGCCACGTCCGAGTCGATCTCGACGCCGCGATTCATCGGGCCAGGATGCAGAATGAGCAAGTCTTTCGGCGCGCGATTCAGTCGTTCCGACGACACGCCGAACACCCGGTTGTATTCGCGCAGCGACGGGATGTACCCGCCCTGCATGCGCTCGAGCTGAAGACGCAGGATATTCAACGCGTCCGCCCACTGGATGGCGTCCTCGATGTGGCGAAACACCGTCACGCCCATCTCGTCGATGGCATTCGGCAGCAGCGACCTCGGGCCGCACACGGCCACTTCGGCGCCCATCTTCTGGAGCCCCCACATGTTGGAGCGCGCCACGCGCGAATGCAGCACGTCGCCACAGATGCAGATCCTGAGACCGGCCAGCCGCTTGAAGTGATCGCGCAGCGTGAGCATGTCGAGCAGTGCCTGCGTGGGGTGCTCGTGGGTGCCGTCGCCCGCGTTGATCACGTTCGATTCGATGCGTTCCGCCAGGAAGCGCGCCGCGCCCGATGCGCCATGGCGGATGACCACCATGTCGATGCGCATCGCCTCGAGGTTTCGCGCCGTGTCCACCAGTGTCTCCCCCTTGCTGACGCTGGAGCCGGAGGCCGCGACGTTCACCGCGTCGGCCGACAGGCGCTTCTGCGCGAACTCGAACGACACGCGCGTGCGCGTGGACGCCTCGAAGAAGAGATTGACGATGGTGGACCCGCGCAGCGTCGGTACCTTCTTGATGGCGCGCTCGCTGATCTCCTTGAACGGCTCCGCCGTATCGAGAATGAGGCGGATCTGCTCGCCCGAGAGGGACTCGAGCCCGAGCAGATCCTTCCCCAGCGGTCCCGTCATTGCTTGTCCGCGACGATCACGGCGTTCCTGTCGTCGAGTTCGGCGACGAGCACATCCACTCGCTGTGATGCCCTCACGTCGAGCCGGCGCCCCACGACGTCCGGCTGGATGGGCAGCTCGCGCCCACCGCGATCGATCAGGACGGCGAGCGCGATGCGGCGCGGCCGGCCGAAGTCGGCCAGCTCGTCGAGCGCGGCGCGAATGGTGCGCCCCGTGTACAGCACATCGTCCACGATCACGACGTGCTTGCCGTCGATCCCCCACGGCAGGTTGGTGGGCCCCACCACCGGTCGGGGCCCCACCGTCTGCAGGTCGTCGCGATACAGCGTGATGTCGAGCGCGCCGCTGGGGAGATCGACGTGCTCGCGATCGTTGATGGACGATACGATTCGCGCCGCGAGTTGAACGCCGCGGCGCTGGATTCCCACTATGACGAGATCGTCGGTTCCCTCGTTCAACTCGACGATCTCGTCGGCCATTCGGCGGAGCGTGCGATCCATGGCACGCGCGTCGAGCACAATGGACTGTCGATCGGTCATGGGCTGCAATATGACCGGCCGCCACGCAAAACAGAAGCGTCGCGGCATGGCGCCACATTCGTCGCAACCGTGGTCACGAGAAGAGCACGGAAGCAACGAACGCGACCGCTCGTGACGCGACACTCGGTGAGCAAATCGACGGTGCGCTCGGTCACGCGGAAATCCGACCTGTCGGCCAGAACCGCCATATCGTGCACGCGGACGCCGAGCGCGGTGGGCCGCACAACTGTCCGGTCCAGCCGCTGACGCGCGTCGTCTGCATGGCCGTAAAGCTCGACCGTGAACACCAGTCTCTCGTGGCCACCGCCACGCGACCGGTACGAACCGAGTGCTCAGCCGTAACCCGCCGCCCAGCATCTGTACGCCCGATCACTCGACCTGTGCACCGAACCGCCGACTCGTGTGTCCGTTCAATCGACCTGTGCATCGAAATACGGCGCGTGGGTCGCCGTTAAATCGGTCAGTTCGTCCGGCACGCTCGCTCGAATCACGGATGCGGCGCCGAGCTTCCAAAGGTTGCCTGAGTCGTACTCGAATTGCGCATGCGGTGCGAACTTTCAGGGCCGTTCGCCGTGCGAACCGATGGATGCCCGTGAGAGAACCCGCTCGGTTGACCACATTCGCTCCCCCCCACGAAACGATTCTCCGCGCCTGGCCTCGAAGTCCTCACGGGGTGCGGAAAGGATGTCCACGGCGGGTGCGAGCGCCTTGGCGGAAGGCACGCGCCCACCCGCTCGGCCCGTGGAGCCGTAAAGGTGCGCGGGCCACTGGTGGACGCGTGCGAAACCGACCGACAAATTGCCGGGTGAGACCAGCCACGTGCGCCGACAGACGCCGATTGCCGCGGCCGCGTTCGCATGCCGAAGTCGCGATGTCCTCATCGCGCGCGCGACGACGCGCGAGCGTGCACATCGCCGCGGATTAGCCCTCCGAGAGTTCGCCCCTGCGAGCAGTGCGCTACGAAATCATCGCGTTGCGAAACGGCTCCTGCCACATCACCACGGTGGTTACCGAGCGCCGCATCGTTCAGCCAGGAGTACGACCACGAATGCACGCGAAACCGAGTCGAGCATTCGACGGCGCATCGACTTCGGCCGCGAGACGACGGTCGGCGCGCGCCACGCGATCCGCGCGGAGCGCGCTACCGAGCCACGCCTACGAAGAGCCGCGCGACGGGGATGGCGAATCCGGGAAGGACGGCGTCACCCTCCAGCGTATCCCACTCCGACAGCCGTTGTTCAGCGGCGTTCGTTGCGCGCACCGCGACCACGCGCCACGCCGGATCGACGACCCACACCAACTGCGTCCCAGCCGTCGCGTAGTCGCGCAGCTTGCCGTCGAGCTCCGCGGCGGTTTCGCTGGGCGACAGAATCTCCACCACGAGATC
>JANYIN010000065.1 GCA_025362035.1 Gemmatimonadaceae bacterium | reverse complement strand
GGACCTCAATGGGGACGGGTGGCCCGACATCTACGTCTCCAACGACGGGGCGCCCAACGACGTCTTGTACATCAACAATGGGAATGGGACGTTTACGAACAAGGCCTCCCGCTGGCTCAAGCACACGAGCTTCGCGGGCATGGGGGTGGACATCGCCGATTTCAACAACGACGGTCGGCCGGACATACTGCAGGTGGACATGATGCCCGCCGACCCGAGTGCCCGCAAACGCATGAGCGGATTCGCTACGTACGGCAGGGTCCTCGACTCGCGTAGTCGTGGGTTGCGCGATGACTACGACATCAACAGCCTGCAACTGAACAACGGCGTCACGAGCCATGGTGACGTCATCTTCAGCGAGATCGCGCGGATGGCGGGCGTTTCGGCGACCGATTGGAGCTGGAGCGCCCTCTTTGCGGACTTCGACAACGACGGCTACAAGGACATCTTCATCGGCAGCGGCTATCCCAAGGCGGTGAACGATCTCGATTACGAAATCGTCGCGGGCGCCGCGCTGCGGAGAGGGGACACGCGGGAGGCGCGGCGACTCCTCAAGGACGTGTATGCGTACCATGTGCCGAGTCACGTCTTTCGGAACAATGGCGACCTGACGTTCGCCGACAAGAGCCTGGAGTGGGGGATGAATGTGCCGGCGTTCTCATACGGCGCGGCATACGCGGACCTCGACAACAGCGGCAGGCTCGACCTGGTGGTCAACAACATCGACGGACCGGCCTTCATCTATCAGAATGTTCTGCCGATTGACGACGACCATCACTATCTCCGCATCAAGCTCGATGGGAAGTCTCCCAATACGCGCGGTGTGGGATCGACGCTGATCGTGACCGCCGGTGGGCAGCGACAGCACGTCTACTTCACCCCGGTCCGGGGATACATGTCCAGCATGGACGATCCCGTGCATTTCGGACTCGGTCGGGCCCGCCGTGTGGACAGCCTGCAAGTCGTCTGGCCGAGCGGCCGTGCTCAGGTGCTGACGAATCTGGTGTCGGACCAGATGATTGTCGTGCACGAGGCCAGTGCAACCGAGACGAGACGACGGGCAGAAGGCTTCGCCAATGCGGAACACGTGTTCGGGCCGGCCGATGCGGGGCACGCGATTGGCTACAAGCATCAGGCCTCCACGCGCGTGGATTTCGACGTACAGCCCCTGCTGCCCTACATGCTCTCGCGGCAGGGCCCTCCCGTCGCCGTCGCGGACGTGAACGGCGATGGTCTGGATGACGTCTTCATCGGCGGCGGGGCAGGCGTTCCCGGCAAGCTTTTCCTGCAGCGCAAGGACGGCACGTTCGTGGAGTCGACCGTTGGGCAGCCCTGGGAGGCCGACAAGGCGCACGAGGACTGGGGCGCCCTGTTCTTCGACGCCAACGGGGACGGACGTCCAGACCTTTATGTGGCGAGCGGCGGGTATCAGCTCGCACCGAACTCTCCGCTGCTTCAGGATCGCCTCTATCTCAACCAGGGCGGCGGCAGATTTGTGCGTGCTCCGCAAGCGCTGCCACCGATGCTCACCAGCAAGGCCGTCGTGCGCGCCGGGGACTTCTTCGGACATGGCCGGCTCGACCTCTTCGTTGGGGGCCGGCTGACGCCGCGCAACTATCCAGCTCCTACCCGGAGCTTCCTGCTGCGCAATGACGGCGACCACTTCACGGACGTTACCGAAGAAGTCGCGCCGGAGTTGATGCATCCTGGGGGCATGATCACGGATGCGGCCTGGGTCGATTTCGACGGTGATGGACGGCTGGACCTCATCACCGTCGGGGAGTGGATGCCCATCCAGTTCTTTCGTCACGAAGGAAACCGGCTGCGCGACGTGACGAAGTCCACGCACCTTCCGCCGATGCGCGGCTGGTGGAGCAGCATTGCGGTCGGGGACTTCGACAACGACGGTCGTCCGGATCTGGTCGTGGGGAACCTGGGGTTGAACTACACCTACACTACATCGAATGCGAGCAGGTTCGGCGTCTACGCGGCCGCCTTCAACGGGAGCCAGACCACGGACATCATTCTCACCCAGGAATCGAACGGCACGGAGTTCCCGGTTGCCGGCTTGGCGTCACTCGGCCGCGCGATGTATTCGCTGCCCGTGAAATTTCCGAGTTACGGATCATTTGCCCAGGCATCCGTCAACCAGATGTTCACTGCCGCCCAACTGACGCAAGCGCTCCATTACCAGACGGACACCTTTGCGAGTGTCTATCTGCACAACGAGGGTGGAGGCATCTTCAGCTCGGTGGCGCTACCCAACGTCGCGCAGATTGCACCCATCAAGGGGATCATCGCGGACGACGTGGACGGTGACGGCCATCTCGACCTGATCGTGGCCGGCAATCTTTACGAGACCGAGCCAAATACACCGCGAGCCGATGCGGGCAACGGGCTCTGGTTGAAGGGAGACGGCCGAGGCCACTTCAGCGCCGTGCCGCCCTTCGAAAGCGGCTTGCTCACGCCGCTCAACGTTGCGGGGTTGGCGCTGATCAAGACGGCGGCGGGAAAGGCCGTGCTCGTCGCGAACACCGGCGATTCACTGCAGACGTTCACCATCAGGAAACGGCAACACGGCACTGGTACCGCTGTACCAGTGCCGTGAGTGTCGCCGTCCTACCAACAATAGTTTTTCCCTACCAGCCGGTATTCTGCTTGAGCATGGGCGTACCGCCCACTTTGCTCAATTCAACCTCCAAGCTGGGGATGGGGAACCACTGGTGGCGGGCCGCAATCGCCTCGGCGTTCCCCTTGTAGAGTCTTCTAGTCTTCTCGGCTCCCCCCCCGACGCCGTTCACGTACGCGTTGAGAACCGTGCCGGTGACTCCCCAGCGCCGTAAGTCGAAGAACCGCTGACCTTCCATCGCCAGCTCGAGCCGCCGTTCATTTCGCACCGCGTCACGGGCATATTGCTGAGACGGAAACGAGGGGTACGGTCCGATCAGATACGTTGCCCAGGTGATGGAGGGGTCATTGAGCGGCACCGCGATGTGCGCGCGATCGACACCCGTGCCCTGCGCCGTCACCCCAGCCCGCGCCCTGATCTGATTGACGATCGTAAGGGCGTTCGCCACTGAGCCCGCCTCGACCTCGGCCTCGGCAAGCATCAGGAGCATGTCAGCATACCGGAACAGGTGCATGTTCACGGAATTCAATTGCGTGGGCTGCCAGCCAACCGTGCTCTCCGCGCCGCTCGCCTTTTCATGGGCGTTCTTCTTGGGACTATAGAATCCGCCGTTACCCGGGTCCCTGACCCAACCGCCCGGACCGTCGTACAGTCCCCAGTCCTTGTACGGTACCGCATCTCTACCCACGGTATAGTCCAGTCGCGGATCCACCGGCTGCATGTTTCCCGCCTTGAAATCAGCGTCCGACGCATTCCAGTTTGGATTCGACAAGGCCAGCGGCAGTCCATTCGCGTCAACCTGGAAGAAGTTGACCAAGTTCTGCGACGGCTGGTTGAACCCGCAGCAACCGAAGTGGCTTGCCGAGTACGGAAAGTTCAGGCGTTCCCCAAAGTTGGCATTGTTCCCATTCGGTTCGCCGTCGTTGGCGGAGGCCTGATACGCCCAAATCGTCTCTTTGCCGTTCTCTGCGTCCTTGAACCCTGTCCAGACTTTGTCAAAGCTCGCTTCCAACCCGTACGGGCCATTCGCCTGCACATCCCGCAGGGTCGCCAACGCCGCGGCATACTGGCCGGCGTACATCTGCACGCGTCCCTTGTAGGCTTTGGCCGTCCACTGCGACGCGCGTCCCTTCTGCCCGTTCCGCGGGGTCGTCGGTAGCTTCGCGATGGCCGCATCGAGGTCCTTCACGAGCTCCGTGACCACGTCTGCGGCGGCGAGATTCGCTTTGCGGAAATCCGTATCCGTCTCACGATAGTACGGAATATTCCCCCACATCCGGTACGCTTCGAAGTGATAGTGGGCCCGCAGGAACAGGGCTTCTCCTTCGATGCTGGCCGCGTCCGCGGCGCTCAGCTCACTCGGCTTCGCCGCCACCGTCTCGTGGAGGAGGCGCAGCGCCGAATTGGCCCGGGATATCCCTTCATACACGATCACCCACTTTTGCTGGAGATAGCTATCGGCATCGGGCGTACCCCAATGGTAGGCCTCGATGTCGTTGATCGGTGGCTGGTCGGTGGCATTCGATCCCTTGTAGGAATCGTCGCTCGCGACACTCCCCCACACCCAGTTGCTGGCCGCGCAGCCCCACGCGCCCACCGAGTCCGTACAATCCAACGTCCGATAGGCGGCGATGAGCGTGCCCTCTACGCCGCCGCGATTCGCAAGCGTTTGTGCATTCAATACCCCTTGTGGCTGGGACGCGTCCGTCAAGAAATCCTTGCAGCCGTAGATCGTGGCGCTCGCAAGAATCAGTGACGCCGTTCCGAGAACCAGAGGGTTTCTGGATACCGTTTTCATCGTTGCGTCTTCCTGGTAAGAGGCGATTCGTTAGAACGAGCCGACGAGGCCAACACTGAACGTCCGGCTGGTGGGATATGAACCGCGGTCAACGCCGCGATACTGATCTCGCACGTCTCCGGCCGCTCCCGTGACGTTTGCCGCTGGCAGTGACGGATCGAGCCCTCTGTAACCGGTGATGGTGAACAGGTTCTCTGCCTGCAAATAGATTCTGGAGGCCGATATCCACCGTGCCAGGGTGGCCGGAACGCTGTACCCGATTTGCACGTTGCGCAGCCTGGTGTACGACCCGTCTTCCACGTAGAAACTGCTGATCGCGTGGCTGTAGTTGTCGCTCACGTCCAGCCGCGGGTACAGCGCGTTCTGGTTCGTGGGGGTCCACGAGTTGGCCAGCAGATCCTGCCGGACGTTCGTGGAGAAGTTCTGGAAGATGTAGAACTCCTTTTGCACGTCGAAGATCTTGTTCCCGTGCGAGGTGAATACGGTGGCGTTCACGTCCCACAGGCCGCGCCGTATTCCCATATCGAGGCTGCCCGTGAAATCCGGATGCGGACTGCCGATCACCGTCCGGTCTGCAAGATCGATCTTTCCGTCGCCATTGACGTCACGGAACTTGATCCGGCCCGGCGCAGCGCCGTCCTGTTTCGGACTGCTCGCCACGTCGGCCGCATCCTTGAAGAAACCATCCGCGACATAGCCGTAGAACGAGCCGATCGGATAGCCAACCTTGTTGATGACCTGATTTCCAAAACGCGTCGCGATCGGGCCGTAAAAGAAGTTCTGGACTCCGTCGATGGACACGATCTCGTTCTTGTAGTGGCTTCCGTTGACGGTCACGTTCCAGCTCGCCGCCTGGTGACCGATGGAGAAATCAATGCCCGTGTTCTTCATCTGACCGATATTGACGATCGGCGGCGCCGCGATGCCTGCCGTGGCGGGGGTGGCCGGGTTGTACAGCAGATTGCTCGTTTCGCGTTTGTACACGTCGACCACGACGTTGACGTTGCCGTTGAACATCGCGATGTCCGTACCCAGGTTCTGGGATCGATTCTCTTCCCACTTCAGGTTCGGGTTCCCAAGCGACGTCTGGCGGAAGCCCGCCACCAGGCCGCTGCTGCCTCCTCCGATATCGTAGAACGTATCGCCGCGGTCGCCACCGAATTGCGAGACGATGCGTCCGGGCGGGATGAGCTGGTTTCCGGTGACGCCCCACCCATAGCGCAGCATGACGTCGGAGAACGTCTTGTTGTTTGCCAGGAAGGGCTCCTTCGAGATTCTCCATCCCAGACCGAACGCCGGGAACGTTCCCCACTTGTTGGTTGGCCCAAGCCGCGACGAACCATCCTTTCGGATGGTGACGCTCGCCACGTACTTGTCGGCGTAATTGTACCCGGCCTTTCCAAAATACGACAACAGGGCGCTCTGACCGCCGCTGCTGGACACATTCTTCGTGCTGGGGTCACCGAGGGCGTCCTGCAGATATCTGGAGGCCACGTCGTCGGAGAGGAGGTTGGACATCGACGCCGTGATGAACCGGTTGGTGTTGGCGTTGGCCTCCTCTCCCACCAGAAAGTCAAAGGAGTGGTCGTTCACAGCTTTGACGTACCGCATGGTGTTCGTCCAGGTCCAATCAGTTGATTGGCTCGTGTTCTCATTGATGGAATTGATGAACGTCGCTTCCGCGTTCTCCGGAAAGATTGGACCGAACCCCGCGAATGCGCCCTGCGCGAGGCTGAACCCAAGTCTGGTCTTGAAGGCGAGCGCGTGGGTCAGGTCGAGGCCGGCAAACACATTACCGAAGACCCGATTGTTCTTGGCGATGTTGTCCTTCGCGAAAAAGGCTTCCTTGAGCGGATTGGCTTGGTTGCCCAGGCCGGTAGACTTGCCGCCCGCATAATTGCCGTTGATGTCGTACAACGGGATGACGGGCTGCATCAGGATGTTCTTGCCAAGAATGCCGTCTTCCGCGTAGCCACCCGGATCATCCGGAAGTCCGCCGTAATGCCGGTCGAGTGACAGCGCGATGTTTTCACCGAAATCCACCTTGCCCCGGGTGAACGACGTGTTGACGCGAACACTGCCCCGTTGGAAATTATTGTACTTCGCCGTGCCGTCCTGATTGAAGTAATTGAAGGAGACGTTGTACGCATTTTCCGAGCTGCCACCGCTGACATCCAGGTTGTAGTCCCCCAAGGACGCCGGTCCAAAGACGGCCTTCCACCAATCGGTGCCGGCGCTCCCGGGCATGATCAGACTGTTGGGGTAGGAGTATTTGGCGGTGTTGACCGAGGTGGGCCGGCCATATTGGTCGGTGCCGGTCACTGTGCCGGGCGCTGCGAAGATGTAGGCGGGGATCGTCGGGTTGTTCGGGTCTCCGAAAATGTTGCTCGGAACCGGCAGGCCCGCGTTGAGATAGCTCTGCTTTTCTACCTGGAAGTAGTCCAGCGAGTTGGTGATGAGGAAATCATCATAACCGCGGATGGGTCGGGCGATGCCGGTGCGCACCCGCAGCGTGCTCCGTGGCGGTCCTGCTTCTCCCCGCTTCGTCGTCTCGATGACGATCACGCCATTACTGGCGCGCGAGCCGTAGATGGATGCGGCCGATGCGTCCTTCAGAACCTGGATGGAGGTGATATCGTCGGGGTTCAGAAAATTGACGTAGGAATCCTGTACCGGTGTGCCGTCGACGACATACAGCGGATCATTGTTCTGAAAGGAACTGATGCCGCGGATTCGAACCGTAGCACGTGCGCCGGGCGACCCGCTCGTGGCGACAGTTATGCCGGGGACCGCAGCGTCCAGCCGCTGGAGGATACTGGCCGAGGTCTGCCGGTCCGCGCTTTCAACGTTCACGCTGGCGACGGCCCCAGTGATATCGGCTCGCCGCTGTTCCGTGTACGCGGTCACCAGCACCTCTTCCAGATAGGCAATGGGCGCCATCGTGACGTTCACGGTGTTGTTGCCGCCAATCGCGACGTCCACTGGATGCCGACCGACGTGCGTAAAACTCAGGACTCCGTCTCCGGGCGCCGTAATGAAGAACCGCCCATTCTGGCCCGTCGTCGCGCGGGTTTCTGTCCCCTTGACGCGAACGACGACTCCCACAAGCGGGCCGCCGGATGGCGAGGACACCGTGCCGGCCACGGGCCTTGGTTGAGCCGAGGCCGCTCCGCTCAGAACCGCGGTAAGCAGCATTCCGCGCAGAGTCGTTTGTATGACACTCCTCCCAATGAAGCGCATGCGTTCTATCCTCCGGGTTGTTGCATGGTGTTCAAGCTTTGCATCTCGAAGCGAAGCCGTACGTCAGGAACTCCTGGGGGCCGCATGCGGATAGCTGCCGCGGGGCCCATCTGGGAACGGCGGAAGCACCCGTCCCGGCAGGTCGCATGAATTAGCGGGGCCGGTCCAGGACGAACCACACAGCGGCAAAGCGCAGGAGGGAAGCGGCCGCGTACAAGAATCCCGTTGAAGGGAAGGCGAGCAGACTCTCGCCTCAAATCGCCAACCCGAGTGGCGCATCGCCGCGCAACTCGGACGACCTCAATTACTTCTTGCGGGCAATGTTGTCAAGACCGGACGGTACCAGCGATGTCACCGTTGGCCGTCCGGGGCACCCGCCCGTACCTCATGGTCGGCGGGCCGATTGGATAGTTTGCAGGTATGCTCGCGCCGCGAATCGGCTTGAGGGTGGACCGCGCCCTCTCGCGACCTCGCCGCAACGGGTTTCGCTCCGCGCCGCACATGACTCCTCAGCCTCGGCCTTCCATGACCTATCCCATTGCCCGCGTCATCAACCTGATTCCTCGGGACTCCCAGCGATTCTGGCGGTCGGATGAAGTGGACGCCCAACGAAGACTTCTCGACGCCGACGCGGGCGCTGTGCTGGACATCGATGGCTCCTTCGCGCTCGTGGCCCAGGAGGAAGACCGCGTGCTGCTGGCGCGAAGCCTCGACCGCCCCCTTCGCTATTTCCTTGCGAAGGCCGCCGAAGGACCGGTACTGATCGTCGCGGAGCGCATTGACGAAATCGCCGCGGAGCTCGCGCGTCACGGATGGTCGGACCAGTTCCACCCGAGCTACACCCGCATGGTGCCGGCCCACCACGTGACGACGCTGCGTCTGGTCGGGTGTCCCGACCCGAATCCGGTGCACCGGCGCTTCTTCGACCCGCCACGCGGTACGTTGCCGCCAAATCTCGCCCTCATCGGTCGTCAGTACGTCGAAGCCGTCTATGAAGAGCTCCGACGCTGGCTCGCCGCCCAAGAGCCCGCGGCTCCGCTGGCCGTCATGTTTTCCGGCGGCATCGACAGCGGCGCTGTGCTGCTTTGCCTGTACAAACTCCTGTTGAACAACGGACAGTCGCCCGCCCGTCTCAAGGCGTTCACGCTCAGCGTGGACGGCGCAGGAGACGACGCGCGCCAGGCGCGCGAGTTTCTGCGGCATTCACAGCTCGAGATGCTGGGCGAAATCATCGACGTCCCCTCCAGTGCACTGGATCCCCTGCGTGCCGTGGCCGTCATTGAGGACTACAAGCCGCTGGACGTGGAATGCGCGGCCGTGAGTCTCGGGCTGCTCGCGGCCATTCGCGAGCGCTACCCAACGTGGCGCCTGTTCGTGGACGGCGACGGCGGTGACGAGAACCTCAAGGACTATCCCATCGAGGAGAACAGCGAGTTGACCATCCGGAGCGTCGTCAACAATCGGATGCTGTACCAGGAGGGCTGGGGCGTGGACTCCATCAAGCACTCGCTGACCTACTCGGGCGGGTACAGCCGAGGGTGTGTCCGTAGCTACGCCTGTGCGCGCGAGTACGGATTCGAGGGCTTCAGTCCCTATACCCGCCCGTCCGTCATCGCCGTGGCGGAAGCGATTCCGTTCGCCGAACTGACACAGGGATCGCACGAGCGGCTCTACGCTCTGAAAGGTGAGATCGTCGCGGCCGGCATCCGGTCCGTGCTCGGCCTCGAGATGCCGGTGTTCCCAAAGCGCCGATTTCAGCATGGATCAGTGCCTGCCGAGCAGGTCTCCCGGCTCGGACCACAAAACGAGGCTCGATACCGGCGACACTTCCAAGTGCTCCACGCTTCGGGCGTGTGAGCGGGTCAGACACCGACCGACGCATTCGCGGGCTGCGAACTCCAAAGCCGGCCGTGAACCCGTGGAAAGCGCACGGGTCGATTGTCGAAGAGGAGCGCAGGCCGGACGGTCGAATCGAATTCGCCCTGACGGTGTTCCTTGCGGGTGCGGAGTGTCCGTTCACCTGCTCCTTCTGCGATCTCTGGCGCTGGACCATCGACGGTCCCACGCCCCCGGGCGCCGTGACCCAGCAAGTGTCGGACGTGCTCCGCGAAGTTCAGGCGGGATCGCCGCGTCCGGACCGCCTGAAACTCTACAACGCCAGCAACTTCTTCGACCGGCGCGCCGTCCCCGCGGTCGACGTGCCGGCCATCGCCGAGCTGGCCGCGCCGTTCGCAGGTGTGACGGTCGAATCGCATGCCAACACCGTCGGTACGCTCGCGCTCGATTTCGCGCAGCGGATCCCTGGACGCCTCGAAGTCGCGGTCGGGCTCGAGACGATACATCCCACGGCGGCAGCGCAGCTCAACAAGCGCCTCGACCTCGCCCAATTC
The DNA here is from genome assembly GCA_025362035.1 of Gemmatimonadaceae bacterium. Taxonomy (GTDB): domain Bacteria; phylum Gemmatimonadota; class Gemmatimonadetes; order Gemmatimonadales; family Gemmatimonadaceae; genus AG11. Next base: position 36,874 of record JANYIN010000065.1, on the reverse strand, counting down.
GACCGGGCAGCGCACTTTCTGTCCGACAATCAGATGGACTTACGCGTCTTCGTGCTCCTGGGCGCGCCGTACGTACCGGCCGAAGAGGCGGTCGAATGGGCGGTGCGCACCGTGGAGTACGCGGCCCAGCGGGGCGCGTCGTTCGCCTCGATCATTCCGGTCCGTGGCGGCAACGGTGAAATGGAGCGGCTCCAGTCGCTCGGTCACTTCGCGCCGCCCACCTTGCGCCAGCTGGAGGCCGCGCTCGACGGATGTCTGCACCTGACGCACACTGTGGTGACCGCCGACCTCTGGGACCTTCATCGTCTCCCCACCTGTGCATCGTGTGGAGAGGCGCGCATCGGCCGGCTGCGTCGCCAAAACGCCTCCGGCATTGCGGAGCCACGCGTCGATTGCTCGGTGTGCGAGGCATGACAGCGCGTCGTTGCGAGGTCGCGGTCATCGGCAGCGGCTACGCCGGGTCTCTCCTCGCGCGCGTCCTGGCAGTGATGGGCTACGACGTCGTACTGATCGAGCGCGGGTCACATCCACGGTTCGCCATCGGCGAATCGACAACGCCGCTCGCCAACTTGTCGCTCGAGCGCCTTGGCTGCCGGTATGGACTCGCCGACTGTTACCGCTTGGCGGCGCACGGGCGCTGGCTCGAACACTTTCCCGCCGTTCGTCGCGGGTTGAAGCGGGGATTCACGTTCTATCGCCACCACCCGGAGGAGACGTTCGCTGATCGCGGACTGGATTCAGAACGCCTGCTCGTCGCGGCCAGTCCGAACGATGCCACGTCCGATACGCACTGGTATCGTGCCGACGTCGACCACCATTTTGTTCGCGAGGCGGTCGCCGCCGGCGTCGACTATCGTGACCACGTCGAGCTGACTGCTGCGGAAGCGGGGCCGACGGGGATGCGCCTCAGTGGGCAGCGGAACGGCTCGTCGTTCGAGTTGCAGGCGGACTTCGTGATCGACGCATCGGGGCCCGGCGGGTTCCTGGCGCGCCAGTTCTCCATTCCTTCGGGCTTGAGTCGTACGGAGACGCGCTCGGCGCTGGTGTTCGGACACTTCAGCGGCGTACGCAAGTTGAGCGACGTCGTCCCCGGCTTACCAGAAGGACCATATCCGGAGGATTGTGCGGCGGTGCATCATCTGATCGACGAGGGTTGGGCCTACTGCCTTCGGTTCGACGACGGAGTCACGAGCGCGGGGTTCGCGCTCACGCCGCGCGGGCTCGCCGGCCTGAAGCTGTCCTCATCGGACGCGCCGGACGTTCACTGGCGCACATTGCTCGCTCGCTATCCCTCCATCGGCAGTGCGTTCGCACATGCCACGCCGCGCATGCCGCTCGCGTTTCACGCTGGCATCCAACACCGCCTTACGCGCGCGGTGGGTGAGCGATGGGCGCTCCTACCGCACGCGTACGCATTCGTGGACCCGCTGTTCTCCACAGGCATCTCGTGGAGCCTCCGAGCCGTCGAGCGACTGGCGCTGTGTTTCGAACCGGACGCGCGCGGCCGACACGCTCCACGCGCTGACGAGCTCACGCGATACGACGCGCTACTTTCCGCCGAAGCGGATCAGATCGACTGGCTGGTTGCCGGTGCGTATGAGGCGATGGCCCATTTCGATCTCTTCGCCGCTCACGCGATGATCTATTTCGGGACCGTCTCATTCAGTGAGGTCCGCCAGCGACTTGCGCCGGATGACGACGCGGCGTGGAGCGGCTTCATCGGCGTGGGCGACCCGGTACTGGAACCGCTACCGGCGCACGCCCTTCGTCGGCTTCGACAGATTACCGGCGGTCGCAGCCACACCGGAAGCGCGGACGACCGCGAGCGCTATGCGACCTGGGTATCGCGCTCGATTGCCCCACGAAACATCGCCGGCCTGGCGGATCCGGCACGGCACAATCTGTATCCGCTGGACCTCGACGTGCTCATGCGCCGGCACGCGTTACTGGGGATGACCCGTGATCAAGTGAGGCAGGCGCTGCCGGCGTTGCGAGGGATGTCGCCGGAGCCGGTATTCCGCGACCGGCGCGCCGAAGATCGATCCACTTTGCCACCGGCCCCACCATCGCCAGCGCCATGAGTGCGGGGGCCGCGTTGAACGCGGTCGGCAGCGGCCACCCGCTATCAGACGCAAACCGGATGAGCGCCTCCGTCGTGGCAATGAGCACGGCCACCACCATTTGCCACCGCCGCTCGCGAACCACCGTGCGCGGATCGGTGATCATGAAGAAAACGAACAGCTGATACATCGGCCCGGTGATCGGGGCGATCTCGGGCGCGATGGGCATTCCGAGCGCCAGGCTTCGCAAGGTGTTGAGCACCAGGAAGCTGGCAACGTACGTGAGCGTGATGTGCAACGTTCGCACGCGGGCGGCGATGGCGAGACCGAAACCCCAGATCACGAGGTTGGTCCAGATGTCGCTGCCAAACTGGTGGCTCAGCTCAGTCACTCGGTTGGGCGCGGCCAGGAGCAGAGTGACGATCGCGAAGTTCGTGGGATTCCAGAGGTGGTTGCCTCGATACCGCAACACGTACTTGGAAGAAATCGCGAGGAATCCGCCCAGCGCGAAGGGCCAGAGCGCGGCGCCCTGCGGCTTGAGCAGCAAGCTGAGGCTGAGGCCGCTGATGTACGCGCTCTGGAGGTTCACGACCTGACCGCGGACGAACCACGACAGCAGGGCTTCGGTGGCGGTGCAGGTGAGGAGCGCCAGCACCAGTCGCTCGTAGCCGCCCAACATATGGTAGCGCAGCTGCCCGGCCACGAGGACCAGCGAGATGAGAAAGGCGATCAGGTAGCGCGGGTCGAGCAGATGTCCTCGCTCCCACCAGCGCGCCATCGGATGCCGCTCCGACACAGTGGCGTGTGCCATGTCAGCGCCCCGGCTCGGTGATGGTATGAAAGCGATCCACGGCGAGATGCCGCAGCACCTGCTGCGTACCCGATGGCCAGTGGATTACGGCACGGTCCACCCACTCGTGTGATCCGAGCCCGAAGTGCAGCCGTCTGTCGTTCTGGCTTGCGAAGCCCATGCCGCCGTCGATGACGCGTCGTTGCCGAATGTCGCCGGCCTCCACCACGATCTCGGCGCCAATCGCGCTGCGGTTGCTGCGCGTTCCCACGAGGTGGAACGCGACCCAGTGGTTGGCGCTGTCCGGGTAGTCGCGGTACAAGACCGCGCGCTGGTTCTGGTTCGCCACGATCACGTCCACTGAACCGCGATTCGACAGGTCGGCCAGCGCGACGGCGCGTCCGTCGTAACTGTCGGTGACATGCACCGCGCTGGCGACGTCCACCCACCCCGACAGGCCGCGGTTGAGAAAGACGCGTGCGCGCTCGTACCCGGACAGGCTCGCATCCCCGAACGCGGGCCACGTCGCCGCGTCTTCGAACAGCTGTCCCGTCGCGCCCGCGATTTTCGACATCGCGTACCAGTAGCTCTTGTTCTTGTCGGCGGAGATGAACCCGTTGGCGACAAACAGCTCGTTGAATCCGTCGTTGTTGAAGTCGCCGAACTGCGCTCCCCACGCCCATCCGGCATTGGCCACGGTGGCATCCGCCACGTTGTGGAACCGATGCTCATCCGGCATCTGGTTCAGCCGCAGGTTGTTGTTCTGGAACAGGTAGCCGCGTTCCGAAATGTTCGTCACGAAGGCGTCGAGACGACCTCGGTTGTACGCGTCTCCGAGCGCCACCGCCATGCCGCTCTTCGATTCGCTCTCGAGACCGGCCGTTGCCCGGACGAATCGACGCCCGTGATCGTTGAGGAACACTTCCTCCGGGCCGTAGTCATTGGCGAGGTAGAGGTCTGGCCATCCGTCTTCGTTGAAATCCGCCGATGCGGCCGCGAGTGTCCAGCGCGTACTGCCGAGGCCCATGCGCTCGGTGACGTCCTCGAACTTGCCGCCGCCGAGGTTGTGGAAGAGCATGTGCTTGCCGCCGTTGGTGGCGAACTCGAAGCTGTTGTGCATGATGCGTGTGTTCTTCAGGTGCCAGAGATCGATGTCGTCGCGAAAGTATGCGGTGACATACAGATCGAGCAGGCCGTCCCGATCATAGTCGAACCAGATGGCGCTGTTGCAATTGACCCAGCGCCGCAACCCTGCTTCCTCCGTGACGTCCTTGAAGTGCCGGCCATCCATGTTCTTGAACAGCGCCAGATATCCATAGCGGTACACCAGTACGTCCTCGCGACCGTCATTGTCGAAGTCGCCCCACACGCTTCCCATCGACACGCCCTCACCCGGCCGATTGAGATCTGCGAGTCCCGCGCTCGCCGCGACCTCTTCGAACGTGCCGTCGCCACGATTGTGGTACAGCGCATTTGGCTGCCCGAAGTGGCTGTTGGTGAAGTACAGGTCGGGCCATCCGTCGCCATCGAAATCGGCGACGGAAACGGACGCGCCCAGCGCGGCCACATGTGGCTCCACATTGCGAATCTTCGGATCGAATTCGGCGCGGTGGTGCACGAAATGAATGCCCGCGGCGGCGGTTTCGTCGTTCAGCGTGAACCCGGGACGCACGGCGTCCGCAGCCGACCGCATCGGTCCGCGATCCAGACGAATCGCCAGACCGATGGCGCCGAAAAACGGCACGGCAATCATGGCGCGCCGAAGCGTGGGAGAGAGCATTCGAAAAGAATAACTACCGCTCCGCTCCACCGCAGCACCTGTCGGATTTCCCGATCGGTGCAGGGACATATGGCCCGCGCTTACTTCGAGCTGGACGCCTTGCTCTCGGCGGTCCGGCGCCGCTCGCGCTGCCCCGCGGCTACCGCCGCCGCGTCGATCCGCCGCGTGTTGTACTCCCGCAGGTATTGCTGATGCGCAGGGTCCGACGGATAGGAATCGTCAGGGGCGTACGGATAGGACTTGATTCGGTGGAACGGAAGTGGTTCGACCGTTGTTCCGTAGGCCGTATTGAGATCCGAGTCCTTGATCCACCCGTCGGTATAGAGCAGGAAGTCGCGCGACCAACCCTTGGGCAGGGAGTCCGCCGACCGGGCGTCGAACTGCAGGGTCGTCTCGTCGCCGGGTGCCATGATGACATACATGTCATCGGGGCTCTTGAGCAATGACAGGACGTCGCCGAATCGCGTGAACGCGCCCTGGATCGGGCGCCACGGCGAGGTGGGGCTCACGTCGTCATAGTCGAACCAGTAGGGGCCGTACCGACCGCCCTTTCGATACGTTCTCGAGAACCCACGAAAATGGAGGTCGGCCGACAATGGCGCGAGCTCGGTCACCTGCACGGGTGCCGAGGACACATCGTTCGAGACGAACGCCTGGTCCCAGTAGATCTGCATGTTCGTGCGGATCCGCACGCGATGATCGGCCGTGGGGAACTTACCGGCCAGATCGATCACGAGGGTCTTGTTCTTCCCGGATGGAAATCCGATGCTCGCGGTCGCGGTGGTCCACTGTCCGCGCGCGTCGCGCACCTCCAGCGACGGCATCATCACTTTTACCGCGGACTGCTGCGAGAGCGCGACGTTGATGCTCGCGTCGGTCGGGTAGATCCACCCGCGGAGGAACAGGTACGTCCCGGCGCGACCGACGTCGGCCCCGAGGTCGAGCACCAGGTCGTGGGGTTGGACCAACCCTTGGTATTCGAGGGGGGTGAGGTTCGAGACGTATACGTCGTCCCGCTTCAGCAGTGCCGGTAGCACATCGTTGCCGCGCTCGTCCGTGGCCGAGACTGGGGGACGCGGACGAACGACCTTGAACATGCGCAGTGACACCGGAGCCGGCGGTACGAAGCGCTCGTCGACGAAGACCTCCACTGAATCCGGATGGTCCACCGCCATCAGCTTGAGTTGGTCCGCGTACGCCGTTTCCCAGAGTTCCTCGGTGAGTTGGACCACGTACCGGCCATCCCGAGGTTTGAGCGCGCTGCCCGGAATTCTCAGGTACTCCTGTGACGCCCCCGCCGGCGCGTAGCCCATGCGGCCGCCACCCATGATACCCATCGGCATCCCCAGCGCGCTGCGCCACATCACGTCGGTGACGAGCCCGAAGCCAGTGCCATTCCACGCATACAGGAACGCGCACGAGCCCTTGAGCCCCTCGACCTCGAGCACGTCCTGGTCGGTCCCGGGGAAATGCACGGTCTGTGGAACGCCATTCGGCCATTCGATCCGGAGCACGTCCGCCTTCAGGTGTGGCCCCAACCCGAAGTGCGTGGTGCGGCTCGTGACCACCCGAGTCTGAAAGAGCTCACCAGACCGAAGCTCGAGCTTCGCGCCGATGCCGAAGCTGTTGTTCTTTCCGCTCCCGTCCCGCAGCGCAACGAGTTGAATCTTCGTGGCGAGGTGTGCGTTGCCGCCATCGTTCCGGAGGATGCGAACGCCGCCTGGCACGCCGAACACGAGGTCCATGTCGCCATCGTCGTCCACGTCGCTCGCGACCACCGACGTAGCGGATCGGAAAGTGGTCGGCAGCAAACTGGAGCTGTCGTCGAACTTGCCGGTGCCGTCGTTTCGCAGGAGGAACACGCCGCGACCTCCGGGCGTGGTGGGCGTTCCCGCCACGACCAGATCCAGCCATCCGTCGTTGTCCACGTCCACGAACTGCGCGCCCAGTCCGTTCATGCCGCGCATCGTCCGCAGCGCGCCCGCGGAGCGCACGTCGCGCGTGAAGGTGCCGTTTCCGTTGTTGTGCCAGAGCGTCGGCTCTCCTCCATCGACGCGCGTCACGAAGATGTCGGGCAGGCCATCGTTATCGAAGTCGCCGACCGCCGCTGCGCCCGAGCCCCCGTGCGTCGCCAGCCCGCTGGCCTGCGTGACATCGGCGAAATGACCACCGCCAAGATTGCGGTAAAGCACGTCGCTTCCGTCGGCGTTCGTGATGAACAGGTCGATGCGGCCGTCGCCATCGAAATCCGCGAAGTGAACGGACCGCGCGTCGCCGCGTCCCCCGATCCCCATGCGTTCCGCGGACTCCGTGAAGGTGCCGTCCATGTTGTTGCGATAGAGCAGTCGCTTCTCGCGGCCCACGATCAGCAGGTCCAGATCACCGTCGTGGTCGAGATCGACGAACATGGCCTGACGCGCACCAGCAACGTCGAACGCACCGGCCTTCGCGGTGACGTCCTCGAACTTCTCGCCGCCCAGGTTGCGAAGGAGTCGGCCTCGGCCGTCCGCGCCCACGACGAACATGTCCAGCCATCCATCGTTGTCGAAGTCCCCGAATGTTGCGAGCGCGGCGCCGCCCACACCGGCCAGGCCCGCCCTGACGGTGAAATCGGCCAGATATCCCCGTTGGACGTGATACAGTCGTGACGACGCGAACAGGTCCTCGGTGCCACTGCCGTTCACATCGCCGACGGCGATGGCTACCGGCGCGCCGGACGGCGAGGGTGCGGAAGCGTCGGCCGCGGGGGCCGCCCCGGGCTCCGGCAGCCCGGCGTCGCGAGTCATGTCCACAAATCGCAGCGAAGTGGCGGCGCGCGACACAACGCCGGAGCCGAGCATCGTGATGACCGACTGCGGCTCGAACGTCAGCACGGGGCGACCCGCGAGCGGTGCCTCCACCCACTTCACATCGCGCAGCGCCACCTGGTACTGCGACGTGACTTCCATGATCGCGAGAAAGCGGCTCAGCGACGCGCGCGCTTCGTCGAGCTGCCCGGCGCGCAGATGCTGAATGGTCTCCTCGAGTGCCGGCTTGGCCTCCTTCGGCGGCTCCGGCGGTAGCCGCCGGATCTCTTCCAGCGCGCTCACGGCGCTGTCGGACTGCCCCTGACGAACGGCCACCTGCAGCAGCGAGAGCCGCACGGCCAGGTTGGTCGGCTTGAGCACGAGTGCTCGAGCCAGCAGGTCTCCATATCGCCGACTGTGCGTCCCGCCCGTCGTCTGTGCTTCGAGCTCGGCGAGTGCGAAGAGCACGCGTGCATCGTCGGGCCCGCCGTGTGGCAGCTTCTCGAGCTCTTCACGGGCCAGCGGGGCTCGTCCCGTGAGCGTATGGAGCTTGGCGAGCATCAGGACGACATCCGTGGCCGTCGGGTCGAGATCCAGCGCCTTTCGCAAGTGCGGCTCGGCCTCGGCGTAGCGGCCGCCTTGCAGGTAGGCGAGGCCCAGGTTCGCATAGCCCATCGGTTCTCTCGGCGCCAACGCGACGAGTTTGGTGAACTGTGCTTCCGCCTCCGGCAGCTGGCCCCGCTGCAGGAAGTTGAGCCCTTGCATGCGCGTGCTGAACATCTCGTCGATCTTCGGCGGCTCGGACCGGCAGCCGTTCGCGGCGCATGTCAGGGCGGCGAGCAAGACCACGCGCATGGCGCGAGGGCCAGTCCTGGTCATTCGTGCGTCTCGGAATGTGTCCACGTTTGCGTTCAACGAGTCGTCGCGTTCATCGGGCCGGTGGGTGGGTCCGGCAACCAATGATAATGCGGAGACGTGCGACTGCGAGCGTCCGGTCCGCGCTGCGTCCATGAGGACCGCGGGCCTGCTGGCCAACCAGCCCGCTTCGGGGTATTCTCCATGTGGCCGCATGACAACATCCCTTCGCTCCCTTTTCGCGCATCGCCGCTGGCTTTGGCACTTCGGCCGTTTCATGGCTTTCGGGGTGCAGTTGGTGATGCTGCTTGCGCCGATTGCGGAGAGTCATTCCGATCGAGTGCTTGGCGCGCACGTCGAAGCCCCACAGTCGGCGCCGCATCCTGGCCAGCATCGGGCAGATTCGTGCCCGGCATGCCAACTCCTTTCGCTGCACGGACGCGTAGCCGAACGCGCGGGCTTGCCCGACTTGGTGCTCGAAGAGAGTGCCACCGCACCGACTGCTGCGTCGCATTCGCATGGCGCCACGCTGGTTCCGTCCAACTCGTCTCGCGCCCCGCCCGTCTTGTCGTGATCCGATAGCCGGCGTTGCCGCCTGTCTTGTGCGGCAGACGCCCCATCTCACGCGAGAACCAATGAAAATTCCGACGATATGCATCGTCGCGGCGTCTTATGCCGCGACCGTCGCCGCACAAGCGCCCCCGCGGCGCGATTCGCTCGTGCTGACACGCGCTGCAGCTGTCGCTGCGGCCCTCGCCAGCAATCCCCAACTCGACGTGGCTCGGGAGCAGACGGCCGAGGCGCGCGCGCGCCAGGTCCAGGCAGTCTCGATTCCCGATCCCACGTTCACGTACTCCTACGACAACCAGACGCGATTCCTCGGCCTCGGCACCGCCGCGAACAGGAACGCGGTGGTCACCCTGCTGGTGCCGTTTCCCAACAGGTTCGCGTTGCGCAACAGAATCGGCGCCGCCGACGTGCACTCTGCCGAGTACTCGTATACGGGTCTGCGTCAGCAGTTGGCCGCGCAGACCTCGAGCTCGTACGACACGCTGCTCGCGGCGTTTCGTCATCGCGAGATCTTTCTGACGAGCCGCGGCCTGGCGCAGGACTTTCTGAGGAAGACCCAGGCCAGGTTCGACGGGGGCACGGCGGCAAAGCTTGACGTCGTGCGCGCCCAGGTCGCCGTCGCGCAGGCGGAGAACCAACTGATCGGCGCGGAGCGAGACATTCAGACGGCGTCCAACGCGCTGGACCGATTCATCGGACGGCCCGTCGGTACGCCGGTGGCCACGCGAGATTCCCTGAGCATTCCCCCGACACTGCCCGAACTCGAGCTATTGGAGCAGGCCGCGCTTACGGGCCGCTCCGAACTGGGGGGGCTGGCGAGCCAACAAGAGGGGGCGAAGGCGGCAACGAGTCTGGCTAAACAGTTCTGGGTTCCGGACTTCACGTTGTCGGCACAGAAGGATTTTGCGGCGGACAGCGGGAGCGCGCTCTTCGCGGCTGGAATCACGATGCCGTTCCCCATTTTCTTCTGGCAGCACGCAAAGGGTGAAATCGCGCAAGACCAGCATCGCGAGCGGGAGTTGGCCGCCGCCTATCGCGACCTCCGGGCGCAGGTATCGCAGGATGTTCGATCCAGCTATGCCGCGGCCGATGCAGCGCTGCGGCAGGCCCTGTTCATCCGCGACGCCCTGCTTCCGTCGGTACGGGAGGCGTACCGCGTCGCCTCGGTCAGCTATGGCCTGGGCGGTTCCTCTGCCCTCGAAGTACTTGCCGCGCGCACCGATCTGCTCAATGCGGAAACGCAATATGCGGATGCGCTCACGGCTGCCAACAGCTCCCGCGCCGATCTCGAGCGCGCGGCCGCCACTCCCCTCACACGCTTCGGCCCCCGGAGAACACCATGAACGTCGTGAGCCATCCTATCGTCGCGGCGCGCCATGCGGCGCGTCAGTCGCGCCTTCGGCGCGCGGCGGTCGCACTTCCGGTGCTTGGCATGCTGGTCGGGTGCGGCTCGGGCTCGCCGGCCAGCGCGAACGGAGACACGGCGCGCGCGGGCGCACGGCCGGACTCGCTCGTGAAGGCGAAGGACGTGACCGTCACCAAGGAGCAAGCCGGTCGCATCCACGTGGCGGACGTCGCCATCAGTGCATATCAGGCCGCGGTGACGACCACCGGCACCGTGGCATTCAATGGCGACCGTTCCACTCAGGTGCTCGCTCCGCTCTCGGGTCCGATCACGAGGATTCTGGTGACCCCGGGTTCAGTCGTACGAAAGGGCGATCCGCTGGCGACCGTCACCTCGCCGGATTTTGCGACGGCGATGTCGTCGTATCGCAAGGCGCAGTCGTCGTTCCGCAACATGCAGCGCATTGCGGACCTGGACGAACAGCTCTTCAAGAACGACGCGATCTCGCGCAGAGAGGTAGAGCAGGCGCAGACCGATGCGGCAGCAGCCGCGGCGGACCGCGATGCCGCCATCGAGCAGATGCGCGCGCTCGGCGTGGACGAAGCCGCGATCGCCGCGGTCCGGGACAACAAGCCCACCGGACCACTTGCCGCAGTGATTCGCGCACCCATCAGCGGGACGGTCGTCGAGAAGCTCGTCAATCCGGGCCAGCTCATCCAGGCCGGGAGCACGGCGTGCTTCACCATTGCGGACCTCGCGACAGTGTGGGTCATGGCCAATGTGTTCGAGTCCGATCTCGCCGCCGTCTCCCCCGGTGAGGACGCGAGTATCGTCACGGGCGCGCTGCCGACGGCGATCGGGGGCAAGGTGGTGTACGTTGGTTCACTGGTCGATCCATCGTCGAAGGCCACCGCCGTACGCATTCTCGCGTCGAATCCGCACGATGCCCTGAAGCGCGACATGCTCGTGAACGTGACCATTCGTGCGAGCCGGAGCCGAAACGGCATCCTCGTGGCGACATCGGCGGTGCTACGCGACGACCAGAACCTGCCCTTCGTCTACCTCGCGCTGCCTGACAATCATTTCGCCCGTCGGTCCATCACGATCGGGTCGCGCCTCGGCGACCAGTATGAAGTGAAGAGCGGACTGGCAGCCGGCGATCGCATCGTGGTGGACGGCGCGCTCTTCCTCCAATTCGCGGGCAACCAGTGAGCGATCCCACGGCAGTGCCTCCCGACGATTACCGCGGCAACGATCAGAGGTCTACCGCCGACGAGTTCGCGACGCACATGTCGCCGTCGGCGGTCCATCGCATCGTGCGCGCGTCGTTGCGGCAGCCGCTTTTGATCCTGCTGATTACGGCAAGCGTCATCGGCGTGGGCTGGTGGTCGCTGACGCGACTGCCGGTGGATGCGTATCCCGACATCTCGCCGCCACTGGTGGAGCTGGTCACCCAGTGGCCCGGCCACGCGGCGGAAGAGGTGGAGCGGTTGATCACCGTGCCGGTCGAAAACGGGATGGCGGGACTGCCCAACCTGAAGGTGTCCCGCTCGATCTCCTTGTATGGGCTGTCCGACGTGCGCCTCACGTTCGAGGATGGAACGGACAACTACTTCGCGCGACAGCAGGCGTTTGAACGCATCGCGAACATATCGATGCCGCCCGGTGTGACGCCGGGCATGACAGCGCTCACATCGCCGTCGGGGCTGGTCTATCGCTACGTCCTCGAGAGTCCGGATCGTTCGGCGATGGAGCTGCACGTGCTGCAGCAGTGGGTGCTCGACAAGGCGTATCGTTCCGTGCCGGGCGTGGCGGACCTGTCCTCACTGGGCGGCGAGACCATGGAGTACGAGGTGCTCCTCGACCCGGCACGGCTTGCGGGCCAGGGCCTGTCCGCTGGCGATGTGGCGACCGCGCTGGATGCGAACAATGGCAACGCCGGAGGAGGATTCTACGCCGAGGGCGGTCAATTCTACTACGTGCGTGGCCTGGGGCGCGTCGTGACCACGGAAGACATCTCCAACATCGTGCTGAAGGTGCACAACGGCACGCCGGTGCTGGTGAAGGACGTGGGCGATGTCGCCATCGGCCACCCGCCCCGTCTGGGCCAGTTCGGCTTCATGTCGCAGAACGATGCCGTCGAGGGCATTGTGCTCATGCGCACAGGCGAACAGGCGCAGTCCGTACTGAAGCGGGTGGAAGCGAAGACGACGCAGTTGAACAACGGCATTCTTCCGTCGGACGTAAAGGTCCGGCCCTTCTACGATCGCAGCGAGCTGGTCGCACTCACCACGCACACGGTTCGTGACAACCTGTTGCTCGGCATCGTGCTCGTGGTGGTCGTACTGATCTTCTTCCTGTACGACGTGCGGGCCGGCCTGATCGTGGCGACGGCCATTCCGCTGTCGCTGCTGTTCGCCTTCATCTGTCTCGACCTGAAGCACATTCCAGCGAACCTCCTGTCGATCGGCGCGATCGACTTCGGCATTCTCGTGGACGGCGCCGTGGTCATGGTGGAGAACATCTACCGTCAGCTCGCGCATCGAGGGCACGAGCACCTGGGCGTGAAACAGATCATCGCGGCGGCAGCGTCCGAGGTGGATCGTCCGATCGTGTACGCCGTGGGCGTGATCGTCGCGAGCTTCATCCCCATCTACGTGCTGGCCGGACCGTCAGGCCGCTTGTTCAGGCCCATGGCGGACACGACGATTTTTGCGCTGATCGGATCCCTGCTTGTCACGCTCACCGTTGTGCCGGTCTTGTGCGCTGTGTTTCTCAAGCCGGGTCGAGTCGAGCGCGGCAACGTCGTCTTCCGCAAGCTACTTTCCCTCTACGAGCGCAACCTTGCATGGAGCATGGCGCGTCCGAAGTGGATCATCGGCGGGTCCGTCGCCCTCTTCGCCGCGGCGATGCTGGTGTTCGCCGCCATCGGCGCGGAGTTCATGCCGAAGCTCGACGAAGGAACGCTGTGGGTGCGCGCGACGATGCCGTACACCATCTCGTTCGACGAGTCGTCCAAGCTGGTGCCGCAGATTCGGGATGCGTTGCGGTCGTTTTCCGAAGTCACGATCGTCGCGTCGGAACACGGTCGTCCGGACGACGGGACCAATCCCACGGGTTTCTTCAACGCCGAATTCTACGTCGGACTGAAGCCGTACGCCGACTGGAACGGGGCGCACCGTTCGAAGAAGGATCTGATCGCCGACATCGACAAGAAGCTCGGGATGTTTCCCGGCGTGAACTTCAACTACACGCAGCCGGCGGAAGACGCGGTGGACGAGGCCGAGACCGGCCTCAAGAGCTCGCTGGACGTCAAGCTGTTCGGCACCGATCTGAACACGCTCGAGGCGCGTGGCCGAGAAATGAAGAAGGTGCTCGACGGCGTACCGGGCATCACGCACGTCACCCTGGTGCAGGAGCTCGGTCAGCCCAGTCTGACGATCGACGTTGATCGGGCGAAGATTGCACGTTACGGCGTGAACGTCGCGGACGTGAACGGACTCATCGAAGCGGCGGTCGGCGGCAAGGCAGCCACGCAGGTGGTGCAGGGTGAGCGCACGTTCGACCTCGTCGTGCGCCTCAAGCCGGAGTACCGTCAAACGCCGGAACAGATCGGCAACATTCTCGTCGCCACGCCGAGCGGCGCCCAGGTGCCGTTGCGAGAACTCGCGGCAATCGCCGTCAACACGGGCGCGTCGTTCATCTACCGGCAGGACAACTCCCGGTACATCGGCGTGCAGTACTCGGTGGAAGGGCGGGATCTCGCGAGCGCCGTAAAGGACGCGCAGCAACGGGTCGCCGCCCGGGTGAAACTGCCCACCGGGTACCGCGTCGTGTGGGGCGGCGAGTACGAAGAGTACACGAACTCCCGCGGACAACTGCGCGTCGTCGTGCCCGTCACACTGGCGCTCATCTTTCTGCTGCTCTTCGCGCTGTATCAGAACTTCAAGTTCCCGGCAATCACCGTGGCCGGCGTGCTGCTTTCCGCACCGATTGGCGGCATCCTCATGTTGTGGATCACGGGCACGCCATTTTCAGTGTCGTCGGGAATCGGGTTCCTTGCGCTCTTCGGGGTTTCCGTGCAAACGGCCGTGGTCTTCATCTCGTACGCGAACGAGCTGCGCCAGCAGGGCCGAAGTATCGTCGATGCCACGCGTCAGGCTGCGCTGCTTCGGTTGCGGCCGATTCTGATGACCGGTCTCGTCGCGGCGCTGGGGCTGCTTCCCGCGGCGTTTTCTACGGGTGTAGGGTCGGATTCGCAGCGGCCGTTCGCGCTCGTGATCGTCGGTGGCCTGTTTTCACGGTTGCTCATCAGCGTGCTGCTGATGCCCGTTCTCTACGTCGCCGTGGCGCGGGAGGGCGACACACTCGAAGTTTGACGATACGATGACCGAACGGACGCTGTGGGCAGAGCCGGCTGGCGCATATGCGATTCTCGCTTTGCTCGCGCTGGGCGCGTTCGGTGCCACGCTGGCGCCCGGCGGATGGCGCAATCGGCCGCGTCGCGCGCGACGACTCGTGGCGGTCGCGACGCTGCTCGGCGCGGCCCTCTCGCTGCTCTGGCCACAGATCACGAACCATGGCCCGCTCGTGCTCGATGCCCAGGCGTCGGACGTGGCGCACGTGGCCGGCACCTGGCGTGACGGAGCAGACACGCTGCTCCTGGCACGCGACGGCACGTACACCTGCCGTAGTACCGGATGCACCGGCTTCGGCGCCGCCGGCACCTGGGGCCGCGCGCCCGATGGTTCGATGATCGCGCATTGGCGTGACGGCCACGCGGTCCCGTGGCGCGTCGTGCTGTACCGTGGCCGATATCGTCTCGCGCTACTGCCCGAACCCAACTCGGGTGCGACGTGGGAAGGTCAACTGTCGTTCGAGCGGATCGCACCGTGACGCGCGTCGTCGTCATCGGCGCGGGCGCGGCCGGCACAATGGCAGCCATCTTCGCCGCCGAGGCCGGAGCCGACACGGTCCTCTTGGAACGCACACGGGACGGGGGACGGAAAATCCTCATCAGCGGCGGGGGACGATGCAATGTGCTTCCCGCCCGGCTCGACGAGACGCGCTTCGTTTCCGACTCCTCGCCCAACTCACTCCGCAAGATCGTGCGCAGCTGGCCGCTGGCGGAGCAGGTCGCCTTCTTCGAACAGCAGGTGGGCATTCCGCTGGTGGAGGAAGCGGAGTCGGTCAAGCTCTTCCCGGCGTCGCACAAGGCGCGGGATGTCCGCGACGGCCTGCTCGATCTGGCGCGCATGCGCGGTGCAGAGGTGCGCATGGACACGATGATCACGGATGTCGTTCCGTCGGGAACCGGATGGTCGGTGCGCGTCGGCAATGGGCCTTCGCTGGACGCGGATGCGGTGATCATCGCTTGCGGAGGGCTGTCCGTACCGATGACCGGAAGCGACGGCGCGGGCCTCCGAATCCTCGCGAAGCTGGGTCACACGATGCATGCGACGTACGCCGCCCTCACGCCCCTCGTTTCGTCTCCTGCACCCTACGCCGGCCTTTCCGGCGTGTCGCTGCCGGTGACCCTCACGGCCACCGGACACGGCCGCGTCGCGGCTGCCACCGGGGGCTTCCTCTTCACGCACGTGGGATACAGCGGACCGGCAGTGCTCGACGTGTCGCACGTGGCGGTGCGCTCTCGCGCTGAGCACCAGGACCCGCCCGCCTGCGTCACGGTGCGTTGGGCACCGCTGGACGACGCTGGCTGGGCTGAGCGCCTCAAGCCGCGCGGCGCGCGCACAGTGCTCGGCGCGTTGCGGATGGAACTGCCGGACCGGCTCGCGGCAGCGCTGCTCCAGACCGCGAACGTCGCGCCCGATCGCATGCTGTCCGAGCTCCCCCGTGACGAACGTCTTCGGTTGACGGAGATGCTCGTTCGCGGAGTATTACCATGGAACGGCGACGAAGGCTACAAGAAAGCGGAGGTGACCGGGGGCGGCGTGAGCCTCGCCGAAATCGACCCGCGCTCGATGGAAAGCCGTCGCTGTCCTGGACTCTACATCTGCGGCGAGGTGCTGGACGCGTTCGGTCCCATCGGTGGCTACAATTTTCTCTGGGCGTGGGTCACGGGGAGGGCGGCGGGACTCGGCGCAGCGCGCTCGCGGTAGTAAACCCTTACGCCAGCGGTCCAATGCTCCAACTCGATAGTCCTCATTGGTCTGATTTACTCCAGGCGCACGGCACCGCCGAGGATATCCCTCGGTTGATTGAAGCGCTGGCGGCAGTCGACGGCGAGACAGAGCGCTCCGAGCTCTGGTTCGGTGTCTGGTCAACGCTTTGTCCCGGCGATTCGATATACTCCGCCGCGTTCGCCGCCGCGCCGCACCTGCTGGCCATCGGCGCGAATCGTGGCGGCCAGGACCTGGTCGCGGCGCTGCACGTGATCGCGCAAATCGAAACGCTCCGTCACCTCACCGGCGCGCCGTCCATTCCGGATGACCTCGTCCTGGCCTACGCAACCGCCGTGGAGTCGATGCCGGGGCTGGTGGCTAGCTCCGTGAACGTCCCATGGGACACGCTGACCGCACAGATCCTGGCGGGCGCGCTGCTGGCGGGAAAGCGTCAGCCCGCGTTAGCGCGGGCGATTCTCTCGCTTGGCGACGCGGGCTGATCTGATTCTCAGGGACCGACGCGCACATCCGGCGCGCGACCGGCGAACTACATCTCGAATTCGTGCGCGAACGTGACGGCAAACGAGAAAGTCTTCTGCCTGGTGCGGCTCTCCATTGCATCGGCCACGCGTTCCAGGCGCCGGGGAATGCCGAGGATCTTTTCCTGCGCGCGTTTGCCGATCTCATCGAGTCCCGTGAGCGTTTCGATCGCCCAGTACTTGATCTGTTCCTCGACGATGGTCAGGTAGTCCCGGGGGCCATAAATGCCGGCGCGACGAATCACGTCGGCCATCTCGCGGAAGTTGGGCATGTTCACACCAGGCATGTCGATGGCCGGCATGATCTCGGCCGCGGACGCCAGCGCCGTGTTCGGATCGCGCGCCAGCACCTCCTTGAAAATCGAGCGATAGAAAGTGTAATGACGCGCCTCCTCCTTCGCGACGTTAGAGAGTACTGTGCCGATGGTTGGCTCGTATTTCCCGGCCAATTTCCCGGTGTTCGAGTGGCTCACCTGCGTGGCGCGTTCCTGGAGGGTCGTGTAGATGAAGACGCGGTAGGGATCCTTGTCCCATGCGGGCTCGAACCCTGCTTTGAGATACTCGAACTGCATGCGTTCCAGCACCGGACTCTCGAGAATCCTGCTGTCGTGCATGTAGTCGTGAAGCACCGCCCCGTGACGGTCTTCTTCAGCGGTCCACAGGTTGGTCCACTTCGCCCAGAAGGTGTCGCCGCCCAGGTAGGTGGCCAGCAGCCGATGAAAGTGGGGAAGGCCCTCTTCCGTCAGGAGATTCAGCGCAAGGGCAACGCGCGCGGGAAGACTGATGCCATCGGCGCGACTGCGCAGTTCTCGGATGTGGGCGTCGGGGTCCGAGTCCGGCGCCGGTGCCAGCAGCTCACTGGGAAACCAGAGCACGCGCTTGGCTTCGTGGGTGGCCATGAGTTCCTGAACGACTGGCTCCAGGTCTGCCAGAACCTCGACCTTGGCGAGGGTCGCCGCGTCTTGTGGTGTCATCATGTCAAATCTGGCGACTGGAAGCCGCAGGGTCCAGCGTCCCCGGGAATTATCCCCTCCGGCACGCTCGGCGGTCCGACGCAGAGTCTTGACTTCGCGCCACCGGACAAGTCCTCTTTCGATGACGAATTTCAACGGGGGCACCATGACCCAGCACGAGCACAGCGGCGCACTCCGCACGATCGGTGATCTGCTGCTCACCCAGTGGGACCCGCTTGGCCTGCAAGATCAGCCCGGCCCGCACGTGGAGTACTCGACGCATGCGAAGGCGGTGTACGGCCTGCTCGCCCGGGGCGCCTCGTCCACGCAGGTGGCGCGCTATCTC
The DNA here is from genome assembly GCA_025362035.1 of Gemmatimonadaceae bacterium. Classification (GTDB taxonomy): domain Bacteria; phylum Gemmatimonadota; class Gemmatimonadetes; order Gemmatimonadales; family Gemmatimonadaceae; genus AG11. Next base: position 18,728 of record JANYIN010000065.1, on the reverse strand, counting down.
CATTCGGTTGAGAGCGGCGAGATGCACCGTCCGGACCTCGCCTCGGCCGATCTGTCCACCCTGATGCGCGCCCTGCGCGCCGTCGATCTCGACGCGTGAAATCGCCGGTCGGCGGTGAGTCGTCGGTGGCGTGCCGCGCTGCGTCGTACGAACTTCCGCTGCATGGCACTCACGGCAACCGTCTACAACTTCGACATTCAACTCGCCGACATGGATCGGGGCGTCTACCAGACGCTCGCGTTCCGCGTCGCCTGCCAGCCCTCGGAAACCGAGGAGTATCTGATCTCGCGCGTGCTGGCGTATTGCCTGGAATACCGTGAAGGCATCGGCTTCTCGCGCGGTATCGCCGAGCCAGACGTGCCTGCGCTGTCGGTGAGTGACCTGACCGGAGCCCTTCAGGTCTGGATCGACGTGGGAGCTCCAGACGCCGCGCGCCTGCACAAGGCGAGCAAGGCGGCACCGCGCGTGGCGATCTACACCCATCGCGACCCGGCACGCCTCGTGGCGCAACTGTCTGGCGAGCGTATCCACCGCGCTGCCGAGCTCGAGCTCTATGCCATCGATCGCCAGCTCATCGACGGACTCGTCGGCCGCCTCGAGCGCCGCAATGCGTGGTCGGTGAGCGTGCAGGAGAAGCACGTGTACGTCGCCATCGGCGAAGCCACCATCGAAGGCGACCTCGTCCGGCACCCGCTGCCGCGCTAGAGGTAGCTTCGCAGCAAGGTGAGCATTCGCGCGTCCGTCACCGCCGCATCATCGAGTTTGGGCGTCTCGATCACCTTGGGCACGGCCACGAGCCGCGGGTCCGTCATGATCCGGCGGAAGGGATGTTCGCCCAGTGAGCCCTCGGCAATGAGCTCGTGCCGGTCCCGTCTGGACGCGAACGGGGTCTTCGAATCGTTGAGATGCATTACACGCAGGCGATCCAGCCCGAGCACGTCGTCGAATCGCGCCATCACGCCCTCATAGTCACCAACGAGGTCGTATCCCGCCGAGTACACGTGACACGTGTCCAGGCAGACACCCACCCGGTTCCGATAGGCGGGATCGATGCGCGCGATGATCGCCGCCAGCTCCTCGAAAGTGGATCCGAGGGCGGTGCCCGATCCGGCGGTCGTTTCGAGACACAGTATCGTGTCGCCCTGACTCACCGCGAACGCCCGGTTGATGGCATCGGCGTTTCGCGCGATGCCCGCATCATGGTCGTCCATGAAATTCCCGGGATGTGACACGAGAAAATTCAGGCCGAGTGCCGCGCAGCGACGCAACTCAGCCGCGAAGGACTCGATCGAGCGCGCGCGCAACACCGGATCAGGGCTGGCCAGGTTGATCAGATAGGAATCGTGCGCCATCGTCGTGGCCACCTTGGTTTCCGCAAGGCGGGCGCGGAAGCTCGTGCGCTCGTCATCCGAGCAATCCCGTTCTGCCCATCGGCTGGCCATCTTGGTGAAGAACTGCATGACGGTCGCGGCAATCTCCATCGCGCGCGGCGGCGCTTCCGGCGTACCCCCGGCGGCGCTGACATGCGCGCCGAGCTGGAGCGTCGGGCCGTTGGACGATGGTGCGCGACGCTTGCGAGCGGGACTCACTGGATGATGGCAGGCAGGCCGCGCAGCGCGCGTCCGCACCTGGGGCAGTGGATGTCGCCTTCCTCTGCCAGCGCGTAGTCGAACGCACGGCCGCAAGAGCACGCGGTTTCGAGCTCGTCGTTGCCGCACACGATGCAATGGAGGTCATCAGCATGGTACGCGCGGAAGCGGCCGCAGACCGCGCACCGTTTGGTGATGGACGTCATCACGTCAACGCGCTCCGCGCAGCCAGGCTTCCGGATCGACGGCCTTGCCGTCGGGCGGCGTGCGAATCTCGAAGTGCAGATGCGGCTTGAGGTCCGGATCGGACACGCCCACCGTGCCAATGACATCCCCCTTTCGTACGATCGTCCCCTTCCGCACCGACGCCGAGTTGAGCGAGGCGTAGATGGAGAAGAACCCGCCGCCATGATCGAGGATGACGGTCAGTCCGTATGTGCCGAGCGGCTCGGCGCGTTGCACGGTGCCGGCGGCCACCGACCTTACCGGCGTTCCGGTCGGCGCCGCAATCCCGACGCCGTTCCACCGCGTCGTGGTGTTGTTGGGATTGATCACGCGACCGAACCGGAAGAGGAATGTTCCGTCCACCGGCCAGTCGAGGTGGCCCAAGTCGCTCGTCCTCAACGTACTCGCCACGCGAGGCGCGTTTGGCCGTGTCCCCTCAGCGCGGCGGCGCTCTGCATCCAGTGAGGCGATGACGCCTCCCAGTCGCGACTCGGATTCGCGGATTCGCGCCAGCCGCCGCTGAATGTCCTGGGTCGTCAGCTGCGCGCGTGTCAGGCTTTGCGACCGGTCGCGCGTGAGAAGCGCCAGGCGCTCCTCTTCGCGTTGCTTGTCGCTCCGATTCTCCTCCACGGCGTCGCGCAACTTGACCAACTCACCCCGCTGGCGCACGATATCGTTGCGCAGGAGTTCAACACGGTGAACGAGGGCCCGATCGTAGACCGCGATTTCGTGCAGGTACTTGTAGCGCGCCACGAGCTCGCCGAACGAGCGTGCGGTGAGCAGCGCCTCCGCCGAGTAGAGCGGGCCGCGCTTGTAGATGTCCACCAGCCGCTTCTGCAGCGTGGCGCGACGATACTGCAGGTCCCCCTCGGCCAGCGCCACACGATTCGTCGCCTCGGCGACGTCGTTGCTGATGGCGGCGAGCTGTCGATCGAGCGTCTCGAGCACGAGTTCCGTTGCCGCACGCTGCCGGTCGAGATTGGCCACCTCCTCGCGCAGATCGTGCACGTTCCCTTGCAGATTGGCCATGCGCCGCTCCAGATCAGCGCGCTCGCGTCGGATCCGGTCGAGTTCCTCGCGTTGCGTGCGAAGGCGGACGTCGGCCGTCTGGGCGCGCGCCGGGAGCGGCGCGAGCAGCGCACACCCGAGGAGCAGGGCGAGCAGGGAATTACGATGGACGAGAATCACAAGCGGCTATGCCGCACTTGAACTGCCACTGCAGAAGGGAGTAGGGGACAACGGCAGTACCTGGACTGGCATACTAGCCCCCAAAACGAGTGGACAGATGCTCTCCTGGCTTTTTGGGAGGTTGGATGCAAGTCCAGATACTGCTCCAGTCCCGTACTCACGTCTGCAGTGGCTGTTATCCGCACGCCGCCTGGCGCACCGCCACTCTAGATGCGGCGTAAATGCCTGCCAACCGACACCGCGCTCCCCACGAGGCCGATCATCGCGCCGAACACCAGGCCAAGCAGCGCCACTTTACGGTCGAAGAACACGGTCTCGATCAGATACCGATCGATGATGGAGCGCGCCACGTACGTGAACAGCAGAGCCAGCAGCCCGCCCATGATGCCCTTCGTGAGCCCCTCGATCAGGAACGGACGTCGGATGTAGGCGTCCGTCGCGCCGACCAGTCGCATGATGGCGATTTCCCTCGCGCGCGCGAGGACCGCCATGCGAATCGTCGCGCCGATGATGATCATGGACACACTGGCGAACGCCGTGCCCAGCACCACGCCGGCCACTCCGGCGATGTTCCGCAGACGATAGAGCTTCTCGATCCACTCTTCGCCGTAGCGAATGTCGTCCACGAACGAGAAGGCCTTGATGCGTCCCGCCACGCGCTTCACGGTCGCGGGATCGCGGAAGCCTGACTTGAGGGTCACGTCGATGGAGGCGGGCAGCACGGCGCCCTCGAATACGTCGCGGAAGTCACCCAGTTCCTTCTGCGCGCGCCCAAGGGCCTGTTCCTGCGTGACGATCCGGGCGCTGGACACTTCAGGATACGCCGAGATGTCGCCAGCGGCCTGCCCCATCGACTCCGGCGAGGCCGTCTCGGCGATGAACGCACGGATCTCGACGCGGTCTTCCAGCCGCTCGAGCGCCACGCGGATGTTCAGCGTGACGAGTCCAAAGAGACCGAACGCGAACAAGGAAAATGCGATGGTGGTCACACTCAACGCGCTCAGCAGCGGCGACCGGCGGAAAGTGATGAGAGCGTCTCGAAGAGAGCGCATCACTCGGCCCGCGCCGCCGGAGCGCCACCGTTTTCCGCTGTATCGAAGACCACGGCGCCGCGGTTCATCTCGATGGTGCGAAATTCCTGCCGGCGAATCAGCTCGAGATTGTGCGTCGCCATCATCACCGCCGTGCCCCCGGCGTTGATGTCCCGCAACAGCTGAAAGATGCCGCGCGTCGCGCGGTCGTCCAGGTTGCCCGTCGGCTCGTCCGCGATCAGCACGAAGGGATCGTTCACCAGCGCGCGCGCGATTGCCACCCGTTGCTGTTCACCCCCGGAGAGCTCGCGCGGAAAGGCCGTGCCCTTGCCGGCCAGGCCCACCTGGGTGAGCACGCGCGACACTTTGGGCGCGACCAGGTTGGCGGGCGTACCCGTGACTTCCAGCGCGAAGGCGATGTTCTGTTCGGCGGTCCGATTCTCGAGCAGCCGAAAATCCTGGAAGACGATGCCCAGCCGGCGGCGCAGCTGTGCCACGTCCCGGTCGCGCGCGGTGATCGAACTCGTGCCGCTCACCTTCACTTCGCCACTGGTGGGCCGCTCCTCCATGTACACCATCTTGAGCAGCGTCGTCTTCCCCGCGCCGCTGGGGCCCGTGAAGAAGACGAATTCTCCCTTTCCGATATGCAGGCTGACGTCGTCGACGGCGGTACCCGTGCGCGGGTAGACCTTCGTCGCGTGGGTGATGCGGATCATGCGTGCATGTCTGGCGCTTATACCTCGTCGTCGCCCAACTCGATCAGTTTCCAGCTCGAGCCCGACGTGACCGTGTCCACAATGGCCTTCAACAACCCGATGAGAATCGGTCCGAGCAGAATGCCGGCAAGCCCAAAGGTATAGACACCGGTGATGAGCGCCACGAACATCCAGTAGAAATTCAGCACCTTCGAACGATCGGCGGCAATCTTCGGTCGAAGATAGGTCGAAATGAAGATCGTGTTCACCAGCGTGCCGATTACCAGCATCGCGATCGCCTGGCCCATGGCATCACGGAAGATGATCAGCCAGATCGCCACGGGAAGGTACACGCTCCACGAGCCGACGATGGGGAAGAAGCCGATGATGAATGAGACCACCGCCAGCGCTCCCGCCAACGGAACGTGGAACGCCAGATTCATCCCGAGGATGATGAGCGACTTGAGCGACTGGGTCACGAGGGTGGAATAGATCGCGCCGTAGAGCACCCCGCGGACGTTCACCTCCAGGGCCCGCCGCAATTCGCCGTAGCGCGGTGCGACCTTGCTCGACAAATACGTTCCGATCGCGTCCGCTTCGATCATGATGTAGAACGCCGTGAACATGAAGATCGTGGCCGACACAGCGAAGCCGGCCAACGCGTCCTTGATCAGCCCGGGCAATCGCGTGCCGTAGGCGGTGGCGCCAACGACGAACTTGCCCAGCGCGCCTGACGCGCTGGCACTGGTGAGGAAGGGAAGCCGCCGCACGGCGGCGTCTACCTTGGTCACGATCTCCGCCTGGTGGACGCTGGCATACGACACCACGTCGGAGAGCTCGCTGTAACTGTACGCGAGCACCGCGAGAATCGGCACGATCACGGCCAGCAGCGTCAGGATCGCCGAAAGTGTCGGCTTGTTGGTTCGCTTCACCAGCAGCAGGTGCGGTGGCCGCAGGTAGAATCCGATGATCAACCCCATGATGGCGGCAATGACGACGGTGCGCACCATCCACAGAAACAGCAGGAGCACCACAGCGCTGAGCAATGTGGTGATCAGGATGCGCCGGACTTCAGGCAGCGTGAGCTCGCCAATCGCGGAATTGCCGCGACGCTCGACCCGACGCCGCTCCCCTTCTCCGGGCGTGGCGGGCCCGATGATCAAGTCGCTCATCAGTGCAATGCCTGCTCCACGTCGGCAATGAGATCATCCGCATCCTCGATGCCCACGCTGATGCGCAGGAAGCCCTCGGGAATGCCCAGCTTCGCGCGCTCACTCGCGGTGAACTGCGCGTGCGACGAATGCCGTGGTTCGCTCACCAGGGAATCCACACCGCCAAGGCTTGGCGCGTGGCGAATGAGGCGAAGCTTTCGCACGAATCGGTCCGCTGCGCGGCCTGCGCCGACGAGCTCCAACCCGACCATCCCGCCAAAGCCGTCCATCTGCGACTTGGCCACCTCGTGATCCGGATGCGACGGCAGCCCAGGATAATGCACCACACGCACCTCCTTCCGGTCAGCGCTCCACTCGGCGAGTCGCATCGCGTTCTCGTTCTGCCGCGTGACCCGGACGTCCAGCGTCTTGAGTCCGCGCTCGAGCAGCCAGCAGGCAAAGGGATCGGGAGCCTGCCCCCAGACAATCATCTTCTGGCGAACTTCCTCCACATACGGTGTCGTGCCCAGCACCACCCCGCCCAGGACGTCATGGTGTCCGTTCAGATACTTCGTGGCGGAGTGGATCACGACGTCGGCGCCATGCTCCAGTGGACGGAAATTGACCGGGCTCGCGAACGTGGAATCGACGACCAGCGCAATGCCGAGCTCTTGCGTCAGGTAGCTCACCGGCTTGAGGTCGATCACGCGGCATGTAGGGTTCACTGGCGACTCGAGAAACACGGCGCGCGTCTGCTTGCGAAGCGACCGTCGCCAGCCGCGTTGCTCGAATGGATCCACCAGCGTCACGTCGATCCCGAGTGTGGCGAACTCCTCCATCAACAGCCGGTGGGTGCCTCCGTATAGCCAGCGGCAGGCGAGCAGGTGGTCGCCCGGTCTGAGCAGCGCGAGCAGCGCACACGCCGTTGCCCCCATGCCGCTGGAGAGCACGATGCCTGCTTCGGCCTTGTCAAGCGCCGCCAGCCGCTTCTGAACGAGTTCCGCGTTCGGCGCGTTGCCGTAGCGCGGATAGCGAAGCCCGTCGCTTTGCCCGGGCTCCTGCACGAAATTGACGCTCTGGTAGAGCGGAGTCACCACCGGAGTGTCGGCGTCGTGCGCCTCTTCGCCGGCGTGTACGGCCAGTGTTGGGAGAGCGTGTGCGCGCGGACGTCGAGATGCTGCCACGGGAGTCTGGGTAGGGCGTCGCGTCAGGCGAAATGCCCGCGGCGCGTATGCGAGTCGAGATCGGGCTTGACCACGCGGACGAGTTCGGACAGCGACACACCCGCGACGTCGCGCAGCCCCACGTCGCCGCGCTTGATCGTGTCGTCGATCACCACGGTGGCCAGCTCCTGACGCCGGGGACCGTGGACCCACGCCAGCTCGCCGTCCACCAGCAACCGCGTGTGCGCCTCACCCGCGTTCAGGCGCACCTGGGGACCACGGTCCGGGTCGGAGAGACGCGTCCCAACGAACGCCGCAACGCGCAGGACGCGATTGCGCGCGTCCTCAGCCATGAGGCTCCCCGAGTCCACCGACGGCGATATAACAACCATCCAACCGCATGAGCAGCCGCCGCCGATGCAGGCCGTCCAGCATCCGCGCCGCGTGGTCGGGCCCCGACCCGAGCGCGTCGGCGAGATCGGCGGGCTGCGTACGCCCCAGCTCGTACACCTTTTCCCACGCCACGCGCTCGCCGTCATTCACGATGCCGACCACGCGCGCGCCGTCGTCCGTCTCCATCACCAGGGCCAGACCGTGCCGCTCGAGCACCGTCTCGATGGCATCCCAGTGATCGTCGGTGACGCCGCGAAACAGAAAGTATGCCTCCCGCTCGACGCGCTCCTCCGCGACATAGCGCAACAACAGCTTCGCAATCACCTCGTCGGCGCAGGAGAAGTCGATCATTCCCACATGGGAAAAATCGATCACGGTCAGCGACCGCTCGTGCGAGTCCGCGAGCAGCGCTTCGATTTGCGTCCGCACGGCGGCGCCGGTGGGACGCGTAACGAGATTGGAATACAGTTCGCATGACAGCGTCTGCCGCAGCACGGAACTGACGTCGATGTGCATCATCAGCGCGGGCCCCCGGAGACCCGCTCGGGTATTGTGACCTGAATCTGTGCTCCTGGAAACGGAGCCAACTTTTCGGCCAGCGGGACATCATCGTCCCAGTTGGGTAATATGGCGATCTTTGCGGTGCCGCTGCGAACACTCAGCTTTCCGTCCCACCGCGAAAGGTAACGTCGCACGCCGGCGATCCCTTGGCCGCGACCTGGATCACGAAAGCGGCTGACGCCACGGATGACCGCGGCTTCGAGCGCTGCGGCGTCGTCCCATCGATCGTTCCGGACGAAGCTGGGCGCGGACTCGAGCGACTGACGGAACCCCTGTCCCGCATCGCACACCGCGATCACCACCACTCGGCGGTTTGCGAGGCGACGGCGCCAGGTGTACGTCTGCACGGCCACCCATCCACCGCGTCCCGCGTGCTCCACGATGTTCTGGCAGATCTCGGACAACGTCATCGCGAACCCGACCGTGGCCTTCGCGTCGATGCTGAGCTCCGACGAGAGAATCTGCTGCGCCTTCTGCTGGATGCGCCCCACCACGTCGTGGACGTCCTCGCTCTTGATCACGGGTGTGATCTCGAGCAGCACGCTCGACTCGCCGCCCCGTCCTTTCGGGACTGAGCCGCGCAGATCGTAGAGCTCGTCGGCATACTTGAAGAAGCCGGTGCGCGCCCAGTACGACGCGGTCTTCTCGGTTTCCGGCACCGCGAACGAGGCGCGCTCGTCGAGAGTCTGGCCGAGCGTGAGCAGCGCCGTGAGTCCGTACGGCGACGCCCACGTGGTGTGGCGCGCATCCACCAGCAGTTTGCCGTCACGCGGCACGGCGGCGAGCTGCTCCACCACCTGCTCGAACGTATGATCGTCCAGCGACGGTGGGACTGTGATGACGCTCGTCACGAGAGGCTGAGTTCTCCGCGCAGGTGAGCCGCGAGCCCTGAGGCGCCGCGGTGGCCGACATTCCGCGCGGCGGCCCGGGCGGCCGCGATCATCGCGTCAGATAACTTATCACCGGCAACCATCCGAGAGAAATAGGTCGCGCCCCAAACATCGCCACATCCGGTGGGGTCGCCCGGCCTATTGACATTCTCCGCGGGCACCAATGCGGTGCGCACCGCGCCCAGCGCGCCCGTGCCGCCGCGTGGCGCGGTGGCCAACCCGGTGCGAGGAGGAAGATCACAAATCGTATCGAAACCCGGCGCGGCGACATAGATCGCGCCACGCTGCCCCAGCGTCACCAGAAGGCACGACACGCCGCTCGCGAGTGCGGTCGCCGCCAGACTCATCGAGTCCGGCGCGATCGTCGCCATCTCGTCTTCGTTCATCTGCAGGAAATCAAAACATCCGCACCACTCGGCCACATTCGGAATGGCGCGCGGCGTGCGCAGCCCGTTGGGCTGCACCGCCATCACCTTCATGTGCAGATCACAGTGGATGGCGCCCGGAAAATGCCGCCGAACCAGCTGCGCCGTTTCGAGGTCGAGCTCCCAGCCGCTCAGGAAATTGATGTACAGCGCGTCGAGCCGCGCCTCGTCCAGCAACGGTTTGAGTCCCAGCCAGCTCCACCCGGGAATCTCCCCGGTGAGCACTTCGGTGCGGCGTTCGTCGTCGATGTAGCGAAGCTCCACGCGCTGGCCGGCGTACGGCACCTCCACGAGCGCGGCATCCGGCGCGATGTGTGTCAACGTCCGCAGGAACTCGCGCGCCTTCGCGGCCTGATCGTAGCCGACTTTCATGATCGGCACGATCTCCCAGTCGTCGGTCAGAGCGGCATCCAGTCCCGCCAGCGTATAGGTGATGCCGCCCCATTCCTCCACGGCAACACTTCGCGCATCCCGACCATGAATGACGTCCCAGACGAACGTGCCGATCACGCCGACTCGGTGCTTTACTGACCCGGGGCGGCTCACCCGATTCGCATCCGCCAGCGCGCCGACGGCACTACACCCCACCGAGGTGCTGCTGCTTGAAGCTCGCCACCGCGCCGACCACGCCGGCGATGCCGGGTAGTTCTCCAGCGACAATCTTCACGGTGCGCACGGCGGGGCTGAATGCACGGCGCCGCACTTCCGCCCGCAACGGGACGAACAATGCGTCACCCGCCGCGGTCACACCGCCCGCGATGACGACGATGTCGGGATTGAAGATGTTCAGCAGGTTCGCCACGCCCGCGCCGAGGTACCGCGCCGTGTCGCGCACGATCTCGCCGGCCACCTGATCGCCCTTCTGGGCCGCATCATACACGATCTGCGCCGTGATGTCGTCGAAGTTGCCGTTCACCATGGTGGGGATCACCGACTCTCCCTCTTCGCGCACGAGCACTTCGCGCGCGCGTGTGGCGATGGCCGGTGCGCTCGCGTACGCCTCCAGGCAGCCGTAGTTGCCGCACTTGCAATGGCGTCCGTTCAGGTCGATCGTGGTGTGCCCGATCTCGCCCGCCATGTCGGACGAACCGTGGTACAGCGCGCCGTTCAGAATGAGCCCACCGCCGATGCCCGTCCCGATGGTGAGACCGACCACGTTGCGGCCGCCGCGCGCCGCACCCTGCCACCACTCCCCGAACGTCGCGCAATTCGCGTCGTTGTCCAGCGTGGTGGGCAGATTGACGCGGCTCTGAATGCGGTCGCGCAGCGGGAAGTCCTTCCATCCGAGATTGGGCGCGACGATCACGATGCCGCGTTCACGATCCAGCGGTCCCGGCGCCCCGACGCCGATGCCGATGAAGTCGCGTCGCGACACGCCGGTCTCACCCATGGTGTCGAGAATCACTTCTTCCACCAGTCCCACGATGCGCTCCGCCACGCCCTCGTCGCCCACCGCGGGGTTGGTGGCGATGCTGCGCATGGCGAGATGCCGGGTTCCATCAGCTGGCATCGCGCCCGCCACGATGTTGGTACCGCCAAGGTCCACGCCGACGATGTATTGCTCCCGCGCGCTGGTGTTCATGACGTGGCGTCCGGTGGAAGGAGAAGTGACCGCACCTGCTCGGCGATTCCCGCGGGGACCAGCTCCTTCATGCAGCGAAAATGAACGAGTGGGCAACGCTGGGGTCCGTGCTTGTCGCAAGGGCGGCAGGCGAGCGTCTCGGACCCGGCCACGACGGCGCGCGGCGCCAATGGGCCGAATCCGAACGCGGGTACCGTGGGGCCGAACACGGCGAGCGTGGGCGTTCCCGTGGCCGACGCGAGGTGCAGTGGCGCTGAGTCATTCGTGACCAGGACGCTGGCGCGTGCGATCAACTCTGCCGACGCGAGCAGCGACAAGCGCCCCGTCGCGTTGACGGCCGCCGGCTGCGCGGCCACGATCCCAGCGGCCAGTTCCGAGTCGTCGGCGCCGCCGACGATCACCAGCCGTCCATCCGCGGCGAGGAGCGACGCCAGTTCCTCGAAGTAGGGCCATCGCTTCGTGGCCCACACGCTTCCTGGCGCGAACGCGATCAATCGCTCTCCCGCTGCCACGCCATGTGACGCCAGCAGTGCCGAGACCTCGATCCGTTCGGCGTCGCCAGGGAACAGCGTGGGGCGCAACTCGTCGGGCAACGGTTCCCGTCCGTTCGGCCGCGCCAGCATGAGCAGGCGCGCGGCATGGTGCATTTCCGCGGGGTAGGTCGCGCGCTTCGTGTACAGCCATCGCCCGGCCGAGGTGGCGAAGCCCACTCGCGATGGGATTCTCGCCAGCAAGGCGAGCGTCGCGCTTCGCCACGAACCCTGCGCCAGAAACGCCACCTCGTAGCGCGCGGCGCGTAGTCGGCGCGCCATCGCCATCATTCCACCCAGACCGCGATCGGCGCCGCGCTTGTCGTACACGATCACTTCGCGTACGGCGGGATGGTTGGCCAGCAGTCCCGCCGCCGCGGGCGTGGTCACGACGTCCACGGCCCCTCGGCGTGCGAGTTGCACCAGCAACGGCGTGGTGAGCACCGTGTCGCCAAGAAAAGACGTCTGAATGACGAGCGAGGAGGGCACGACGCCGACTCCGGCTAGTCGACCTGGAGAACCGCGAGAAACGCTTCTTGTGGAATCTCGACCGACCCCACCTGCTTCATGCGCTTTTTTCCTTCCTTCTGCTTTTCCAGGAGCTTGCGCTTACGGCTGATGTCTCCTCCGTAGCACTTGGCGAGGACGTCCTTGCGCACGGCCTTCACTGTGGTACGCGCGATCACCTTCGTACCGATGGCCGCCTGGATGATGACCTCGAACAACTGCCGTGGGATCAATTCCTTCAGCTTGTCCGCGATCTTGCGGCCCCAGTCGTACGCCTTGTCCTCGTGGCAGATGACGCTGAAGGCGTCGATCGAATCGCCGTTGATCAGCATGTCCAGGCGGACGAGGTCACTCGCCCGGTATTCGAGCATTTCGTAGTCGAGTGACGCGTACCCTCGACTGATCGACTTGAGGCGGTCGAAGAAATCGAGGATGATTTCGCCCAGCGGAAACTCCCAGTCGAACTCCACACGCTGCTGGTCGAGATACGTCATGTTCCGGTAGACGCCGCGCCGCTCGGTGCCAAGCGTCATGATCGGTCCGATGTAGTCGGACGGCGCCATGATGCGAGCCTTGACGTACGGCTCTTCGATGCGGTCGATCACGGCGGTGTTCGGCATGAGCGCGGGATTCTCCACGAGTTCCATTGTCCCGTCGGTCTTGTAGACCTTGTACTCCACACTCGGCACGGTCTGTACGAGATCCAGCTCGTACTCGCGCGTGAGCCGCTCCTGCACGATTTCCATGTGCAGCAGTCCGAGAAATCCGCACCGGAAGCCGAAGCCCAGCGCGGTCGATGTTTCGGGCTGATAGTTGAGCGAGGCGTCGTTCAGCTTGAGCTTCTCCAGCGCGTCGCGCAGCGTTTCGTACTGCTGCGTGTCGGTGGGATACATGCCCGCGAACACGAACGACCGCACCTCCTGATAGCCGGGCAGGGCTTCGGCGGCGTGATTCTCCGCGTCGAAGATCGTGTCGCCGGCGCGCGTCTCGCTCACCGAGCGCACGCTGGCCACGACGTACCCCACTTCGCCCGGACCGAGCTGCTCGGTCTGCACCTGGCGCAGCTGGTTGTACCCCACCTCGTCTACTTCGTATACCGCTTCGGAAGCGCCGAACGTGATTTTCGTTCCCTTCTTGAGCACGCCGTCCACCACGCGCACGCTCGGGATGGCGCCACGATACTTGTCGTAATACGAGTCGTAGATGAGCGCACGCAGCGGCGCCGACGGATCGCCCACCGGGGCGGGGACCTTGTCCACCACTGCCTCGAGCAACTCGCGAATGCCGATACCGGCCTTTGCGCTCACGCGAAGAATCGCGTCGGGATCGACGCCCAGAAGATCCGCCACTTCCTGCGCGCGCCGCTCGGGTTCGGCGCCCGGCAGATCGATCTTGTTCAGGATCGGGATGATCTCGAGCCCGGCGTCCATGGCGAGAAACAGGTTGGACAGCGTCTGCGCCTGAATGCCCTGGGACGCGTCCACCACAAGGATGGCGCCCTCACACGCAGCCAGGCTCCGCGAGACTTCGTATGTGAAATCGACGTGTCCCGGCGTGTCGATGAGATTCAGCTCGTAGTCCTGCCCGTCGGCGGCACGGTACGTCATGCGCACCGCGTTGAGCTTGATCGTGATCCCGCGCTCGCGCTCCAGGTCGAGGGTATCGAGGACCTGCGCCTTCATCTCGCGCTTCTGGAGCATCCCCGTCTCCTCGATGAGGCGGTCGGCCAGCGTGGACTTCCCGTGGTCGATGTGCGCGACGATGCAGAAATTGCGAATATGGTCCAGATTCACGGCTTGGCGGGTCGAGGCGAGAACGCGATACAGCCTTGAAATATAGTCTGGGGTCCAACCGCGGGCCCTCGCCGAGCAGGGTTCGCGGTTGTCAGGTGCCGTCATTCCCTGACTGCCGTTCGCGGCGCCGGCCATCTAGTTTGCGCAGGTAATGGAGTCGAACCTCCGCGCGGATCTGTTCGACCCGGCGGCGCTCGCGTCGCTGGGACACATCGAAGTCGTCGCCCGATGGATCGTCGATGGCTTCCTCAGCGGACTGCACCGCTCACCCCGCAAGGGGTTTTCGGTGGAGTTCGCCGATTTTCGTCCCTATCAGCCTGGTGACGATCTGCGTTACGTGGACTGGAAGATCGCGGCGCGGGCTGATCGCTGGGTGGTCAAGCAGTACGAGGAGGAGACCAACCTCCGCGCCACGCTGGTGCTGGACGTCAGCAAGTCGATGGAGTGGCGGTCCAGGCCGGCGCTGCTCACCAAGCGCGTCTTTGCCGAGCAGCTGGTTGCCGCCACGGCGCTGCTGCTCCTCCGCCAGCGGGACGCCGTGGGGCTCATCCGGTTCGATGACGCGGTGCGCACGAGCGTGCCGCCGCGCGCCCGCACCACGCAATGGCGCCGCGTGATCGCGGCGCTCGCCGAGCCGGCCGGCGGGCGTGCCTCCGATCTTGCGGCAGCCATCGCGCAGGCGTCCCGCCTGGTTACCCGCCGCGGCATGGTCATGCTCGTCAGCGATCTTCTGGTCGATCGCGAGCCGGTCATCGCCGCCGTTCGCGGGCTGCGCGCGGCCGGACATGACGTGATCGTCTTCCACGTGATGGACCCCGCTGAACGCGACTTCGGCCTCGAGGGCGAAGCGCAGTACGCCGATACTGAATCGTCGCTTGCGGTGCCCGCAACCGCCTCTGACGTGCGGACCGCCTATCAAGCGACGGTGGCGGAGGTGGTTGGCGAATGGCGTGATGCACTGGCGGTGGTTGGAGCCAGCTACGAGCTGGTGATCACCGATCAGCCGTACGCGGTGCCCCTTCGAAAGGCCTTCGACGCCAGGCAGCGGCGACCGTGAGTCTTCTCGCACCGCTCTATCTGCTCCTCGGCGCTGCCGCTGGTATTCCACTGCTGCTCCATCTCCTCAGGCGAAATATCGGAACGCGCGTGGACTTCCCCGCGGCCCGCTATCTGCAGCGCGCGGAACAGGAGCACAGCCGGTCGCTGCGACTGCGCAACCTGCTCCTGATGCTCTTGCGCGTACTATTGATATTGACGCTCGCGCTCGCCGCCGCGCAGCCGTTCGTGGCGGGGATGGGGGCTGGACACGGCCCAACGGCGGTCGCGGTGGTGCTGGACAATTCGCTGTCCACCACCGCCATGAGTGGCGGCGTACCCGCGTTCGCCCAATTGCGCGATGCGGCGCGGCGATTGCTGCAGTCCAGCGGTGCGGGCGATCACCTCTGGCTCGTTTCGGCGAACGGACGCGTGCGAGGTGGGACGAAGGACGCGCTGGTCGCAGAGCTCATGCGCATGGCTCCGGAGCAGGATGCCGGCGATCTCCCACTCGCCGTGCGCCGCGCCGCAGCGGCGGTGCAGGGGAGCGCGCTGCCGTCGCGCGTCGTAGCCGTGGCCACCGATGGCCAACGAAGCGCCTGGGTGTCGTCCTCGCCGGTGGATGTTCCGCTGGCGCTTCTGACTCCGCGTGGCGACCCGCCGCGCAATCGCGCCGTGCTTGCGGTGGACGCAACACCCGCACGGTGGACGCCCCGCGGCACAATCAACGCGCGGATCGACGCGACCGATTCGGTGGGTTTTCGCGTCCTCCTTGGCTCGCGCACACTGGCGCGCGGCGCCGTGGCGCGCGGGGAACCGGTGCAGCTTTCGGTGTCACCGCCCGAGCGCGGCTGGCAGGCAATCCGAGTCGAGCTGGAACCGGACGACTATGCCGCTGACGACGTTCGATATGCTGCGGCGTGGATCGGCGCCCCGCCCGGCGTGATGGTCGATCCATCGGCCGGCTCGTTTGCGACGACCGCCGTGAACACACTCATCGCCGACGGTCGCGCCGGAACGGGCAGCGATGTCCGCGTCGCGGCCGCGGATGCTGTTGCCGCGCTTCCTGCGCTCATGACGCCACCGGGCGACGCGGTGCGGCTTGGTGCGGCGAACCGTGCGCTCGCGCGGCTCGGCGTCCCGTGGCGATTTGGCGCGGTGGACACGCTGCCCGTCGCGGCGCGCGGCACCCGCATGGACGGCATTGCGGTATCGGCGCGCTATCGGTTGGTTCGCGAAGGCGTGGGCGCCACCGATACGTTGGCGACCGTTGCCGGCGAGCCGTGGATTGTCTCGGGGCCTGGCTATGTGCTGCTCGCCTCGCGCCTGGATCCGGCCGCCACGCAACTGCCGATACGCGCGGCGTTCGTGCCCTGGCTGGCCGACATGATTGCCACGCGGCTGGCGGCTCCCACAGGTGACGCCGGCGCGCCGATTCAGGCGCGCGCTGGCGCCGCGATTCGCATTCCCGCCGGCGCCGATGCACTCGAGAATGGAGCGGGCACGCGCCGCGCCGTCACCGGCGATCATATCAACGCGCCCGACGAGCGGGGCGTCTGGTTCATTTTGCGGGGAGCCAAGAGAATCGGGGCCGTGGTCGTGAATGCGCCGCCTGAAGAGTCCTCCCTGGCACGATGGCCGGCGGAAGCGCTCGCGCCTCGGCTGGCCGGCGCTCGCGGCCGGCCGTCCGTAACGGCCGATGCGTGGGTGCACGACACCTTCTCCTCGGGATCGCGCCGCCCGGCCGTTACTCCATTGCTCCTGCTTGCGCTGCTGCTGTTCGCTGCCGAAGCCATCGCCGTTCGCACCACACGTCCAACTGCCGCCTAGTGTCGCTCCCAAGTCTGCTCGACGCCATCGAACGCCTGCCGGCGTTTGCGCGCGTGTTCAATACGCTGCCCGCTCCCGCACGACAGCTTCGTATCGCCGGCCTGCCGGGGTCCGCCGACGCCGCACTCATCGCCGCGCTCACCCGGCGATTACCGACGCGCTTCCTCGTCGTCGTCGCCGACGGCGTGCCGCAGGCGGAGCGACTGCTGGCTGACCTGAACACGCTGCTGGACGAGGGACCGGTGGCGCTCTACCCGCCCCGCGAGGGGTTCGGCGAGATGGAGCCGCACGTGGAGGTGGCCGGTGAACGCGTAGAAACGCTCGAGCGGCTGAGCCGCGGCGACATCAAGGTGCTGCTCACCACACCGCGCGCGCTCCTCGAGCGTACGCGGCTGCCCGCCGCGCTGGCTGAGTTGCGCATTGAACTGCGCCGCGGCGACGTGCGTCGTCCACGCGAGCTCGCGGACCACCTGGAACGCATCGGCTTCGAGCGCGTGCCAATGGTGGAGGACGTCGCGCAGTTCTCCCTGCGAGGCGGCATCTTCGACGTGTATTCGTTCGGCATGACGGACCCGGTACGGATGGAGTTCTGGGGCGACGAAGTCGTGGACCTTCGGCACTTCGAACTCTCGTCGCAGCGATCCACGCGCGAGGTGTCACTCGCCGTGGTGCTCCCGGTGGATGGACAGGTGCGCGAAGACGCCACCAGCGGAGAGCGGCTTTCCGTGTCGGCGTTGTTTCCGCCCGACACGATGTTCGTCTTCCCCACCGGCACCCACCTGTTGCCGGAGCTCAAGCGCACATGGGATGAGGCCGAGCACCACCTGGATCTCGCGCGTCGCCGCGGCGAAGAAGTGGACTCGCGCGAGGAGCTGTTTGAAGCGCCCGAACGCGCCGGCGCGGCGCTGGCCGCGTTCGGCACACTGCGGCTGGTGGACCCTTTGGCGGAAGCGGCCGATGTGGTCTTTCCCCTTCGCGTACCTGAACCCATCGATCGCGACATCAAGCGCTTGCGCCGCCTGGTCCGCGACGGCCTGCCCACGGTCATCCTCTGCGACAATGAGGGTCAATGCGAGCGTCTCGATGAGCTTCTGAACGAAGACACGCGCGATCCCTCCCCCGCCGCGCTGGTGGTAGGCGCGCTGGGTGGCGGATGGGTGCTGCCTCCCGGAGACCACGAGCACGGTATGCGCGTGCTCACGGACCACGAGATCTTCCGGCGGGAGCGGCGCGTGCGCCGCGCGCGCCGGTACGTCAGCGGCGGCGTCGATTCATTGGCGCTCAAGCTCGGCGACTACGTCGTGCACCTCGAGCACGGCGTCGGAATCTTCAAGGGCATCGAGACGATCTTCGTTGGGCAGAGCACGATCGAGGTCGCGGTCATCGAGTACGAGGGAGGCGACCGCCTCAACGTTCCGCTGTACCGCATCGATCAGGTCGAGCGCTATCGATCCGCCGACGACATCACCGACGTCGCGCCGCCGCCCCGACTGCATCACCTCGGCGGCAAGCGCTGGGCAGCGCAACGAGATCGCACGCGCGCCGCCATCCAGGAGATGACGCTGGAGCTGCTCGATCTGTATGCGCGGCGCAAGGTTGCGTCGAGACCCGCGCACGTGCCGGATACCGCGTGGCAGCGCCAACTCGAAAGCAGCTTCCTGTTCGAGGACACGCCGGATCAGCGCAAGGCCACCACTGACGTGAAGACCGACATGGAGAGCACCCGCCCCATGGACCGTCTCCTCGTGGGCGACGTTGGATACGGCAAGACGGAGATTGCTGTGCGCGCCGCCTTCAAGGCCGTGCAGAGCGGGCGTCAGGTGGCGGTGCTGGTTCCAACGACCATCCTTGCGGATCAGCATGCGCGCACATTTCAGGAACGCCTCGCTGACTTCCCCATCAAGGTGGCGGTCATGAGTCGCTTCCAGACCGCCAAGGAGCAAACCGCCACGTTGGTGGAGCTGGCGGAGAAGAAGGTGGACATCGTCATCGGCACCCACCGGCTGCTCAGCCCCGACGTGAAATTCGCGGACCTCGGCGTCATCATCGTGGACGAGGAGCACCGCTTCGGAGTGAAGCACAAGGAGCGGCTCAAACAACTCAAGCTTGAAACTGACGTCCTCACACTCACCGCCACGCC
>JANYIN010000044.1 GCA_025362035.1 Gemmatimonadaceae bacterium | reverse complement strand
TTCAACCTCTCCGCGGCGCCGGATCCGAATATCACCAACTTTCATCTCCAGCGTATCACCATCACGGACAACGTGGTGCAGAACATCGATGCCTCCGCCACATTCAATGGCGATGGCCGCGGTTTCCTGATCAATCAGGACATCACCGATGTGATCATCGCGCACAACACCGTGATGAGCCCTACCACGTCGGCGGTCGGCTTCGGCGGGCCATTGAACCAACCGGCCGTGCGCCTTTCGGTACGTGATAACATCATCGGCGGCGGCGCGTACGGCGTGAAGGGCCCCGGGCTCGCCTCGGGACTGGTGACGCTTCTTGCCTTGGTGCAGGGGAACATCTTCCTCGACAACGTCATCATCCTGCCGAGTGGCTTTGGCTATCCTGTCGCGAACTTCTTTCCGTCGGCCACCGCCGCCGTCGGGTTTCTCAACGCCGCCGGCTACCACTTCCAACTGACGTCGTCCAGCCCGTATCGGAACATGGCATCCGACGGGCGCGATCCTGGCGCGGACGTCCCCGCGGTGAAGGCGGCCGTGCAAGCCGTCCTCGTGCCCTGAGTGGCATGTGGTCAGCAACGCGCAGCCGGGTCGCGTTCAAAGAACGCAACCCGGTTGTCATTTCCAGCTCACGATATCTGCGTCCTCGCCTTCGCCGCCCGGCTTTCCATCCGCACCGAACGAGACGAGATCATAGCCCTGCCGACTCTGCTGCCCCGGAAACTGATACATGTAGGGTCGTCCCCACGGATCGAGCGGCACTGGCTTGCGGAGATACGGAGCGCGCCAGTTCGCGGGCGGGTCGACGGCCGGCCGCTGCCACAGCGCGTCGAGTCCCTGTTGCGTGGTCGGATAGGTACCGTTGTCCAGACGGTAGGCATCGAGCGCCGCGCCCAGCATCTCGACTTGTGCCTTGGCGGTGGCTGACTTGGCGGCGCCGACGTGCTGGAAGATGTTCGGGGCGACGAGTGACGCCAGAATGGCGATCACCACGATCACCACGAGCATTTCGATCAGCGTGAAAGCAGATCGGCGGTGGGGGCCGCGTCGTATGTGAGGACGACTGATCGGTGGCATAGCAGGACGCTCGAAGGGTGGCGTGCCATCCAACGTACACCCGCGGCGTGCGTTTCGTTGCCGAGCCACGCGGCTTTGCCAGCGATGCGCTCGTAGACCCGCTTGTGGATCCGATGACAAGAAAGCAGACATGACGGCGTTCGCCGATATCGAGGCCAAGAAAACAGCGATGCTGGGCCGGATCGCAGCGTGGCCTGCTGAGCGGCTGACTTACCGGCCTTCGCCGGGGGAATGGTCGGCGATCCAGGTGCTCGACCACCTCGTCAAGGTTGAAACAGGCGTGCTCGCCGCCGTGCGGCGAGGGCTCGAAGCACCACACCGCATCGGGGTGCGCGACCGGCTCGGCTTTCTTCTCGTCGACGTCGTGTTTCGATCGCGTCGGCGCGTGAAGGTGCCAATGTCGGCCAAGCGTGTACTCCCGGACCATGAGGCAGACATGACTGACCTCGTGCAACGATGGGACGCATCACGCCTCGAGCTGGGCGAACTGCTCGCGCACCTCAGTCCGGAGGAACGACGGAAGGGCGTGTTCAGGCACCCAGTGAGCGGGTGGATGAACGTGCCGCAGGTGTTGCGCTTCTTCTCGACGCACATCACGCATCACGAATTTCAGCTCGATCGTCTGGACGCCGCGTGGGAAGCGAGCACAAACCTCCGGGCCTCGGACGCCGGTGGCTGATGGCTGACGGCTGATGGCTAATGGCTTGACGATTCATAATCGGGCGGTTATCGTTTAATCATAACCACCGAGATATGGGTTTCCGTTGAAGACTGCACCCGACGTCCTGTTCAAGTCCCTCGCCGATCCGACCCGCCGTGCTCTGTTCGAGCGCCTGAGCCGCGATGGCGAACAAACAGTTCGCATGCTGACAGACAACTCGGGAGTGTCGCAGCCCGCGGTCTCCAAGCATCTGGGCGTCCTCAAGCACGCAGGGCTGGTGCGCGCTCGACACCGGGGACGCGAAACCCATTACAGAGCCCAACCGCGTGCGCTCGCACCGCTGGTGGATTGGATGAGTTACTACAGCCGCTTCTGGCATGACCGGTTCGACCGACTCGACGGCTTGCTCAGGAAGATGGACCCATGACCACGACCCGCTCACTCGTGATCGAACGAGAGCTGCCTCACCCGCCTGAGAAAGTCTGGCGTGCTCTCACGCAAGGTCCGCTGATCAGGGAGTGGCTGATGGACAACGATTTCCAGCCGGTCGTGGGCCATCGGTTCAATTTTCGCCGCGCACCCGTGCCCAATTGGAACGGCGCAATCGACTCCGAGGTCCTCGTCGTCGAACCCTACAAGAAGCTCTCGTACAGTTGGGCCGCTTTGGGGTTGGAGAGCGTTGTCGTCTTCACGTTGGATGCGACGAAGGACGGAACGCTCATACGCATGGAGCAGTCTGGTTTCCGTCCTGATCAAGAGGCGGCCTACAAGGGTGCGAATCACGGCTGGCAGAAGTTCCTCGAGGGGCTTGAACGAGTAGTCGCAGGGCTGCCGTGACGTCGCCATCCCGCGATGCGCGGCAAGAGACATTCAAACACCTACACCGTAACGGAGGGCCTGCAATGAAGATCAAATGGACCACTGTGTATGTGAACGATCAGGAAAGGGCACTCCGTTTCTACACCCAGGTGCTGGGCTTCCAGAAGAAGGCCGATTTCTCACAGGGCGACTATCGATGGTTGACTGTCGCTGCACCCGAGGATCCGGATGGTGTGGAGGTGGTGCTGGAGTCCACTACCAATTCGGCGGGGAAGGCCTACCAGGAGGCTTTGCACGGGCAGGGGATGCGGGCGGCTCAGTTCCTCGTGACCAACGTTCGGGCAGAACACGACCGTCTGGCCGCTTTGGGCGTGAAGTTCACGATGCCGGTCACCGACGTCACCGGGTCGATCATTGCAGTGCTGGATGACACGTGCGGGAATCTGATTCAGCTCATTCAGCTGACTTCGCAAGCGAAGCCATGAAGCCGACGAGTGGTCCGACCGGCGAGGCCGCTTCAGCGAAGATCACGAGCCGAATCGAGGAGCTTGGCGATTGGAGAGGAGAGACCCTCGCGCGTCTCCGTCAGCTCATCCACGATGCGGACGCGGACATCCAGGAGGAGTGGAAGTGGGAGAAGCCAAGATCCCCCGGAATTCCCGTCTGGTACCATGACGGCGGCGTCTGCACAGGGGAGTCATACAAGGAAGTCGTGAAGCTCACCTTCTTTCGCGGAGCGTCTGTCGAGGACCCGAAGAAGCTCTTCAATTCCAGCCTGGAAGGGAGCACGCGACGTGCAATCGACTTCCGCGAAGGGGAGAAGATCCAGGAAGCGGCATTCAAGCAACTCATCCGCGCCGCGGTGGCGGCCAACGCAACAGCGATCGCCCAACGGGCAGCGAAGAAAAAGAAGTGACCGCGCCGAGTGCATTGCGTTTCGGTCCGCCCGACGTACGTACAGCGGAGGTCTGTCGGCAATTCGTGCTCACGGCCATGGACGTGTGGTCCTGAATCCGGCTAACGCAGCATCGTGTTGGCGGAGCTCGTTCATCCGGTGCCGTTCGTTCGTTCGCAGGGAACGCCGCGAAGAATCGGCACGTTCAACTCCACACGGCGGCAGCAATGTCTGGCAGCATTGCGCTCGAACGCCCTACGGCTGACCGCGTGCATCGCGTCGATGCCTACACGCTGGTAAACGAGGCAGGAATGACCGCAACACCAGTATCGAAGCGGGCACCCCGCGGTGTGAGCTGGACTTCGGTAAGCGGACTGAACGTCAACCATCCGGGACGACCGTGCAACTCGCCCGCGAGGCGCGAAAGAACATCGCGGCCGAGCAGACATTGCCCCTGCGGCGGCGGCGGCGGTGTTGATCGTCATGACGAGGAGTGAATCGACGCCGGACCAGGGCAACATCTTACTGACGGGCGCGACCGGCTACATCGGCGGGAGATTGCTGTCTCTGCTGTCGCAGGACGGCTGGAGAGTGAGATGTCTGGCGCGGCAGCCGGAATATCTCTTGTCCCGTGTGCCGTCGGGCGTCACGGTATTGCAAGGCGATGTGCTGGATGCGGAATCACTACGCTCTTCTCTGACGGGCGTGGACGCGGCTTTCTATCTTGTTCATTCGATGGGTACGACGGGAAGTTTTGAGGAACTAGACCGCCAAGCAGCGGAGAACTTCGGCGTGGCTGCGCGTGCGGCCGGCGTCCAGCGCATCATTTATCTCGGAGGATTGGGCGAGCAACCGGGCCTCTCGGCACACCTGCGCAGCCGGCAAGAGGTTGGAGACCGATTGCGGGCGCACGGAGTACCCGTGATTGAATTGCGCGCCTCCATCATCATCGGTTCGGGAAGCCTGTCCTTCGAAATGATTCGGGCCTTGGTGGAGCGCTTGCCGGTCATGGTGATGCCGCGCTGGGTGCGGGTGATGGCGCAACCCATCGCGGTCACTGATGTGCTCGCGTATCTCCGCGCCGCGTTGTCCCTTGAAATCAATGACAGCGTGACCATCGAGATCGGCGGCCCGGATCGCGTTTCTTACGGTGAACTCATGCGGGAATACGCGCGGCAGCGCGGGCTGCGGCGATGGATGATTCCCGTTCCGTTGTTGACTCCACGGCTCTCGAGTTTGTGGCTGGGCTTGGTGACACCGCTGTATGCCCGCGTGGGCCGCAAGCTGGTGGATAGTCTTCGCCACCCGACCATAGTGCGCGACAATTCCGCGCAACGTCTGTTTCCCATCAAGCCGATCGGCGTTCGCGAGGCTATTGCGCGTGCGTTGCGAAACGAGGACTCCAGCTTGGCCCAGACGCGCTGGTCGGACGCCGTGTCCGCCGCCGCCGCGCCCCGTCAATGGGGCGGCACCCGATTTGGAAACCGTCTGGTGGATTCGCGATCCGCTCGGGTCGCCGCGACGCCCGCCAGGGTTTTCGCCGTGGTGGAACGTATTGGTGGAGCGACCGGTTGGCACTACGCGAACTGGCTTTGGACGTTACGGGGTTGGTTGGACTTGCCCATGGGCGGGGTCGGAATGCGGCGGGGCCGACGCGATCCCCAACACTTGCTGGTTGGCGACCACCTGGATTGCTGGCGCGTGGAATTCATCAAGCCCGGCCAGCGGCTGCGCCTGGCCGCAGAAATGATACTCCCCGGCCGGGCGTGGCTCGACTTCGAGGTGCAACCCGAGGCTGACGGCGCGCTGTTGCGACAGACCGCGATGTTTGATCCTGTCGGTTTGTGGGGTCTGGCCTATTGGTATGGCGTTTGGCCGTTGCATCAACTGGTGTTTGCCGGCATGCTGCGCGGTATTTCCAAGTCAGCGGAGAAAAAGGCATGAAAGTTCATGAATTCCACGCCGAGCTCTGGCTCCCACTACCACCAGCGGAGCTGTTTCCGTTCTTTGCCGATGCGGCGAATCTCGAAGCTCTCACACCAGCGTTGCTGCATTTTCACATGGTAACGCCGCCGCCCATCGAGATGAAAGTTGGCGCGCTGATTGATTATCGGCTGCGCATCCACGGCCTGCCGGTGCGCTGGCGCACACGCATCACCGTCTGGCAGCCGCCGCATCGGTTCGCGGATGAACAGATCCGCGGGCCGTATCGGCAATGGATACACGAGCACACGTTTGAGGCGCGCGACGGCGGCACGCTCGTCCGTGACCATGTTCGCTATGCCGCCCCGCTGGATTTCCTGGTGCATCGGTGGCTGGTGCGACCTGACATCGAACGGATTTTCAAGTTTCGCACGGAGGCATTGCAAAACCGTTTTCCGGTCTCCGCGCAGGTGCGGCCATGAGCGCTCCCGTTGCGCAAGACGACTGGGCGGGCTTGGTTGCTCATCCGCAGACGGAGAGCGACGTCCGACAGTGGAACCACCGCGACGACCAAACAGAACCGGAGTTCACCCGCGTGATTGCGTGGTGAGTCCGCCAAGACAAATTGCCGCCTCGAGAGTCGAGGCGGCATTTGCGTAAGCCGGTTTAATTCCATCTTGATGAGCTGGGGCGGGAGGACTCGAACCTCCAACTTCCTGATTAACAGTCAGGCGGTCTGCCAGTTGACCTACACCCCATCGTTGGCGCAACGCGCCGAAAATCAAAACGCCCACCAGATCCGACAAACCTTGGCGGGCGCGGTACGCTCTGCTCCTGCACGCGCGCGCTAGTCAGGTCTCCGCGACGAGTTCCAATTATTCATGGAGTTTCGGCATGACGCCGGAAAACTTGAGCGCATGAGGTAGAGTACCCCCTTCCCTCAGCGCAGTCAACCGGGCTCTGGCTGCCCCTACGGCGCAGCACCCTCGGCACGACGTACGTCTTCTTGAGAGCGCCTTGATACTCTCCGAACAAAGCCTTGATACCGTCGAATTTCCTTCTCACGGCGACCCGATAATCTGCGCGGGTGGCGAAGTCGAACAGCAGCGCCGTCATCTCCTGCGCGTCCACCGCGAATCGCTCGTGCCGGGCGGCGGCGGACGCGTCCGCCGCCATTGCGGAGCGGTGCGGCGGCGAAAAGGGCCAGGAGAGAGATGTACCGTGTGCGCATTGGTCGGCGCGTAAGGAAGACTAATAATTCCGGTGAACGAAGGCGGTACCCCAGAGCACCGCGGAGTGCCACTGCCGCCCTGCAGCCTCAAGTCCCGGGCAACGTGTTGATCTTGCCAATGAACAGCACCGTACTCGAAAGCCGCTCCCGAATAATAAGAACGAACGGTCGATCCACGCGGACCACGATTGGAACAGGCGCCGCCGTGAGCGCCACGCCGACGCTCGTGACCGCGGCGGCTTCAGTGCCCTCCTCGTTCACGTCCACGTATGTCTTCTGCTTCACGACGTTGATGAACAAGTCTCGGCCGCGCGGCGACATCCTCGTGAAATCCGCCGCGCCCGGAATGAACGCGTCACGCATTCCGAGTGCCTCGAGATCGCCATTGAGCGTTCGGTCCCACGAGAGCACGAAACGCGGCAGATACAGGTCCATTGTCGCGATGTGGAACCGGCCGGACCACGTGGCCCAATCGGCGCTCCACATGGTCGACGCGAGCGCATCCACGTTCTTCCCCACGTTCGGCAATAACACCGTCATGGTGAAGGCGCCGTTCCCGTACGGAAGATCCACCGCATCGAAGTCTGGTGTGGAGAGATACGCAATCTTACCGTAGCGGTGCATGAGTTTCACGGCCCGATCGCCAGTGATGCCGTGAAACGGCGCATCAGTCGTCAACGCGGCATCGAACTTGTCGCGCCAGCTTCCCTTGAAGTAGATGGCGTTGATCAGGAACATGGTCTGATCTGGGGAAATCTGGTCGATGATTGTCGGAATTCTCGTCGAGGTCGCCGCACTCACCCATGCGTTGATGGTGCTGACCGCTGACGAGCTCGCGAAGTCCAAGCCCGTGACCTGCGCGTCGAACCAGTTCTTGCCGGCCTCCAAGAAGCTGGGCGCGAACGGAAAGTCGGCGCGATACCAGATGGAATTGGCGATCCGAAAGTCCACGCCCGCATCGAGTCCACGCAGCAGAACGATGAGTGACTTGTAACCCTGGTCGATGTCAGACTCGCTCGCGCCGCCGAACGCGAGCGCCGCGTGCATCTGATCGTAGGTGGCGCTGGCGGCGCCGTTCATCGTCATCCCGAGCGCCATGCTCGCGCTGAGCGGCGACGTGAAGACGTTGACACCTGGCTGCGCGGCACTAAGCTGTCGGAACAGTGAGAATGAAAAATCGTTCGCCGCGCCGACGACGGTGAGCTCGCTGGCGTTGAGCGGTCGCGGCAGCACCGTAAGCGCTGCGGGTTGCGTCCCGTCGCTGGGCGCAGTTGGGCTGCCGCAGCCGACGCTCATGGCGAGCAAGCCGGCGGCAACCAAAAGCGTTGGGTTATTGATCTTCATGGTTCGTCGCCGGATGCGTGTACTGCGCCCAACCTTCGGCAGCCGGTTCTGGTCACAGTCGTCGCGCACTGCCGGCGAGGGTCACGCGATAGGCTTCAACGGCTGTACGGTGACCGCCGGCATCTTCAACTCTTCCAGCATCCGATTGAAAGCAGAAATATCGCCGGCCTCCAGCACGCGCAACTTCTCGAACTGCGCCTGGACCTTGCCCGACAGGTCCTGAAACACCGCGCCGGCCTGCTCGGTGGGGGCGCGATCGAAGCTCAGCGCCATTCGGTTTACGTTCAGCAATTGATTGTACAGCTTGACGGGATAGTGCAGCGTGATCTCGTCGGCGTGCGAGTGCACATCGGCCAACTCGGTGCGAATGGCCTCGAGTCGCCCACGCAGGGCGGTCGCGGCCCCTTCGACGCGCGCGGCGTACGGCTGTCCCTTCGCCTGCTGCGCACGGGCGACAATCTGCTTCTGCATCGTCTCGATGCGTCCAACCTGTTCGCCGAGGGCATTCAGCTCGTCCACTGTCTTCTTCGCCAACGCAAAAGTCGCGGCAAGCTCGGCGGGCGTCGCCCCGACACGCGGGTCATCCACCACTTGGAAGGGGCGCGTGAACGGCTTGTCGCCGACCGAGAGTCGAACGGTGTACGTTCCTGGCACGATCATGGGGCCGTCTTCGGTGCCTTCATCGTCCACGATGTCCTTGATGGGCGTGACGCCAGGAATGCGGAGATTCCAGACGAAGCGATTGAAACCCGCTCGAGCATGCACCACCGAATCCGCGGGCACATACGCCACACTGTCGCCTTCGACGCGCCGGCGTTGCGTGGATTGGCCAGTGGTGTCGTACGCGGAGAGCCGCCGCATCGAATCAGCCGCCGTATACGCAACGAAAGCGCTGTCGCGCGCCGGCTTGGACGAGTCGGGACTGGTGAACGTGCGCAGCACGGCGCCCCTCGCATCCAGAAACTCGAGCTTGACGGCGCTCTTCGGACGCTCCTTCAGCCAGTAATCCACGTAGACGCCCGCCAGGGGGTTCTCACCTGATTCGCCGTCGCTGCGAGCGCGCCCGCTCCCGAATCGCACCGCGGTGGTTGGCGAAAAGAGGTGGACGGCAGCGGACCGCACACTATCGGAGAGTTGCCGCAGCGGAGAGATGTCATCGAGTACCCAGAACGCCCGCCCATGCGTGGCCGCGATCAGATCCTGGTCCTTGATCGCGAGATCACGCACGCTGACGCGCGGCAGATTCATCTGCAGCGGCTGCCAATGCGCGCCGTCGTCGAACGACACGTACACCCCGCTCTCGGTCCCGGCGAATAGCAGTCCGCGGCGCACGGGGTCCTCGCGAATGACCCGTGCGTACGCGCCCGCCGGAATGCCGTCGTCGATACGCGTCCACGTTTTGCCATAGTCGGCGGTCTTCAACAGATACGGCTTGAAGTCATCCTGCTGATATCGGTTTGCGGCGATGTACGCGGTTCCGTCGGAATAGTGACTAGGCTCTACCACTGACATCTTGGTGAATGGCGGCAGTCCCGCCGGCGTGACGTTCTGCCAGGAGGCACCGCCGTCCCGGGTGACGTGCACGAGCCCATCGTCGCTCCCCGACCAGATCAGCCCCCTCGTCACGGGCGACTCCGCCACGGCGAATGCCATGGCATACCACTCGGTGCCCGTCATGTCGCCGTGAATGGGGCCGCCGGTTCGCTCGAGGGTCCGCACGTCCGCGCGAGAGAGATCGGGAGAGATTTTCGTCCACGAGTTCCCGCCGTTGGTGGACTTGAAGAGAAACTGCGCGGCGGTGTACAGCGTGCTCGTGTCGTGCGGCGAGAAAAACAGCGGAAACGTCCATGCGAAGCGATACGGGACATCCTTTGCGCCGTAGCCGTCATAGTTATCGAGCCAGACGGCGACGTTACGGGAGTTGTTGGTCTTGCGGTCGTGCCGCCAGATCTCGCCCATGTACCCGCCGCCATACGTGACATCGGGATTCGCGGGATCCACCGCGATGTATGCGCTCTCTCCACCTGCCACTGGCCACCAATCTTCGCGCGTGATCCGTCCGTTGTCGGAGCGGCTCGCGATGGAGACGGTCGTGTTGTCCTGCTGAGCGCCGTAGATGCGGTACGGGAATCGGCTGTCGGTGATGACGTGATAAAACTGCGCCGTGGGCTGATTTTGGATGCTGCTCCAACTGGCGCCGCGGTCGTAGCTCACGGTCGCACCGCCGTCGTTCGCGTGAATCATCCGCTTTGGATCCTTTGGGTCGATCCACAGTAGGTGATTGTCACCGTGCGGCATGGCCATGCGCGTCCAGGTGTGCCCGCCGTCGATCGAACGCCAAGTGCTCAGGTTGTTGACGTAGACGGTGTTCTCGTCCTGAGGGTCGGCGGTGATGGTGGAGTAGTACCACGGGCGAACCTGCCACTTCTGATCCCCGCTTGTGCGCTGCCAATGCCCGCCTGCATCGTCAGAGCGGAAGATTCCACCGCGTGGTTCCCCCGCCGAGTCGGGGGCTTCGACGGTGGCATAGACGCGGCGGGGATTGGACGGCGAGACAGCAACGCCGATGCGGCCGAGCGCCGTGTTCGGCAGCCCGGGGCTGGAGGAGATGTCCGTCCACGTGTCACCGCCATCGGTGGATTTCCAGAGCCCGCTGCTTCCACCACCGGCGTGCATACCCCACGGAGACCGCCGCAGGTGCCACATGGCGGCGTAGAGCAGGCGAGGGTTGACGGGGTCGAGCGCGATGTCGATGGCGCCTGTGGTATCGTCCACGAAGAGTGCCTGCGTCCAGTTCTTTCCGCCGTCGGTCGTCTTGTAGACGCCGCGGGTCCTGTTCGGCCCGAACGCATGTCCGATGGCAGCGACATAGGCGACATCGGGGTTGGTGGGATGGACTCGGATGGCGCCGATCTGCTGGGTGTCGTCCAGTCCAAGGTGCGACCACGATTCGCCACCGTCCGTGCTTCGATAGACGCCGGTGCCATACGTGAGGTCTTCGCGCAACCCGGATTCTCCGGTGCCTACCCAGATCACATTCGGGTCGCTTGGCGCCACCGCGATCGCACCGACGCTCGCGATTTCCGGCGCGTGTCCCTTCACGCGGAAGTCGGAAACGTTGGACCACGTCTGCCCGCCATTGGTCGTTTTCCAGACGCCGCCGTCCGCCGCGCCAAAGTAGAAGACCCGAGGATCCGTGTAGGATCCGGTGACGGCTACCGAGCGCCCGCCACGAAAGGGTCCGATGTTGCGCCAGCGGAGGCTTGGAAATTGGGACTTCGCCAGCACGCTCGTGCTGTCGTGTGCTACCGGTGCGCGTTGCGCGCCCGCGCTCGGCAACGCCGCCGCGAGCAGTGCGGCAAGGAGCACCGAGTACGAGTCGTTCATTGAAGCCATTATAGAGTGCAAGTTGGAGCGTGACGGTTCGAGGTCACGTGGTGGTCTTTCCCGATTGAATTTTCCTGGCGGTCTGCTCGACCTGCTCTAGCACACGCAGCAGGTTTCCGCTCCAGATCTTCTGAGTCTGTTCTTCGGTATAGCCTCGACGCACGAGTTCTCTGGTGACGTTCACGGCTTCCAACGCGCAATTGAAACCGTCCACGCCGCCACCGCCGTCAAAGTCGGAACTGATGCCCACGTGGTCCAGTCCGATCATTTTGGTCACATAGTCGATGTGATCGACATAGTCCCTAACGGTGGCCCCAGTAGCCCGCGGATAGCTGGCCGAGATCTGTCGCAGCCGCTCGTCGTATGCCTGCCGGCGGTCGGTGGGAAGGGCGGCGATCTGCGGGTTAACAGGCGCGACTCCCGTGGCGCGGCCGGTGGAAGCGCACGACAATCCGGGCATTCCCGCCACCGGACCGCGCGGCGCCGCTGCAGCTCTTCCGGTACCGACCGGACGGGTGACGGGCGCGATGCCGAATTCCTGATTCAAGCTCGCGATCGCCGCGGCGCGCGCGGCATCGGCCTTTGGATCACACTTGACGTAGCCGCGAAACGCCACGAGCTGGACGACGCCGCCATTTTCGCCCAATGCACGAAGCTCCTCGTCGTCGAGATTTCGCGAGACGTTGCAGAGGGAGCGGACGCCCGAGTGGGAGGCGATGACCGGCGCCTTCGTGAGCGCGAGCGTCTGCATCATGGAGCCTTTCGACGGATGCGACACGTCGATCATCATGCCGAGCCGGTTCATTTCGACAATGACCCGTTTACCCAGCGGGGAAAGACCGGTCCACATCCATTGGTCGTCGATTTCGCCGGTATTCGAGTCCGAGAGCTGACTGTGGCCATTGTGTGCCAATGACATGTACCGCGCGCCACGGTCGTAGAACTCCTTCACGCGCGTGATGTCGGTTCCGATGCCGTATCCGTTCTCTACACCCATGAACGCGATCTTTTTTCCGCTGGCGTAGATGCGGCGCGCGTCGGCCGCTGTGTAAGCGATCTCGATTCGCGACGGCGCAATCTGTTCCGCGAGACGGTGGACCGCGTTGAACTTCGCCGTGTCCGTCGCGTAGGCTCGGGTGAACCCAGCGGAGTCCAGCGGGCCCTGCCCCGCGAAGATGGAAAAGAAGACGGCGTCGAGCTTTCCGTCTTCCATCTTGGTGAGGTCGACTTGCGTATCGAGGCGCTGTGCGTAGTTGCGCTCTCCAACCTGGAAGTTTTGGGGATCGATGTCCACGTGCGTGTCGAGCGTCATTACCTTCGCGTGCACGCGCTTCGCGATGCCGGTCAGCGCGTCGTCCTGCGGGAGGATCGGCGGAGTGGATTGCGGGTGCGTCACACCAGCGCAGGCCATGCCGGTGGAGAGCGCGGCAGCGCAGGCAGCGCGCTGGAGTCGGCGCATTCTGTGTTGTCCAGGGAAGGGATCGTCTATACTATGGGCGCGGTGCCGCCGCACGATAGTGTTGCTTGACGCTACGCGCAGCGCTCCGTATTCTCACTCGTGGCGCTCAGGGCGCCCCCCGTCCGCGGAAAGGACCGAGTCCACCTGGCACGGCTGCCGGTACCACGCGGTTCTTGCGAACCTCCTTCCTGCCCGACGCATGCGGACCGCGGGCGTGCTGCAAGGAGGCTCGTCGTGCCAAGCCGAAGACTGCCGGTTCGCCCCGACCTGGATCAACTGAGGCACCAAGCGAAGGACCTGCTACGCGCGTTTCGCAGCGGGGATCCAGACGCTGTCGAGCAGTTCGCAACCCATCATCCAGACGCTGTCCTGCCGGCGACCGCAAAGCTCGCGGACGCTCAGCTCGTGCTCGCTCGCGGCTATGATGCCCCGAGCTGGGCTCGGCTCGTGCTGGCGTATCGGATCGTCGACGCCATCTGGCGCAATGACCTGAACACGGTCCGCGAGATTGTCACGGAAAGCCCCGCGCTGCTGCACGAGCATGCTCTGATCCGGACCGATAGCAACTGGGGCCCGCCGCTGAGCTACGCCGCGAACCTCGGGCGAGACGAAATCATCAGGATGCTCCACAGTCTGGGCGCCTCGGATCTCCAGCATGCTATAGGGCGGGCGACGTTGCAGGGGCGGACGGAAACGGCGCGGATGCTGTACCAAATGGCGGGCACCCCGACTCTTCCGGATAACGCGCTCGACGGCCCAGCGTACACGCTGAGCGCGTCGGGCACGGCGCTGATGCTCGAACTGGGAGCGACCGTCTGCGATGAGCACGGCAATCGCGTCGCCCCGGTGAACGTCGTGCTGTTCTCGGACAGCCGAAAGCCGGAGGAAAAGCATCGTATCCTGGAGATGTACGTCGAGCACGGGATCGAGTTGCCGGACACACCAACGATGGCGCTGCATCGTGGTCGCCTCGATCTCCTCGAGGCGCATCTCCGCCGAGATCCAATGCTGCTGGAGCGAACCTTCTCGCACGAGGAGATCTATCCCCCGGAGTTGGGTTGTGACGACTACATCGGCACCCAGGGGACGCCGCTTGCCGGGACTACCCTCCTGCACCTTTGCGTGGACTACGACGAGATCGGGATTGCGACGTGGCTGCTCGACCGTGGCATGGATGCGGACGTACGGGCGGCCATTGACGACCAGGGTTTCGGCGGGCATACGCCCCTGTTTGGCGCCGTCGTGTGCTACGCCAATTTCTGGGGGAACTATCGCGGCGAGAACGTCGACTCTCCATTCGCGCAACTCCTGCTCGACCGCGGCGCAAATCCAAACGCTCACGCGTCGCTGCGGAAGACGCACACGAACGGCGAGGTGCAGGAGTGCCGCGACGTCACGCCACTCGCGTGGGGCCAGCAGTTCAAGGACAAGCTGCTCGTCAGCGAGTCAGCGATGAGTCTGCTCGCCGACCGAGGCGGCACGACCTGAGCGATGAGTGTGATCTCCCGCCGATCTCCATTCGGGGCAGCGGCAAGACCCACTGGTCCATTAGCTTCGGTCTTGATACACCCCGAGCACGTTCCCCCCAGGGTCACGGAAGTGCGCCGTGATCTCCGGCGCCTCGGCGCCGATGGGCTGGACGATTTCGCAGCCCTCCGCCATGATTGCCTCACACGTCGCGGCTGCATCGTCCACCATGATCGAGATCACGATGCCCGGCACTGACGGCGGACGGCCCACCGACCAACTGCCGCTCACCTGACCAACGCCATCGTCGAAGCCGAGCGACCCGTCATCGCGCCGACGCGACTGCCAGCCGAACACCTTTCGATAGAACTCTGCAGATGTCGCGATGTCCGCTGCCGGTACATCGAGATAGCAGACTTTTCCGTGCCCAAACGTTGGCGGCATGGTGTCCTGAAGTTGGAGTGGGCGACTGGCGTTCGACGATCCGTCTGGACTCTGAGTCTAGAGCCTCTTGGGCTCGTGCGAAACCCGCTGGCCGTGCCGTTGACCCCGGGCGTGCCGTTGGGGACGTTTCTCGATATGACCCAATGCGGTGAGAACCCGGCGCTCGCCGTCCCCACTCCGTCCCAGCGAGCCGCGATCGAGGCACCCGCTCGTTCGCTACTCGTGCTCGCCGGCCCGGGTGCTGGTAAGACGTACTGTCTCATCGAACGCATCCGCTTCCTGATCGAACACCACGGCGTGGATCCGGCGCGCATTTGCGCATTCACCTTCACCAACAAGGCGGCGGGCGAAATCGCCCACCGTCTCGAAGCGCGCCTCGGCGACCGCGCTGGGCGCGTCACGCGCGGAACGATTCACGCCTTCTGTGCCGACGTGCTGCGGAAATACGGCACGAAGGTTGGGCTCGATGCGGGGTTCGGAATCGCCGACGACGAGTACCAGTGTGCCGTGCTCCGTCGCATCGAAGGGCCGCGTCGATGGCATCGCAACACGCTCAGCCGTTTCTCGGCGTACCGCTTTCGCGGGGATGCGCTCTTTCACGACGACTTGGCGCTGTTCGACAAGTACGAGCGCTATCTCGCCCTGCGCAACGTGCTGGACTTCGATACGCTCGTGATCAAGGCAGCCGAGCTGCTCGAGCAACACGACGACGAGCGGGCAGTGCGCGGCCAGTGGGACGTGGTGCTCGTGGACGAGTTTCAGGACCTGAATCCCGTGCAGTATCGCGTGATCAAGGCCCTGGCGCGCGACCACAAGCACGTCGTCGGCGTGGGCGACGACGAACAGTCGATCTACTCGTGGGCTGGTGCCGACGCCAAGGTCTTCCTGAACTTCCTCAACGACACCGACTTTCTCCCCGAGCGGCTTCATCTCGCGGAGAACCATCGTTGTCCGAGCAACGTCTTCGCCAGTGCGCGTTCGCTCGTCGCGTTGAATCCCCAGATCTTTTCCGATCGGATTGTTCCCCGCGCGCGCCTCGCGTCCGCGTTCCCGGTGGAGGCCGTGAGCTTCGACACTGACTTGGCAGAGTCCACCTGGTTGATCGAGGACGTCCGACGAGACCACGACGCGCATGGGTTGAGCTGGGGCGACTTCGCCCTGCTGTATCGCAAGCATCAGATCGGCGAACACCTCGAGGCCGCGCTTCTGAACGCCAGCATTCCGTGCCGTTTGGCACAGGGGCGTGCCCTTGCCGACGACCCCATCGTTGCGTACGTGATCGCGGCAGCGCGCGTGATCGCGCGCCCGGCTGACGACGTGTGTCGTGATGCGTTCTTCAACGCGGTGCTGCCGCGTTCGTTGTTCGACGAGGCACGAGCCAAAACCGAAGAAAGCGGAGGCGATCTCCGCCGCCAGCTTCGGCGGATGGCCACCCGTCTGCCGCGGGCCGACGACAACGCGCGCCAGCTGCGCCGCGCCCTCGCCGACTGGAAGAATCTGGAAGCGGTCGGCAAACAGCACGAAACACTCGCCACACTCGTGCAGGAGCTGTTGTCGCGACGCGTCGGCAAGCTGCGTTCTGTGCTCGACGACCGGCACGACGAAATCAGCGACCCCGCCGGGCTGCCCGACGTCGTCGCGCTTGCGCAGCGACTGCAGTCGGCGCGCGACCGTCGGGCCGAGGTGTGGATCCCCCCGATGAATGGGGCAGACATACCTATCCAAGGCATGCTCCGCGACATCGGCGTTACCGCCGTTCGCGGTAAACAGCCAAGCGCCAGTGCCGAGCGTCTCTGCCTCGATGATGTCCGCTCGGTTGGCTTGCCCTTGGGCGTATTCAAGGCAGCGCAGCTGATCGAGATGGCCGATTCATCGGTGGCGTTCACGAACTTCACGGCCGTGGATCTCGAGACGACCGACCGCGACGTCGGTTCGTCGGAAATCGTCGAGATCGCGGCTGTCCGAGTGCGCGAGGGAACGATTACCGAGACCTTTCACTCACTGGTCAAGCCTCGAGGACCGATAGCCGCCGGCGCGATGGCGACCCATCACATCAGTGACGCGGACGTGACCGGGTCGCCCAGGATCGACGATGTCTGGCCGCTGTTCCGAGCGTTCTGCGGCGACGACGTGATCGTAGCCCACAACGGATACGACTTCGACTTCCCGATCCTCGTCCGTGTTGCCAGGGAGGTGGGTGGAACCTTCGACCTCTGCACCTTCGACACGCTGCCGCTGGCCCGCGACCTCTTCCCGACCAGTCGCAAGCTCGTCGACTTGGCTCGGCACTTCGACATCGAGACGGGGCAATCCCATCGCGCGCTGGATGACACCAAGGCGCTCGCGCTCGTCCTGCTCGAACTCGGCAAGATGAAGGTATCACGCGCGAGACGGACGGCGTTGGTCGAGCTGCTGGGCCATCTCGGTATTGCGCTGGCACTGTGCGACGACGAGTCGCTGGGTGGCGAAGCCCGGCTCTTTCGCGGGATGTGTGTTCCGTTTTCGCTCGGCAAATACAGCGGCGCGCTCGAGTCGTACGAGAAAGAAGCGGGTGATGACATCACTATTCCCGGCGCGGACGAAGTCATCGAGCGGCTCGGTGGCGCCGAACTGATGGTGAGAATTCGAACGGTGAAGTCCGCCGACGAACGCTATCCTGCTCCGATGATGCGGCTCAGGCGGTTGATCGGCGAGATTCCCGATGGAACACTTGCGGAGCAGCTGGTCGTTTTCCTCGAGCGGGTGGTGCTCTCCCGGTGGGACGGTGACGAGCCGGATCACGAACGTGTGAATCTGCTCACGCTGCACTCCACCAAGGGGCTCGAGTTCTCTCGAGTGTACATTGTGGGGGCAGAAGATGCACAGCTTCCAGGTGGTTCCGCGACCAGGCTCCCCAAGCAAGAGGAGATCGAGGAGGCACGCCGACTGCTGTACGTGGGTATGACACGAACCGTGGATCGACTCGTGCTGACGCGTGCGGCCACGCGTGGCGACAAGCCCACGGGCGGGCACCAGTTTCTCGATGAAATGAACCTTCCACCTCGATCGGCACAGTGAATCTGTCGGAGTGGCGCGTCGCGGTCGGTCCGGACGAGACGTCTGCGGTGTACGAGCCCGGCGCGGGCGACGACGATGCCGCCTTGTTCGTCTGCGCACACGGGGCGGGCGGGAGCATGTCTGATAAGGGCATGCTCGCCACGGCCAACGCCATGCGCATGGAAGGCCTCGGCGTAGTGCGCTTCAACTTTCTGTACAAGGAAAGGAAGAGCGGGCGGCCGGATCCAATGCCGAGGCTGATGGACACGGTTGCGGCGATTGTTTCGCACGCGCGAGCGGTTTTGCAGCCGAACCGACTGATCATCGGCGGTCGGTCGATGGGTGGCCGCGCGGCATCGATACTCGCCGCGGACGGATTCTCGGCCGACGGGTTGCTGCTGCTCGCGTATCCGTTGCATCCGGCGGGCCAGCCCGAGAAGCGGCGCGACGCTCACCTCGCGCGAATCAGTATGCCTGTCCTCTGCTTCAACGGCACGCGCGACGCCCTGTGTACGCGCGAGTTGATGGAGCGCGCGCTGACGACGGTGAAGGCGCCATGGGACATGCGGTGGATCGAAGGGGCCGATCACAGCTTTCACGTGCTCAAGTCGTCAGGGACCACCGACGCCGAGGTAATCCACGAGATCGGACGCGAGAGCAGGAGATGGCTGAATCGGATCCGCTCGTGATGCGAGCAACCTTGCGCCGGCGTTGACACTCTGACCGGTCATCCCGCGTAGGGTGAGCAGGTGCCGTTCGCCGTCCGGCTGCTGGAGCACGGACTCAGCGCATTCTCTTGCCCATCTCACGGGATCGCCCATGTCACAAGGTTCTGCCGGCAACGTGATCGCCGCCGTCTGCAGCTTCTTCATCCCCGGACTTGGGCAATTGGTTCAGGGTCGTCTCCTGATGGCGATCTTCCAGTTCTGTCTTGCCGCCGTCCTGTGGTTCTTCTGGCTGGGTTGGTTGATCCACCTGTGGTCCATCATCGACGCGGCGCGGTGGAAAGGCTGAACGGCAGAATGACGTCCGAATCAGGCAGCGGGCGCTTGGCTGCCCCAGCTTCGCTCCACGTGTAACGGTAGCGCGTAAGCGGTGGTGCGGCTCGCGGCGGACTGGACGAACCTGTACATTCTGCGGCGTATGACCTCCCCTGCCGACCTTTCGAAGCTGCGCATCAACCGCGATGCGCCGTCGGCCCCAGAACGACGAGC
Organism: Gemmatimonadaceae bacterium; assembly: GCA_025362035.1. Lineage (GTDB taxonomy): Bacteria > Gemmatimonadota > Gemmatimonadetes > Gemmatimonadales > Gemmatimonadaceae > AG11. Next base: position 17,957 of record JANYIN010000044.1, on the reverse strand, counting down.
GCTCTCTCGCAATCTGTTCCTGTTCGCCGTCGCCATCCTCGTCGTCGTCGCGACATTCCTCGTGCTGCGAGCACGAAACGTCCCCATCGTTCAAGTTGTGACCGCCAATGCGGGAACCAGTGCCTCGCCGGGGGGTGGCGCGACGAGCGTCACCGCTAACGGCTACGTGGTCGCGCGCACCAAGGCGTCCGTTTCGGCGAAAGTAGCGGGCCGGCTGACGTTTCTCGGCGTGAGCGAAGGCTCGCACGTTCAGCGCGGCAACGTCATCGCTCGCCTGGACAACTCCGATTACCTCGCGGCGGTCTCTCAGGCGCAGGCGAACATCGCCACAGCGGAGGCAAGCATCGTGGAGGCGCGAGCCGATCGCGACCAGCTTCTGCGCGAGGAAGGGCGGCTCAAGGCCATTCGCACCCGCAGCCCGAACCTGATCTCCGAACAGGACCTCGAATCGGCGACGAGTCGCGCCGCTCAGGCCGAGGCCCGGTTGAGTGCCGCGATCGCCCGCAAGCGGTCCGCCGATGCCGCGTTGCACATGGCCGAGGCCAGCAACGAGAATACCGTCATCCGCGCGCCGTTTACGGGAACCGTACTGCGCAAGGACGCGGAGGTCGGCGAGGTGGTGGCGCCCTCTGTAGGCGGCGGGCTCACGCGCGGCGCCGTCGTCACGATGGCCGACCTGCAGACGCTGGAAGTCGAAGTCGATGTAAACGAAGCGTACATCAGCCGTATTCGCGGCGGGTGGCCTGCGCGCATCACACTGGATGCCTATCCCGACACCACCTTCAAGGGAGCGGTGCGCCAGGTCGTTCCCACGGCCGATCGCCAACGCGCCACCGTGCAGGTGAAGGTCACGATCTCCGACCACGACCCGCGAATTCTCCCTGAGATGGGCGCCAAAGTGGATTTTCTCACGCCGGATTCCGTGCGGGCAGCCGCGGCGCCGAAGGCGGTGATACGTATCCCCGCCGCCGCGGTGAAGACCGACGGGGGTGCGAGCGTCGTCTGGATCTTCCGTGAGGGGCGCCTGACTCGGCGCGCCGTGACAATCGGACCGGTGAGCGCCGGCTTTCTCGAAGTGCGATCCGGGCTCAACGGCGGCGAGCAACTCCTCGTGAGCGGCGTAGACGCTCCGTCGGAAGGCATGAAGGTTCGAGTGCAGTAACGATGTCTCCCCCATTCGGTAGCGTTTTATGGCACTGGTCGAAATTCGCGAGGTCGACAAGTCATTCAAGCGCGAGGCGCAGACGGTCGACGTCTATCACGGCCTGACGATCGATTTCGAACAAGGCAGTTACACGGCGTTGATGGGACCCTCCGGGTCTGGAAAATCCACCCTGCTCAACCTCGTGGCCGGCCTCGACAAGCCCACGCGCGGCACCGTTCGCGTCAACGGGGCGGAGGTGAGCGCGATGACCGCGTCGCAACTCGCTGATTGGCGCGCGCGCACGATCGGATTCGTCTTCCAGTCCTACAACTTGCTGCCCGTGCTCACGGCTCGGCAGAACGTGGAACTGCCGCTGTTGCTCACCAACCTCCGCAAGGCAGAGCGGGCCGAGCGCACCGCTATTGCGCTCGACGTCGTGGGTCTTGCCGATCGTATGGATCATTTTCCGCGACAACTATCGGGCGGACAGGAGCAACGCGTTGCCATTGCGCGGGCCATCGTCGCGGATCCGGTGCTGATCCTTCTGGACGAGCCCACCGGCCAGCTGGATGCGAAGAGCTCGGAGGAGGTGCTGGATCTCATGCGTCGCCTGAACGAGGAGTTCCACAAGACCATCATGATGGTCACGCACGACGCGCGCGCCGCCGCGCAGGCCAGGCGCGTACTGCATCTCGAGAAGGGCGTCCTGCTCGAACGAGAGGAGGCGGTCGTGTCATGAAGTTCCTTCCATTGGTCCTCGCCAATCTCAAGCGGCACATGCTGCGCACCGCGCTCACAATTTGCAGCGTGGCGCTGGCGCTGTTCCTGTTCGCGTCGTTGCGGACGGTCAGCACGACGCTCGCGAGCGGCTCCGAAGTGAGCAGCGCGTCGCGCATGATCACGCAGAACGCTACGGCGTTCGTGATTCCGCTGCCACAGAGCTATGCAACGCGTCTCGGGTCGATCCCGCACGTACAGGCAGTCACGTGGGCCAATTGGTTCGGCGGAAAGTATGGGGACGGTAAGAAGTTCTTCGCGCAATTCGCGGTGGAGCCCGAGTCCTATCTCAAGATGTATCCGGAGTTCCAGATCCCTGAAGACCAGAAGCAGGCATTCCTCAAGGAGCGGTCGGCGGCCATAGTCGGCGAGGGGCTGGTGCGCGCCTTTGGGTGGAAGGTCGGTGACAACGTGACCATGCAGGGCACGATCTTTCCCGGGGACTGGACCTTTACCATTCGCGGCATCTATCACCCGTCGCAGAAGGAGTATGGAGACGACTCGTTCATGTTTCACTACGACTATCTCTACGAGCGGGAGCGCGATCGAGTCACTCCGGGCTGGTTCATCCTGAAGATCGATGACCCGAATGCCGCGCCGCTGGTGGCGAAGACCATCGATGACGAATTCCGCAATTCCAGCGCGCCGACCAAGACGGGCACCGAGAAAGCCTTTGCAGCGGGCTTTGCGAGCATGTGGGGCAACGTGAATCTGTTGATGAGCACCATCGGCATGGCAGTGGTGTTCGCGATCCTGCTCGTCACCGCCAACGCGATGATGATGAACCAGCGGGAGCGCACGAGCGAGGTGGCCGTGATGAAGACGGTCGGCTTTTCGGATGCCCGGGTGTTTGGCCTGATCATCGTCGAGGCTGCCTTGATTTCGATGACCGGCGCCGCACTCGGATTGGGGGGTGCGATACTGCTCCCGATTGTGACTGGCTTCGGCACCGGCGGTTTCCTGCCCGGCTTTCACGTGACACCAGGCACCGCGTTGGTGGGCGGCTCGATCGCACTCCTGCTCACCGTGGCGAGCGGGATCGTTCCGGCGTGGCAGGCGGCAAAACTGCCGGTCGTACAGGCGCTGCGGAGGGTCGAATGAAGATTCCGCTCATCTACAACCTGCGCAGCGTGCGCCAGCGCCCGGTCTCCACGGCGCTCACCGCGCTCGGCATCGGCCTTGTGGTGGCGGTCTTCGTCGCCATGCTCGCGCTCGCGAATGGTTTCGTCGCCGCGCTCGTCACCACGGGATCGCCGGACAACGTATTGCTCCTGCGGCGAGGTGCGGACAGTGAGCTTTCCAGTGGCATTCCGCGTCAGGCCGTGAGCATCATCAGTGCGTCCCCGCATATCGCGACCGCCGCTGACGGCCGACCTCTGGTGAGCCCGGAGACGTACATCGTGATCAACCTCCCGCGTGCGGGTGGCGATCAGTTCACGGTGGCGAACGTCGTGGCCCGCGGCGTCTCCGACAAGGCGTTCGACGTCCGTCGCAACGTCAAGATCGTGGAGGGACGGCGCTTTGGGTCGGGGCAGAGCGAGATCTGTGTCGGATCGAAGCTCGCCGGCCGATTCGCGAACACGATGGTGGGGAACGTGCTCCGCTTCTCCAATCGCGACTGGAAAGTGGTCTGCCGATTCACCGCCGGCGGCTCCAGCTTCGAGTCGGAGATCTGGGGAGAGAATGAACAGTTTCAGACGGTCTTCAAGTACGACGGATTTCAGGATGTCGCGTTCCGACTCAAGGATGAGAAGGGATTCGACGACGCAAAGCGCGCATTCCTGGCCGACCAGCGCATCCAGGTGGACGCGCACCGGGAGTCCGAATTCTATGCAAGCCAGTCTGAACTGCTCGGCAACATCCTCCGTTTTCTCGCGATCATGATCACGGGGATCATGGCGGTTGGGGCTGTGTTCGGAGCCGTGAACACGATGTACGCCGCCGTGAGTTCGCGCGCGCCGGAGATCGCCGTGCTGATTACACTTGGGTTCCACCCGCGATCAGTGCTCGCCAGCTTCCTGGCCGAGTCGGCGGTGATTGCATTTCTGGGGGGGCTGGTGGGGTGCCTGTTGGCACTACCCATCAACGGATTCGTGACCAGCACCACGAACTGGGCCAGCTTCAGCGAGATCGCGTTTGCGTTTCGCGTCACGCCGCTGCTGCTGCTGTCCGGGATGGTGTTCGCTGTGGTGATGGGAGTCGTTGGCGGGTTCTTCCCTGCCCGGCGGGCGTCGAGACTACCGGTGATTCAAGCGCTTCGTTGAGTTTGCGGGGGGTGGTAGCGGAACGACACGCGTCACCTCGGCTGCGTGATGCGCCAGTTCACCTTCCCGGAAAGCGGGTCGTTCATCAGTCGGGTGCCTTGCACGCGAAGGGTCTGCATAGCGCCACCGGGCTGTATGAACGTTCCTTCCGACACCGCGCCGTCGGTGCTGTAGACCTTCAGCTCCACCTTCGTCCAGTCGATCAGCGCCGTGTTCTGCGCGATGGCGACATGCGCGAGTACGGAGTGGTTCTTCACGAGCAATACGATGGGAATCGTGCCGGCGGTAATCTCGTGCCACCGGCCACCGTCGTACGACTGTCCCGACTGGTAATCGATCCAGGTGCCGGGCGGCACATACACGCTCCGCGCGGTGGCCTCCTCGAACATCGGCGCGACAAGCAGGTTGGCGCCAAACATGTACTCGTCCTCCACTAGCCACGACGTGGGATCGTTCGGGTACTCGAAGAACAGCGTGCGCAGCATCGGCCAGCCTTTGGCCGACGCCACATGCGCCTGTGAATAGACGTACGGCATCAGTGAATACTTGAGACCGAGTGCGTTCTGAAAGTCCGTCACCATCGCGGCATCATATTCCCAGGGCTCGCGCGGTGGCGCGCCATGCGTGCGCGTGTGCGACGTGAGGACGCCGAACGCCAGCCACCTGCGGTATAGATCGCGTGGAGCACGGTTCACGAAGCCACCAATGTCGTGGCTCCAATACGTGAACCCCGACAGACCGAACGACAGCCCCCCACGCAGTTCGGCCGCCATGGCAGAATTGGTATTCTCGGCATCGCCTCCCCAGTGGAGCGGATAGCGTTGGCTCCCAGCCCATGCACTGCGTCCCCAGATGATGCCGTCGCCCGTGATATCCTTCGTCACCGAATACGCCGCATCGTTGTAGCGCACAGGGTAGAGGTTGTGCTCGTACCATCCTGTGCGGCCATTGTGGTACACGCCTTCCAATGGCGCCCCTTCGCCGAAGTCAGCCTTGATGACGCTGACGCCCATCTTCAACAGCGCGCCGAGCTTGGTCCGATACCACGCGACACTGGCGGGATTGGTGAAGTCGAGGACCGCGTCTTCCGTGGCTGGACGGCCCCCTTGATCCTTCACCGCGAGTCCTCCATCGATCAGTTCGCGAAACAACGCGTTCTGCGGCGTGAAGTAGGTGTATTGCCAGAGGCTGACGTGGAACCCGTCCCTCTTCAGGTCCTCGATCATCCTGGCAGGATCGGCAAAGCGCGTGCTTGAGAACCGGTAGTCGCTTCGCCAGTCGGTCTCGAACCAGCCGGTGTCGAGATGCAGTACATCCGCGGGCACCTTGTACTGTCGAAGCTTGGCGGCAACGTCGCGGACTTCCGCTTCCGATTTGTAAGTGATGCGGCTCATCCAGAGTCCAAATGACCAGAGCGGCGGTACTGGGCTGCGTCCGGTGACCGCAGTGTACTCGGAGACGACGTCCTTCGGCTCGCCGAGAAACACGAAGATGTCCAGTAACTCATCACCCGTGTAGATCGTGTTGTGTGCATCGTACTCGGCGCCGACATCGAAGGTGACTGGCGTGCTGGTATGCACGAACATGCCGTAGCCGCGGCTGCTCAGGAAAAAGGGGACTGACTTGTACTGGAGCTGACCCTGCACTCCCATTCCGTCGCGAATGAACGCGACGACGCGCTGGCCACGCTTGTTCAGCCGTGTGAACGACTCACCGAAGCCGTAGATCCTTTCGTCCTGTGCGAGTTCGAACGTGGCCGCCGTGCTGCGCCCGAGATCGCGGGCGCGGCGCACGAACGAGAAGGGTGTGTACGGGAGGTACGAATTGGGTTCGCCCAACCTCTGCGTGCGCGTGAGCAACTTGCCGCGCGCGTCGAATAGTTCGATAGCCCACGGGTCTCGCAACACGCGCACCGTGCCGAAGGCGCTCGTGTATGTCACCGCGCTGTCGCTCGACTGCACGCTCCACGAACGATCGGTCGGCACGGGTCCAGCGAGCATGATCGACGGTTCCCCCTGCATCATCGCTGGTGGCAGGTCACGTGTGCTGAAGCGAAAGCGCAGCGCGCGTGGACTCACGAAGGAGATGTCGAACGGAAGCGTGGGATCGCGCTTGTACTCCGTGGACGGAAACTCCGAGGACGGAGCGCGCTGGTAGCCTAGGTCGATCTTGTTGAACGACAGCGTCGGCTCCAACGCATAGCGGTCCCATTGAAGCGTGCCCTGTCCCGTAGCCGCGTCGAACGCAGCGAGCCGGCTGGCCACGAAGATGGGCTGGTGCGCTTTCCGAAAGTCGAGCCCGACATCCACGGGGTCGCCGAGCACACCGGTGTTCTGCGCCAGCGCTGGCGAGACGGCGGCGGATCCGCAGAGCGCGGTGAGCGACGCGGAAATGATGCGACGGATCGTGGTCTTCACGGTCGTGCTCCGGTGAGCCAACCGTGGCGTCGCATCCATGCTTCACAGAGAGTCGTCCACGCCGAGAGCACCGAGTCGGAGGGCGCGAGACCGAAGCCGTGCCCGCCGTATTCGAAGATGTGCATCTCTGCCGGAACCGCCGCGTGCTCCAGCGCCCGATAGAACATCAGCGCGTTCTCGACCGGCACCACCGTGTCATCGGTACTGTGCACGATGAAGGTCGGCGGCGTTGCGCGGGTTACCTGCGTCTCGTTGGACAGAAGCTTGACCAGGCTCGAGTCGGGGTGTTCTCCAAGTAGATTCACGCGCGACCCGCGATGGCCGATCGTGTCGCGCATCGTGATGACCGGATACATCAGTATCATGAAATCGGGTCGAGAACTCATTCGCTCGATGGCATCCCCGCCCGATGTCGCACCGCCATCGAAGTGCGTCCCCGCAGTCGAGGCCAGGTGGCCTCCGGCCGAGAAGCCGATGATCCCGATGCGCTCCGCAGACACGCTCCACTCGCTGGCTCGCGAGCGCACCGTGCGGATCGCGCGTTGTGCGTCGCCCAGCATCACGGGGTGGCGGTACGTTGGACCCAGCCGGTAGCGCACCACGAATGCCGTCACGCCGGTGCCGGCCAGCCAGTTCGCGACGTCGCTACCCTCCTGCTCCATCGAGAGGTGCTGGTAACCTCCGCCCGGAAAGATCACGACCGCCGTCCCGTTCGCGTGCCCCACAGGAGGGAGAAATGGCGTCATCACCGGCTGATCGTCGAGCGTGTTACCCAGGGCGCCGGGCGCGCCACCGGGCCAGAGTGGAATGGACGGCTGCTCCCGCGCGACCAGCGGCCGAGGTGCGGGGGGAGATCTCTGCGCGCGGGCGCTCGCCGCCAGGCACAGCGCACCGATCGTGAACAACGAGACGATCGCGTGGCGATTGGGAGCTCGTGGCATTCGCGACCTTGAGGCTGCGGAAGCATAACGGTAACGTTACCGTCCGTTTCCGAATAGAGCGCCTCTTCTCACCCTGGGCTCATGCCTCTCAATCGCACACTCCGCTTCGGGATGGTGGGTGGTGGCCCTGGCGCCTTCATTGGTGCGGTCCACAACCGCGCTGCCACGCTTGACGGACTGTCCGTTCTCGTAGCCGGTGCGTTCTCATCGGACCCGGCAAAGTCGCAGGAACAGGGCCTCGCGTACAAGCTGGCGCCAGCGCGCGTCTACGCGAGCTTCGAGGAGATGGCGGCCCGCGAGGCCGCGCTTCCCGACGGTGAGCGCATCGACTTCGTCTCCATCGTCACGCCCAACCATCTCCATTTTCCTGTGGCGAAGGCATTCATCGAGCGCGGATTCCACGTGGTTTGCGACAAACCGCTGACCACTACGATCGAGCATGCCGAGGAACTCTGTCGTCTCGTGAAACAGCATGACGTCGTGTTCGCGCTGACCCATTCGTACACGGCGTATCCTATGGTGAAGCAGGCCCGCCAGCTGGTGCGGGTCGGCGCGCTTGGTATTGTGCGCAAGGTTGTGGTGGAGTATTCGCAGGGTTGGCTCGCGACTGCGGTCGAACAGACGGGTCACAAGCAGGCAGCGTGGCGAACGGACCCGGCACGGGCTGGCGCAGGTGCGGTTGGAGACATCGGGACGCACGCCGAACATCTCGCGCGGTACATCACGGGGCTGGAGATGGAACGGCTGTTCGCGGATGTCAGCAGCTTCGTGCCCGGCCGCCGCATCGACGACGACGCGAACATGCTGGTGCAATACGAGGGTGGGGCCAAGGGCATCCTCTTCTGCTCCCAGATTTCGTCCGGCGAGGAGAACCGGCTGGCCATCCGAGTGTACGGCACAACCGGCTCTCTCGAGTGGGCTCAGGAGGATCCGAACTTCTTGTACGTGCGACGCCCGGATGCGCCGACCGAGATCTTCAAGCCGGGGCATGGGTATCTCGCCGCAGCGGCACAGCGCGGAACGCGCATGCCGGCGGGACACCCCGAAGGGTTGCTGGAGGCATTCGCGAACATCTATGCCGCCGCCATGCGTGTGATTGCCGCGCGGATCGCTAATGAAACCCCTGATCCGCTCGATCTTGATTTTCCGACGGTGCGCGATGGCGCCGTCGGCGTGCACTTCATGCAGACGGCACTGCGGAGTGCGCGCGAAGGCGGGTGGGTAGATGCATCGTACAACGCCGCCGTTTGACCGTCCCCATACTCCAGTGCTCCCATACCAGGCGCCGTCATGACTAGACCTGTAACCCTCTTCACCGGCCAGTGGGCCGACCTGCCTCTCGATGCAGTTGCGAAGAAGGCGCGCGAGTTCGGCTTCGACGGACTGGAGCTGGCGTGTTGGGGCGATCATTTCGACGTCGCCAGAGCGTTGGCGGAGGACGACTATTGCCAGGGTCGCCGCGATCTGCTGGCCAAGCACGGGCTCTCGGTCTTTGCGATCAGCAATCACCTCGTTGGGCAGGCCGTATGCGACGTGATCGACCAACGCCACAAGGCCATCATCCCGGCGCATGTCTGGGGCGACGGCACGGCGGAAGGCGTGCGGTCGCGCGCCGCCAAGGAGATGCAGGACACGGCGCGCGCCGCGGCCAAACTGGGAGTGAAGACGGTGGCTGGGTTTACCGGGTCGTCAATCTGGCCCCTGCTGTACAGCTTCCCACCGGTCCCGGAGGCGTGGATCGATGCGGGCTACGACGACTTCGCCAAACGCTGGAACCCCATTCTCGATGTATTCGATGAGGTGGGCGTGCGCTTCGCGCTCGAGGTTCACCCGACCGAGATTGCATTCGACGTGTCATCCGCGCAGCGCGCGTTATCCGCCATCGGCAACCGCAAGACGTTCGGCTTCAACTACGATCCCAGCCATTTCGGATATCAGGGAGTGGACTACGCCGCGTTCATCGCGCAGTTTGCCGATCGCATTTACCACGTGCACATGAAGGACGTATGGTGGTCCGATGCACCGACGCGGTCCGGCGTGTTCGGGGGACATCTCGCGTTCGGACACCCTGACCGCTTCTGGGAATTCCGTTCGCTGGGTCGAGGGCGCATCGATTTCGAGGCCGTCATTCGCGCCCTCAACGCGGCCCACTACGATGGGCCGCTCTCGGTGGAGTGGGAGGACATCGGCATGGACCGCGAGCACGGAGCGACGGAGGCATGTGCCTTTGTCCGTGCGGTGGATTTCCCGCCCGCGCGCGCGGCCTTCGACTCCGCCTTCGCGCGCGAGTAATGCTCGCCGGGATACCGATGGCGTGACCGCGGCGGCGCATGCGCCTCGTATCACACCAGTAGCTTACGCAGATAGGTATAGCTGGTCTGGATGCTTGCCAGCGCCCCCCCGGTGGTCGCAGCGGTGTCGTGCTCAACGAAGAAGTGCTTCATGCCCGCCTCCCCCGCGCGTGCGAAGATAGCCCCGAAGTCCAGCGTGCCGCGTCCGACGGGCATCATCTCCTTCTTGCCCTGCGTAAGCTGGAGATCCTTCACGTGCCACATGGCGAAGCGCCCCGGGTACTTCGCGAACAGCGCGAGCGGATCCTGATCGGCGAACGCTGTCCAGTATAGGTCGAGCTCGAAGTCCACGAGCGCAGGATCGGTCTCGCGCATCAGCACGTCGTACCCCGTAGGTCCGCCTTCCGCGAGCGCGAACTCCGCGTTGTGATTGTGATAGGCGAGACGAAGCCCTGCGTCACGGCACTGCGCGCCCCATCGGTTGAAATCCGCGGCGCCCTGCTTCCATGCATCCACGCCGCCATCGCGCGGGAAAGGATACGACGGAATCGTGATGTATTCCTGACCCATCGCCTGGGCCCACCGAATCTGCAGCGTAGCGTCTTGCCGCATCAGCTGCTGGCCAATGTGCGCACTCGTTGACACGAGCTTCAACCGGTCGAGAATGGCGCGCACCTGCTCCGGCGTGCGGCCGAAGTATCCGGCGAACTCCACATTGGTGTATCCGATGCTCGCCACTTGTTCGAGCGTGCCTTCCAAGTCCTTCTCCATCAGGTCGCGCACCGTATAGAGCTGCAGGCCGATGTGATTCGCGAGTGAAGGCGCGCTACCTCTGGAGAACGCGCTGGTACATGCTGTCGTGAAGGTGGTGCTGAGCCCGATGGCGGCCAGGTCGAACAGAAACGTCCGGCGATTCACACCCCTCGTGTCGTCGTTTGCGACCATGCTTTCTCCCGTTGTGATTTCATCGTGAACGCCATCAGCGCAGCTCGAGCGACACGATGGACTTGGGCGGCAGCCGCACCGTCAGCGTCTCGCCAACGAGTTTCGCTCCGTCAAACCTCGCCGGGTGAACGGCATCGGGCTGGTCGAACGTATTGTGCGCGTTCATCGTCTCCGCCGAGAGCACCCGCCCGGTGACGAGCGTGACATGCTGCCCACGAATGGACGCGCCCACGTCTCGTGCCTGATTGGGGTCGATGTTCGTGAGCGTCACGTGTATTCGGCCGGCCGCGTCGCGCGACGCCGTTGCGCTCACGGCGGGCATCGCGCGGTCACCGTACGTGTAGCGTCCGGCATCCAGCGTGATCGGGAGGCGCAGGGCGTCGTGATGCACCGTGTACATCTCGAATACGTGGTACGTGGGCGTGAGCAGCATCTTGTCGCCCTGCGTGAGTATCATTGCCTGAAGCACGTTCACCGCCTGCGCGATGTTCGCCATTTTCACGCGCTCCGCGTGTGCATTGAAGATGTTCAGCATGACCGAGGCGGCGAGTGCGTCACGGAGGGTGTTCTGCTGGTAGAGAAAGGCGGGATTGGTGGCGGGTTCGGTTTGGTGCCAAGTGCCCCACTCGCCGACGATCAACCAGATGCGCCTGGCCGGATCGTACCGGTCCATGATGGTCGACTGTCTCGTGAGGATTTCGTCGAGCTGCCCCGCCTTCTGCATCAGCTCCGCCCACTCGGCCTCGCTGAAAACAGTCGCCTGTCCTTTCTTGCTCCAGCTTCCCGTCAACACGTAACGATGCAGGTCGAGGCCGTCCATCATCTGCCCGGCCTCCCGCATCATGACTTCCGTCCAATTGTTGTCTTCGTCGTTGGGACCGGTCGCGATGCGAAACGGACGTACCCGCCCGTAGGTCGGGAGAAAGCCGGCGTAGCGCTTGAACTCATCGGCGTAGTACTCCGGGCGCATGTTGCCGCCGCAGCCCCAACTCTCGTTGCCCACGCCCCAGAAGCGGACATTCCACGGCGCGTCTCTGCCATTGCGACGGCGGAGCTCGGCCATGGGACTGCCGCCAGGTTGATTCACGTACTCCCACCACTCCGACATCTCCCGCACCGAACCGCTGCCGACGTTCCCGACAATGTACGGCTCGGCGCCGAGCTGTGTCACGAGGTCCATGAATTCGTGTGTGCCGACGCCGTTGTCTTCGGTAACCCCGCCCCAGTTGTTGTTCACGAGACTCGGCCGCGTTTCGCGCGCACCGATGCCGTCTCTCCAGTGGTAGTAGTCGGCGAAACAGCCTCCGGGCCAGCGCAGATTGGGAATCTTGATTGCGCGCAGCGCCCGCACGATGTCGTCTCGAATGCGCCACGGCTCGGCCGCACTCTTGCGAGTCCAGATCCCGTCATAGATAAGTCGGCCAAGATGCTCGGCGAAGTGGCCGTAAATGTGGCGACTGATGGTGTCCCGCCCCAGGTCCGCGTTCACGACCATGGCCTGCGGCTGTTGCGACATCGTTGCTCGTGGACCGAAGGCACCGACGAGCAGAAGCACCGCCAGGATTCGTCTCATCGTCTTGTGCGCATGACCCGAGTTCAATTGCAGCGGTCCGGTGGCAGATGACAATATTGCCCGCCGCCGCGACTGCTCCGCCAGTAGGCATTGACGCGGCTTTCGCCAACGTGCAAATCGCCAAGGTTCCGTTCCGCGCTCCCACTGAGTCCCTCCAATGACAGGCTCACGCAACCATTCAGGTCTTGGCGCCGTGCTGTTCGCGATGAACCTGATGATGCCTTCGATATTCGGTGCGCTGGACGCACAGTCGCTTCACGTCGAGCGACTGCGAACGGAATACTCCCGGAACCCCATTGGGCTCGACGTCCGGTCTCCGCGACTGAGCTGGCGTTTGCACGCTGAGCACCGCGGCACGACGCAGAGTGCGTACGAAATTCGCGTTGCGGGCGATTCCGGCGAGCTCGGTTCGACACCGCTCTGGGACAGCGGCCGTATCCGGTCGGACGAGTCGATATTTCGCCCGTATGGCGGTCCTTCACTACGGTCCGGCGCTCGCTACTACTGGCAGGTTCGTGTTTGGGACGGCGGGGGACAGTTGTCTCCGTGGAGCATGCCCGCGTACTTCGAGATGGGGCTGCTCGATTCGGCAGACTGGCAGGCGAAGTGGATCATGCCCGACCTCCCGGAAGACACCACCCGTTCAAATCCGAGTCCCATGCTGCGGCGCGAATTCACCGTTCAAGGACCCGTGACGTCGGCGCGCCTGTACGTCACGAGTCTCGGGCTCAATGCCGTCGAGTTGAACGGCCATCGCGTTGGCGACCACCTGTTCTCTCCTGGGTGGACGAGTTACGACACGCGTCTCCAGTACGAGAGCTACGATGCCACCGCACTCCTCCAAGAGGGCGCCAATGCCATCGGCGCGGTACTCGGCGACGGCTGGTATCGCGGCCGGCTTGGCTTCAACGGCATGCGCAACACCTACGGCAGTCGCCTGGGCCTCCTCGCGCAGCTCGTCGTGCGCTACGCGGATGGGCACACGCAGGTCATCGGTACGAACGACACATGGAAGGCGGCCACCGGGCCAATCGTGATGTCGGACATCTATGACGGCGAGACGTACGACGCGAGGCTGGAGCGCGATGGATGGAGCCGAGCGCCCTATGACGATCGCGCGTGGCACGGTGTGCGACCGCTGCATGGCGTCGCCGCCGTGCTGGTCGCACCGTCGGGTCCACCAGTGCGTCGCACGCAGGAGCTCAGACCGGTGAAGGTGTTTCGGACACCGGCCGGCATCACCGTTTTCGATCTCGGACAGAACATGGTGGGATGGGTACGCCTGCGTGTGAGCGGCCCCGCTGGGACAACCGTGCGGCTGCGGCACGCCGAGGTGCTCGACAAGGCCGGCAATTTCTACACGGAGAACCTGCGCGGCGCGGGTGCCACTGTGCAGTACACGCTGAAGGGCGGCGGCGAGGAAACGTACGAACCGCACTTCACATATCAGGGCTTCCGCTACGTGGCCGTCGAGGGATATCCCGGCGTGCCGACCGCCGATGCAATAACAGGCATCGTGATCCATTCGGATATGGAGACGACCGGACACTTTGACAGTTCAAACCAGCTCGTCAATCAACTCCAGAGCAACATCGTGTGGGGCGAGCGGGGAAACTTCCTCGACGTTCCCACGGATTGCCCGCAGCGCGACGAACGGCTCGGTTGGACGGGCGACGCTCAGGTCTTCGCGCGCACCGCGGCGTTCAACATGGACGTCAGCGGTTTCTTCGCGAAGTGGCTTGGCGACTTCGCTGCGGATCAGAAGGCGGATGGTGGCATGCCATGGGTCATCCCGGATGTGGTCTCCCGAAAAAGCGTCAAAGCTGGATCGAGCGCGGGTTGGGCCGACGCCGGTGTGATCGTGCCGTGGACCATGTATGAGGTTTACGGAGACCAGCGGCTGCTCGAGCGACAATACCCGAGCATGCGCGCATGGGTGGAATACATGCGTGTGCAGTCTGGCGCGAGTCGGCTCTGGACAAATGGGACGCACTTTGGCGATTGGCTCGCCTTTGCCACTACGAACGCGGACTACCCGGGCGCCACCACGGACAAGGACCTCATCGCGACCGCATACTTTGCTCACTCTACGGACCTCGTCGCACGCAGCGCTGCCGCACTGGGAAAGGCGGATGACGCGGCAGCCTATCGCGCGCTCTTCACTGAGATCAAGGCCGCGTTCCAGCACGAGTACGTCACCGCCAGCGGGCGGCTGACGTCGAATACGCAGACGGCGTACGTGCTCGCGCTCGACTTCGGTCTGCTGTCGGACAGGACGCGAGTTGACGCCGCGCGCCGTCTCGCCGCGGACGTCCAGGCAATGCATCACCTGACCACGGGATTTTTGGGCACTCCCGCGCTCACGCGCACGCTGAGCGAGAACGGGCACCTCGATGACGCCTACGGACTTCTGCTCAACGAGCGGTATCCATCGTGGCTCTATCCGGTGACGCACGGTGCGACGACGATCTGGGAGCGCTGGGACGGCCAGAAGCCGGATAGTTCCTTTCAGGACACGTCAATGAACTCCTTCAACCACTACGCGTACGGCGCGGTGGGCGACTGGCTCTATCGCGTCGTGGCGGGACTCGACATGGATCCTGCACAACCTGGCTACCGGCATCTCGTCATCGTTCCGCAGCCCGGCGGCGGCTTTACGTTCGCTCGCGCTACGCTGGCGACGCCGTATGGCGATGCGGCATCCGGGTGGAAGTTTACAGGCGACACGCTGCAGGTGACGGTGCGCGTGCCAGCGAACTCCCGCGCGACCGTTCATCTACCAGGTGCTCGGCTGGCGCAGGTACATGAAGGTGCATCGGTAGTCGGCTCCGCCGCGGGCGTGACGCGCGCCGCGCAGTCCGGCGAACAGGTGGTGCTCGAGCTAGGATCTGGCGACTATGCCTTCTCCTATTCATCACCGGCGCTCGCCGAGCGAGTGCGAAGCGCGGGAAAGCCGCGCGGTCGATAGAGTGCCCAGCATTTGACTCCGGGGAAGTTCCCGGATCACCGGCGATTGGACGCGGACAGTTGGCGATGGTTGCAAGTTCTCCATAGGTTAACCGCGACCTCGCTTTCGCTGTCACACACATATCGGAGTTCCTTGCGTGAGGCACTCAGCACTCGCGGCACTGCCTATCCTCCTTTCGGCTGTGATGGCACTCTACACTGACACGGCCAACGCGCAGCGCCCACTCGGTATCTTCGAAGGCGAAACGGACGTTGGTCGCGTGAGGCACGCGGGCACCACGTTGTACGACCTCGACCTGCAGCAGTATACGGTCGCGGGTAGCGGGCAGAACATGTGGAACGAGCGCGACGATTTTCATTTCGTGTGGAGGCGCCTGACAGGCAACTTCATCCTGTCCGCACGCGCGAGATTCGTCGGCAAGGGCATTGAACCGCATCGCAAGATTGGCTGGAGCATTCGCCCTTCGTTCGAGGCTAACGCACCACACGTGACGACGGCGCTGCACGGCAGCGGCATGATGTCGCTCCAGATGCGTCGAACGGCGGGAGGCATTACCGAACAGATCGTGTCGCCGGACAGTCTGTCCGACGTCGACGCCATCGTGCAGCTCGAACGCCGCGACGGAGTGTACATCGTGTCGGCAGCGCACTTCGGTGATACGCTGGTCACGCAGCAACTCACCGGTGTCTCACTGCCCGACACTGTGTATGTGGGATTGTACGTCTGCGCGCACAACGACACCGTGACCGAACGAGCCGAGTTCAGCAACGTACGCATCACCGTGCCGGCGAAGAGTTCGCTCGTCCCGTACCGTGACTTCCTGGGCAGCAGCCTCGAAATCCTCGACGTCGGGTCCGGCAATGCGACGATCGTGCACGAGTATCACGGATCGTTTCAGGCGCCGAACTGGACGCACGACGGGAGAGCACTCATCTACGCGCAGGAAGGTCAACTCTTTCGGTTCGATCTGCCGTCGCGCTCCGCCGCCCTCATCAATACCGGCTTCGCCACCAGGAACAACAACGATCACGTGCTGTCCTTCGACGGGCGCATGTTGGGCATCAGCCATCACAGCGTCGACGACAACGGCAATTCGATCATCTACACGCTGCCAGCAGAGGGCGGAATACCAAAGCGGATCACCGCGAAGGGACCATCGTACTTCCACGGCTGGTCGCCGGACGCAAAGTGGCTCGTCTACACCGGGCAACGGGATGGCGACTTCGACGTCTACAAGATTTCCGCCGACGGCGGGGATGAGGTTCGTCTCACCTCAGCTCCGGGCCTGGACGATGGTCCGGAGTATACTCCCGACGGCGCCTACATCTACTTCAACTCGGTGCGCACGGGTCTCATGCAGATCTGGCGCATGCGTCCCGACGGCAGCGAGCAGCGACAGATCACCGACGACCGTTTCAACAACTGGTTTCCGCACGTCTCGCCCGATGGCAAATGGATCGTCTGCATCTCATTTGCGCCGGACATTCCTGCCGGGGATCATCCCTTCTACAAGCACGTGCTGCTGCGCCTGATGCCAATCGGCGGCGGGCCGATGCGCGTGGTCGCATATCTGTACGGCGGCCAGGGCACGATCAACGTGCCGTCGTGGTCGCCGGATGGGAAGCGGCTGGCCTTCGTCAGCAATTCAGCACCGATGCAGTAGTTTCGATCTCACACTGCCCGGAGAGAGTCCATGCGCGGAGCGCTCATAACGGCCGCCTCACTGAGTGCGGGGCTCGTCCTCGGCCTGCCTGCCTCAGCCCAACGAGGCGGTCGTGGCACGCCGATACCTGCCGGCGAACCTTGTCCTCCGGGCACCACGGAGATTCGGCCGCGTAACTGCATGGCGCCCGAAGCGCCGGCACCCAGCATTCTCGATTACCGGCCGAAGTCCACGCTCGTCGTACCGGTTCACACGGTGAAGATGGCGAAGTATCCGGCCATCGATTTCCACGGCCACCCTCAGGGATTGCTCGGCACGGCGGATGGCCTTGCGAGCCTGGGGGCGTCGCTGGACAGCCTGAATGTCGGCATGATGATTTCCGCGGACAACATGTCGGGCGACCGCCTGCAACGGACCATCGCGTCCATCCGCAGTTCCGAGAAGATGAAGGATCGGGTACGCGTGCTGGCCGGCATCAACTTCCAGAACGTCGGCGCTGGGTGGGCGGTTAAAGCCATCGCGCAGATCGAAGCGGACGTCGCGGCTGGAGCGGTTGGCGTGGGGGAGATCGGCAAGGGCTTTGGCCTCTCCACCAGAAAGGCGGACGGGTCTCGACTCAAGCTCGACGACCCCGAGCTGGACGCAGTCTGGGAGGCATGCGCTCGGCTCAAGCTGCCGGTGTTCATCCACACCGCAGATCCGCAGGAGTTCTTCAAGCCCGCCGACTACTCCAACGAACGATGGCTCGAAGTCTCGCTCTTTCCCGAGCGACGCTATCCGCCGGACCGGTTCCCCAGTTTCGAAACCCTGATGACCGAGCGGGACAACCTTTTTCGGAGGCACCCGAAAACGACGTTCGTCGCCGCGCACCTTGGTTGGCATGCCAACGATCTCGCGCGGCTCGGCAGAATGCTGGACGAGATGCCCAATCTCTACACCGAGGTGGGCGCTGTGCTCTACGACATCGGGCGCCA
>JANYIN010000037.1 GCA_025362035.1 Gemmatimonadaceae bacterium | reverse complement strand
ACCTCACCGACATGGAGACCTGCTACAAAGCGGTTCGTGGTGAGCTCGCCCGCTCGCTGCACCTCACGTCTGACCGCTTCGGTTTCGAGCCGGAAGTCACGGCGCGGCTGGCGCAGCGAGATGCGCGCATCTACGAAGTGCCCATCTCGTATGCCGGTCGTACGTATGCGGAAGGCAAGAAGATCAACTGGCGCGACGGCATCGCCGCATTCTGGCATATCCTGAAGTTCAACATGTCATCATGAGGGCAGCGTATCGTCGCTGGGCGCCCGCCGGCGCGATCGCGCTGCTTGCACTCGCCGGCTCGATCACGAGCCTGTTCAGCGATTTCACGTACGACGATCGAGGCGTGATCTTCGAGAACGAGCGCGTGCACGCCCTGGGTAATCTCGCGCATCAGTTCCTCGAGACGTACTGGCCGGCGAAACTCGGCGGCGACGGATACCGGCCGATCGTGCTCTGGATGTTCACGGTGCAGTGGGTGGTGGGCCACGGCTCGCCCATGCTGTTTCACGGCGTCAACATCCTGCTGACCATCGCGACGTCGATGGCCGTATTCTACTGCGCGTCAGCGATTCTCCCGACGCTCGGCGCGTGGATCGCCGCCGCGGTGTTCGCGGTACATCCGGTGCATGTCGAGGTCACCGGCAACATCGTCGGTCAGTCGGAACTCGTCGTCGCCCTCTGTCTGGCGCTCGCGATCGGCATCTACCTCCGGGGCCGCAACGCGCACGCGCTCACCGGCCGAAGCGTCGCGGTGATCTCGGCGTTGTTCGCCGTTGGACTGCTGTCGAAGGAACACGCGATCGTACTGCCCGGCATCCTCTTCGCCGCGGAATTGACGGTGCTGCGCGGCGAGCCGTGGCGGGACCGCGCCGCGGCAACGCGACTCCTGGCATTGTCGCTGCTCATGATCGCGTTGGCGTACCTCGGACTGCGCGGCCTGGTGCAACGCGATCTCGCCGGGTTCCAGCCGTACCCGATCTTCCGCTTCCTCAACATGAGCGCGGTCGATCGCGTCGGGACAATGATGAACGAGATGCCCCGCATCGCACAGTTGCTCGTCTTTCCCACGCACCTCAGCGCCGACTATTCGCCCACCGAGGTCGTCGTCGCGAGCGGGCCCGACCTGTCGCAATTGCCCGGTGTCTTCATTTGTGTCGGCACCGTGCTCTTGTCGGTGGTGCTTCGGGGCAGTGCACCAGTGGCGAGCTTTGGACTGCTGTGGCTGATCATCTCGTTTCTACCGGTCAGCAATCTCATTGTGCCGGCGGGATTCGTGACGGCGGAGCGCACGCTGTTCTTCCCGAGCATCGGCGTGGTGCTCGTGGCGGGCTCGGTCGCGCAATACGTGAAGGAAAGGGCTTCGCCTCGCGGACGACGAATTGCGGTCGGCGCGGTCGTCGTACTTCTGATGCTGGGACTCGCGCGCAGTTTCGACAGGCAACGCGTCTGGAAGAACAACGACACGTTCTTCGACGCTCTCATGAAGGACGCCCCCAACGGGTATCGCGCGCACTTCATGCATGCGCGGCACGTCGGGCTGCGGTCCCACCTGCAGGAGATGGAAAAGGAATATCGGCGCGCCATTCGCATCTTTCCGTACGACGCCTCGATGACCACGGCAATCGCCGACGCCTACACGCGCGCAGGATTCTACAAGCCCGCGGCCGATCTCTTCGAATGGACGTTTACCGTTTCGCCCACGTCCGGCGATGGACGCTACCAATACGTCTACTGTCTCGCCAAGCTGAATCGGTGGCGCGACGTCCGGAAGGAGGCCCTGAATGGGCTTCGATACGCGCCACCGCGCGAAGTCCACCTGCTGCGCGAGGCGGTGCGACAGGCCAACATCAGTTTGGGCTTGCCACACCTATAATTCGCCCTTGGCACAAGCTTTCCGATGCCCAGCCACTCCTCGCAAACTGCGAGGGATGGCGCAAAAATCGGCAGCAACGAGCGTACTGCGGCTCCGCCAGAAGCAGCATAAACGTATGCAATTACACAGGTTGGGCAATTTCGCGCGCCGTGGTCCACCTGTTGCCATAGGGTCGGTCGTCTGCACCCCCACCCTGAGTACCCGCCCGATGGTCCATCGCGACGGTTCACCCACCGCAAAGTTCCGGAGACTACCCAACATGAATACCCGCGCACGCCGTGGTTTCACGCTCATCGAACTGCTCATCGTGGTCGTCATCATCGGCATTCTGGCCGCGATCGCGATTCCCAAGTTCGCCAACACCAAGTCGAAGGCGTACATCGCCGCGATGAAGTCGGACCTCCGCAACCTCGTCACGGCGGAAGAGTCGTTCTTCGCCGATTCCACCAAGTACGTCACCTACGACACGACGAAGCTCAAGTACAAGCCGTCCACGGGCGTGAACACACCGACGATCGTGCCGGGCGCCG
>JANYIN010000034.1 GCA_025362035.1 Gemmatimonadaceae bacterium | reverse complement strand
ATGCGCTTTCGCGCGGGGACTGACTCCGGCGCCCAAAAATGTCCGATAAATCCCGTATTCCAGTCATCGTCGCAGCCGCTCGCACGCCGATCGGCAAGTTTCTCGGTGCTCTCTCGCCGTTTTCCGCGCCGGACCTTGGCGCTATTGCCATCAAGGCGGCCATTGCCCGTGCGGGCATTCCGCTGGATGACGTGAACGAAGTCATCATGGGCAACGTGGTGCAGGGGGGCGTTGGGCAAGCGCCCGCTCGGCAGGCCATGCTCAAGGCAGGCATCCCGGCCAGCGTGAGTGCCCTGACGATCAACAAGGTTTGCGGATCGGGCCTCAAGGCCGTGATGCTGGCTGCCCAATCCATCAAGGCGGGCGACGCGCAGGTTATCATTGCCGGCGGCCAGGAGTCGATGTCGAGCGCACCCTATTACACCTACGGGATGCGCAACGGTGTGAAGCTGGGCGACCAGAAGATGGTGGACGGCGTCCTCAAGGACGGCCTATGGTGCGCGTCCTGCGACGTTCACATGGGAAGCCACGCGGAGTACACGGCCAGGAAGGCCGGCGTGACGCGCCAGCAGCAAGATGAATTCGCGGCCGCCTCGCACCGCAAGGCGGTGGCGGCGCAACAGGCTGGCAAATTCAAGGCGGAGATCGAGCCGGTCACCATCACCGGCAAGAAGGGCGACACGATGGTGGATGTGGACGAAGGTCCCCGTTCCGACACGACCGCCGACCTGCTCGCCAAGCTTCGCCCCGCATTCGGCAAGGGCGACGATGCCACGGTGACGGCCGGCAATGCCAGCTCGCTGAACGATGGCGGCGCCGCTCTCGTGGTGACGTCCCTGGCGTATGCGGAGGCTCACGGATTGCCGATTCTCGGCCGCATCACGGCGTACGCAACTGGCGCGGTGGATCCAAAGGAGTTGTTCTTCGCGCCGATCACGGCCGTGAACAATCTCATGAAGAAGGAAGGAAAGACCATCGATCAGTACGATCTGATCGAAGCGAACGAGGCGTTCGCATCACAGGCGCTGGCCGACGGTGCGGGACTGGCCTGGGATTGGAACCGCGTGAACGTGAATGGCGGCGCCATCGCGCTCGGTCATCCCATCGGTGCCAGTGGTGCCCGCGTGCTCACCACATTGTTGTACGCGTTGCAGGATCGCGATCTCGACAGTGGACTTGCGACGCTCTGCCTTGGTGGCGGTGATGCGGTCGCACTTTCCGTTACCCGGGGGAAATAGCATGACGTCCATGGTCCTTGCTGCTCGTTCGCCGCGCACGCGCGCGCTCGCGGTTCTCCTCGCCGCCGGTGCGGTAGCGCTGGGGGCGCAGTTCGCCGTCCCGATGCCCGGCACTCCCGTGCCGCTGACCCTTCAACCGCTGCTGGTTGTGCTTGCAGGGCTGTTGCTCGGCCCTGTGGACGCGGCGGCGGCAATGGTGGTCTATCTGATCGCGGGGGCCGCAGGCCTTCCGGTGTTTGCACCGATGGGACTGCCCGGAATTGCGAGGCTGCTCGGACCGACCGGCGGCTATCTCCTTGCCTATCCGGTTGCCGCGGCGCTCGTCGGTGTGCTCGGCGCTGGCGAGCGGCGCTTCGTCACGCGAGCCCTGGCAGCTGAAGCCGGCATCCTGGTGCTCTACCTGGGCGGACTGTCGCAGTTGACGGTCATTCAGGGCAACGTGGAAACGGCCGCACTCATGGGCGTGGTCCCGTTCGTCGCCGCGGACGCGGTGAAGGCGCTGCTGGCGGCCGCCGTTTCCGGCGTGCGCCGCGGAACCGGCTGACCGGCGGGGTGCCGCCCGACGTCTCGCGCAACTTCGCGCCGACGATCGGGCGCGTGTTCGCCTTCATCCTGTTCTACGTGATCTGCACCGCGGCCGCGACGGAGTTCCTGTTGCGACCGCTCACATGGGCGGTCACCACGGTCGGCCTGCGGATTCGGGTGGACATGTACCTCGAACTGGCAGCGGCGATCGCCGCGACGGCGATCATGCTGCGATCGATCGATCGACGTCCGTGGAGTGTGGTGGGCATGACGCGAGGCGCGGTGCGGGCGCGTCCGATGGTCACGGGACTGCTCGTGGGAGGCGGGGCGATCGTGATTACGTGCGCGACACTCCTCGCGGCCGGTCTCCTTCAATTCGGGCCCGCGCCCGCCAATGGCAGTTGGATCGGCGCCGCACTGCGAGTGACCGCGGTGCTTGCCCCGGCCGCGCTGGCAGAAGAACTGATCTGCCGCGGTTATCTTCTTTCGGTCGTTCGCGACAGCGTGGGTGCACGGCTCGCCGTCATGCTGACAAGCGTGATGTTCGGACTGCTGCATCTGGCGAATCCCGGCGCGACCGTCGAATCGGTGGGGGTCGTGATGTTGTCGGGCCTGCTGTTGGGAACGGTGCGCGTGGTGTTGAACAGCCTCTACGCCGCATGGATGGCGCATCTGGCATGGAACTGGGTGATGGCGGTGCCCGTCCACGCGTCGGTGAGCGGCATTCAGTTCGAGTCGCCCGGCTATCTGGCGGTGTCGACTGCCCCCGCGTGGCTCAGCGGGGGCAGCTGGGGACCGGAGGGCGGCGCGATTGCCGCTCTCGGGATGCTGGCCGGATTGGCGTATTTCCACACGCGGCGCCGCCGCGAGGAGTCATAGCACGATGGTCGATCGTATCGCCGTCATTGGCGCGGGACAGATGGGCAATGGTATCGCGCACGCGTTCACGCAGGCGGGGCTCGATGTCACGATGATCGACGTCGCCGAATCTGCGCTGACGAAGGGGCGTGCCACCATCGCGAAGAACCTGGATCGCCAAATCAAGAAGGGCACGCTCGACGAGGGCGACAAGACCACGATCCTGGGGCGGCTGAAGTCGTCCACCTCTATGGATGCCGTGCATGGCGCGGCGCTCATCATCGAAGCGGCGACCGAAAACCGCGCACTCAAGTTCAAGATCTTCGACGAGCTCGATGCGAAGGCGGACGCTGGGGCTATTCTCGCGACCAACACCAGTTCCATTTCCATCACCGAGATCGCGGGGCGCACGCGGCGTCCCGAACAGGTCGTCGGCATGCACTTCATGAATCCGGTGCCGGTGATGCAGCTGGTGGAGATCATCCGCGGCCTCGCGACCTCGGACGCGACGACCGAGCGAGTGATCACGTGGAGTAAATTCGTCGGCAAGACCCCCGTGGAAGTGAAGGACTATCCCGGCTTCGTGGCGAATCGCATCCTGATGCCGATGATCAACGAAGCGGTGTACTGCGTATTCGAAAACGTCGCGACGCCCGAGGCGATCGACACCGTGATGAAGCTCGGCATGGCGCACCCGATGGGTCCGCTCGCCCTCGCCGACCTCATCGGCCTCGACGTC
>JANYIN010000013.1 GCA_025362035.1 Gemmatimonadaceae bacterium | reverse complement strand
TTTTCGAGCCGATCTCCTGGTGGAGGAACAAATCATCATCGAATTGAAGACGGCTGACAAGATACATTCGGCTCACGAAGCACAGGTTCTGAACTACCTCAAGGCAACTCGTGTGCACGTTGGATTCGTGCTGAATTTCGGCCCGAAACCCAGCTTTCGTAGACTCGTTTCTTCTACCCTTTTACGGGGATCCACGACAGACCAGAACTGACCCGAGGTCCATTCCTGCGAAGTATCCGCGGGCATTCGGTTGTGTGATCCGCGTTCATCCGCGGTAGGCAGTTGTCCGCGGTAGGCAGTTCAATTGAGAACCTATGCGGCCTCGAATTGCCCTCCTGTCGATCCGCGCTCATATTCGCCCGCTCTCTCGGAAGGACCACATTCTCTCGACGCTTTCGTGAACGATTTCGCCGGCCGAGTTGCGCTCGTCACCGGTGCCTCACGCGGATTGGGGCGTGCGACGGCCGCGCGTCTCTACGAGCGGGGCGCGTCTGTGGCCGTCAACGTGCGCGATGCGGAACGCGCGGACGAAGTCGCCCGCGTCCTGGGCGAGCGCGCATTCGCGGTGCCGGGCGACATCACGTTGCCCGGCGTGCCCGAGGAGATCATCCACCTCACCGTCAAGCGATTCGGACGGCTGGACATCCTGGTCAACAACGCCGCGCACGCACGATCGACGCGCTTTCCCGACCTGTCGGCCCACGAGTTTCGTAAAGCGCTCGACGTGAATCTCGTCGCGCCGTTTCTGCTCACCAAAGCAGCTCTCCCGGTCATGCAGGCGCAGCACTACGGGCGGGTGATCAACATCTCCTCGTCCGCGGGTCGCATGGTCAGCACGCTCGGCGGCGCGCACTACACGGCGTCGAAGGCCGGACTCCTTGGCCTGACGCGGGCGGCAGCCAAGGAGCTCGGGAAGTTCGGCATCACCGTGAACGCGATCTGTCCCGGCATGATCGACACGGAGCTCACGCACGAGAATGCCTCGGCCGCACGGCTGGAGCAGTTGGCGTCCAACTATCCCGTGCCGCGACTGGGGACCGCCCTCGAGGTCGCCGACCTGATCTGCTTTGCCGCATCAGAAGCGGCGGGCTATCTCACCGGCACTTCGTTGGATATCAATGGCGGAGACTTGATGATGTAGCGTCGTGGTTCGCCGGTTCACCAGTCCATGAGAAATGAAAGAAGGAACGCGCGTTCTCGTCGCCCTCGGTTCCGCCATCGCTGCCGGTGCGCTCATTGGCGCATCGGGCAATACGTCGCTGGTTCACGCGGCGGATGCCATCGCGCCCATCGGAACCGTCTGGGTGAACGGCATCCGGATGACGGTCATCCCCCTGGTGGTGGCGTTGCTCGTCACCGGCGTCGCCTCCGCGAGCGATGTCCGAGCGATCGGCCGTCTGGGTGGGCGAACGCTGCTGGTGTTCTGGGCGATGCTCATCTCCACCGCGACGCTTGTCATTCCACTCGCCGCGTTCCTGCTGACCCTCGTGCCGCCGAACGTGGGCGGCCGGCCGCAGCTCCCACCAGGCGCCGCCGAGGCGGCCGGACAGCTCGCGTCGGGCGGGCAGACGCAGACGCTCGCGGCGTGGCTCACGTCGTTGATTCCCACCAACGTGGTTTCCGCCGCTGCGAATGGGGCGATGGTTCCGCTGATTCTCTTCACGCTGCTCTTCGCCCTGGCCGTTGCCAGGAGTTCGCCCGCCTCCCGCTCGGCGCTGCTCGGCTTTTCGGGCGCATTGAGCGAAGCGATGCTCACGATGGTGCGGTGGATCGTTGCACTCGCCCCCATCGGCGTCTTCGCGCTCGTGCTTCCGCTCGCGGCGCATGCGGGCGGCACGCTTGCGGGCGCCATCGGGTCGTACATCGCGGCGTACTCCGTCGGATGCGTCGCGGTCATTCTCCTTCTCTATCCCATCGTCGCCCTTTTCGGCCGTGTTCCCGTTCGTGCGTTCGCGCGCGCGGCCCTTCCTCCCCAGCTGATCGCATTCAGCTCCAGCTCGTCCATCGCCACCCTTCCCGCACTGGTCGAGAGCGCGGAGGAGGAACTGAGACTCCCGACGAGCGTCACGGGATTCGTGCTGCCCCTCGCGGTGTCCACCTTCAAGATCGCCGGTCCGGTATCGTGGACGATGGGCGCTCTGTTCGTCAGCTGGTTCTACGGAGTGCCACTCCACGCACGCGAATTGGCGACGGTCGCATTTTCCACGGTCTTCCTGACGTTTGGCGTTCCAGGCATCCCGCGCGGCGCGTTCATCATGCTCACGCCTCTGTTCAGTGCGATCGGGCTGCCGGTGGAGGGCATCGGCATTCTCATCGCCGTGGACGCGCTTCCGGACCTGTTCGCGACGACGCT
>JANYIN010000006.1 GCA_025362035.1 Gemmatimonadaceae bacterium | reverse complement strand
TGACCTCTCGATCATCGAGATTCCCGCGCACCGCGTGGTCGGAACCATTCCGGCCAGCGTCGTCGGCAATGATCCTGATGACGTGATATCCTCACGCAACGGCGACGTCCTTTACATCAGCCGGTTGGACACGAGGGACGTGATCGCGGTCAGTACCAGCACCGAACACGCGCTCTGGCGCGTGGACGTGGGTGGTACCCCGAACCACCTCACCCTCTCGCGCGACGAACGCTTTCTCTACGTCCCCCTCTATGACAAGGGAGAGCTCGTAGTGGTCGATACGAAGACGCACGCAATCGTCAAACGGCTCGACGTCGGGAAGAGCGCGCACGGCACTATCCTGGGACCGTCGGGCAAGTTCGTGTACGTCGGTTTGATGGAAGGAAATCAGGTGACGGTGGTGGATGTCGCGACCAACACAGTCAAGCGCGTGCTGCACACACCCGACGGCGTTCGGCCGTTCCAGCTGTCGCCCGACGAGAAGGTCCTCTATGCGCAGCTGTCCAGACTACACGGCTTCGTGGTCATCGACGTGGCACGCGATAGCATCGTCAGGACGGTCAAGCTGCCCACCCCCTACGGACCCACGCCCGAGGCCACGCTCAAGGCGTCGCATTGGGTAGTCAATCACGGCATCGGGCTCACGAATGACGGGAAGTTCCTGGTGGCCAACGGATCGCTGAGCGGGTTCACGGCCCTCTATTCGGTGCCCGACCTGAAGCTCGTGGCCACCGTGCCTGTAGGACGCGAGCCGAACTGGGTGGTGTTCAGCCATGATGGCAAGTACGCCTACGTGAGCAACCGCCGCGACAATACGGTGTCCGTGATCTCCATCGCCGAACGCAGGGAAATTACGCGCATCAAGGTGGGCGAGTTCCCACAACGGATGACGGTAGCCATGGCGCACCGGCCGTCGTGACGAGTCGCCGCGCTGCGCTCAAGACGCTCGTGCTCGGCGCGCTCGTCGCGTGTGACTCGGCGGTCGCACGGCTCAGAGGTGCGCAACTGGTTCCAATCGCTCGCATTGACGATGTGAAGCCAGGCTTGGGCTTGCGGACGACACACGACGAGACGCCGCTCATCCTCGTCAACGCCGGTGGCGAAGTCCGGACCTTCCTTGCCGTCTGCACGCACCAGGGCTGTCCGCTCGGTTGGAACGCCGCGCAGCAACTCATTCGCTGCCCGTGTCACGGCAGTGCGTTCAACACTGACGGCCGGGTCGTCAACGGCCCGGCGACTGCACCACTAACAAGAATGGAAACCATCGCCGAGCGCGGGCGAGTGATGCTGGTGGTGCGATCGTAGGATCGGCCGCAACCAGCCGTATGGAGTGGCTGGCTGCGGGAGTGCGCTCGGCGCTACGAATGCTTCTCGATCGCATGTCCGCTTACTTCTGAACAATCAGCGCCGTCACCATCCCGAACATCCCACGATCGCTCTCGGCGTGCGGCAGGATGTGGCAGTGGAAGGCCCAGGTTCCCGGGTTGTTGCAATTGACGATCACGTCGTATCGCTCGCCCGGCGCGATATTGAGCGTGTCGCACTTCCACGGATTCGACAGGGGCCAGCCGTCCTTCGCGATTACGGTCTGGTGCATGCCGTGCAGGTGCATGGGATGAATCATCATCCCTTCGTTCATATACCGGATGCGCACCTTCTGACCCAGCTTCGCGACGATCGGCTCCGTGGCCGGGAAGCTCTTGCCGTTGAACGTGTAGCCGTGCGCGCCGTCGTTGAGCACCAACACATAGTCCACGTCTACCTTGGGTTCGTGCGACATGTCCCTCGGCTCCACCACGAACGCGCCCAGGAGGCCGAGTCCTACCTGCTTGGTCGAGTTGTGGTGCGAGTGGTACATGTGCGAGCCGGCGTTCGGTACCGTGAACTCGTAGCTGTACGTCTTTCCCGGTTTGACCGGTGGTTGCGTGATGAACGGCACGCCATCCTGGTCGTTCGGCAGTTCGAGCCCGTGAAAATGGATCGCGGTGGATTCAGGCAGATCGTTCTTCAGATTCACGCGCACCCGGTCGCCTTCCCGCACGCGGATCTGCGGGGCTGGCACCATTCCATTGTACGTCCACGCTTCCACGCGTCGGCCGGGTTCCACTTCCCACTGCACCACCGACGCGGTGAGATCGAACGTCTTGACGCCCTTTTCCATCCGCGGCGCGAGAAGCTGGTTGCCCTTGCCCTCCGTCTTGGCGGGAAACGCCTTGATACCCTTTTCGTGCATGGCGTCCATCGCTTCGGCGGTGGAGATGCTCGCAGGGGCCTTCATCGTGTCGTGGGCTCCCATCGTTCCGCCAGTTGCGGCCTGTGGAGCGCCTGTGGCTGCGACAACGGCCGCGTTCGAACCGGCCGACGCCTTGCCGCATGCGACCAGGGCGCCGGCTCCAACCGCACTCAGCGTGGCCCGACGAAGAAAGGAGCGTCGAGTCGTCGGCGCATGAACAAGAGTTTCAAGTGTGTCGCTTCCAGAACGATCGGTGGACATCGACGACCTCCTCTGATGGTTGACGAAGTCTCGCCGTCCCAAGGGCGCCGCAGGGTCAGGCAAATGCCCGCGTGCGTCGGCGAAAATATCCTCACAGAGGAGCGGGAATCTCCCGACAAGCGATCGAGCATGCGCGGCGCGTCCGGTAAAGGTGCTGCGGATGGCACGGTCGCTGCACGTAGCCTGCAAGAGGCGGCAGTGCGTGGAATGGCAGCTCGAGCGTGCTCGACGAGGATGTGCTGTGGGGCAACCCAACCGCGCGCGCGTACATGAACGAGAGCATCGCTGACCGTGAAACTCGAAAGCGGAGATCGACAATGCCATTGCTGTCGAAACACATCGTCGCGATCACGTTCGCGCTCCTCGCCCTCAACAGCGCCGACGCACAGCGGACCCTCGACATCGATCCCGTCTCTCAGGCAAGCGCGGAGTTGAGCTGGGTAAGCACCGCCGAGATGGTATTCAAGTACTATGACGTTCCGACAACCAATGCTGGAAGCGACTATCACTGCGGCATCATCGCTCTCGCCGCTCCAGCGTGCAGACAGAATTGCGCGCGGTGTCACGTTGAAGCGCCCTCGCTGTATTATCTGGCGGGCGTCATCCGAAACTATCCGACGCTCGTGGCGAGTGTGAGACACGTGGAGGTCGGGAGGCTGGGCACGATCATGTACCCGTACTCCCTGCCGCCCTCCGTGCTGAGGGCCGACATTGACGCGGGACGGCCAGTCATTGCAGGGATCTCGCCCCCAGCCCAGTTCGCGCCTGCTGGCGCCGCTCGCCAGCATGCGGTGCTATTGATCGGTTACGAATCAGACGATGACACCGATCCGTCAGATCCACTCGTGATCATCAACGATTCGTTTCCGTACGCCGCGGCAGGTCAGTTCCCGAATCCGTACGAAGCCGTCGGTGGCGAGGCGCGAGAGCCGGGACAATACGCGATCGGCTACAGGAGCCTTCGGCAGTTGCTGCACTGGACGGCATCCATACGACTCCGTTGCAGCGGCGAGGCCTGCCCTGACGTGAGTCCGTGACGGATCGAGCGGATACCACGGCAAGCGATTGCCGTCCGTTGCAACCGTATGGAGTGGTTCGCGCTGGCCTCGTCGTCCGGGTCTCCAGGCCCGTCTTCGTCGGCTGGTCAACAGCTACTATCACAGTAGTTGACAACGGTGCCGTGCGGATGTAACTACTACCAACGTAGTAGTCACCACGCTTTCGGACGGAGCACCCATGAACCCCAACCCACTCGGCGAACGCGAACTCGACGTGATGACGGTGCTCTGGCAACGGACGTCCGGCACCGTCGCGGAAGTCCAGCAGGCACTCGGCGTCGGCCTCGCTTATACCACCGTCCTTACTATTCTCCGCAATCTCGAAACGAAGGGCTTTCTCCGACGGGAGGAGGAGGGGCGTGCGCACCGGTATTATCCCAAAGTCAAGCAGCGTGCTGCCCAGCGGCGCGCGCTTCGCCGTCTCATCGACACCTTGTTCCTCGGTTCACCCGAAGCGCTGCTGACGCAACTCGTGGACGACCATGACCTGGCGCCGGAGGATCTGCGCCGGATCGCGAAACGACTGTCGAAGCCGGACGAGCCAGGCGCGGCGTCATGATCGCCACGTGGATGTTGTCCGCGGTGCTGTTCGCGATGCTCCTCGGCACCGCCGCCCACTGTGCGGAGATCGCGCTCCGCGCTGCGGGCCGACAGGCACGGTGGGCCTGGCTAGCGGCTCTCGCGGCGTCCGTGACGTGGCCGGTACTTGCCGCAATAGTGCGGCGCACCATACGCGATGATGGCCCCGTGCACACGTTCGCGGCGCGTCTCCCCACGCTGTATGTCGTCCCCGACCCAATGCCGGCATCAGTACAGTGGGCGCAACGTCTTGACGTAATGTTGCTGGCGCTGTGGGCAGTTGCCACGCTAGTGATGCTCGCGAGGCTCGGTCGCGGTTTGCGACTGCTGAGCCGGGTGCGCCGAGCGGCGTCCTCGCGGGTTGTTGACGGCGTGCCCGTGCTGTTGAGTGTCGATATCGGACCGGCCGTCATCGGCGTCCGCTCGCCAGCGGTGCTCATTCCGGAATCGGTGTTGGAGCTCGACGAGCCCCATCGTCGCCTCGTGCTGGCACACGAACGGGAACACTGCCGCGCGCGTGACCCGTGGTTGGTGCTTGGCTCGTCGCTCGCGCTGTCCCTCCTGCCGTGGAATCTCCCGCTCTGGTGGATCGCCCGTCGCGCGCGGTTGGCGCTCGAGATTGACTGCGACGCGCGTGTGCTCGGTTCGACCGGCAACGCCAACGAGTATGGAAAACTGATTCTGCTCCTCTCCCAGCGGCAGACCAGGATGGTCCTGTCGCCGATGCTCGCTGCCTCGACCTCACATCTCGAACGGAGGATCATCGCCATGCGTGACGCTCAATTGCCGCGCCGGTCGTCGCGGATCGCCCTTGGCATTGCGGGAGCCATCATCGTGGCGGGTGCGGCGTGCGCGTCGCGCATCGAAGACGGCGTAGCCGGGCCGGCGGCATCAGGAATCGTGGCCACGCGAAGCCCGGTCGCGATAGACCCCGATCAGGTGCTGTTCGAATTCCAGGTGGAGCGCGCAGCGCAGCAGGTGCCAGGCACGGGCAACGTCCGATATCCCGATTCGCTGAAGCAGGCGGCTGTCGAAGGCGAGGTGATCGCCCAGTTCGTGGTTGACCGAACAGGCAGGTACGAAGACGGCTCGTTCAAGGCGGTCAAGTCGTCGCACCCGCTATTCGCGAGCGCGGTGGAGAGGGCTCTCCCGAACATGCGCTTCCATCCGGCCGAGGTGGGAGGCAAGAGCGTACGGCAACTTGTACAACAGCCGTTCACGTTCGCGCTGAGCAAGGACCCTGGTGCCTCAAGCGAGACGGCATTGGTGCCAGCAAACAGCAACGAGTTTCGAGAGTTCACGGTGGACAGGATGGCCACGCCGCTCGCTGGTCTCGGCATTCCGCGCTATCCCGATTCGTTGCGGACGGCAAACGTGTCGGGTGAGGTACTAACGATGTTCGTCGTCAATGCAGATGGTAGCGTCGATCCCGGCACGCTCAAAGTGGTGAAGTCGAGCCATCCACTGTTCACGAATGCCGTGAGAAACGCGCTGCCGGAAATGCGCTTCCAGCCAGCCATGGTGAAGGGCAGGGCAGTTCGCCAGCTCGTGCAGATGCCGTACGCGTTCTCGATAGGCACAGATGGCGAGCGCGTTGGTTGGCGCGTCGAGTACCTCCCGCCTGTCATGAAGCCGATCGGCAAACCGTAGCGCAGTCAGGCGATCACCGCGCCGTCGGAGGTCGATTGACCGGCGATGGGAGTACTGAGGACAAGGCCATTCACGGGGGCGGTTTGTGTACCGCCTCCGCGTCGTGGAGTGGTGAAGACGGCGGGAGGCCAATCCCGCCGCGAGACATGGCGCTGCACGAGCGCGTACCTGTATCTTCGCGCCGCTCGCCCAATCTCTCTCCACTCCGCGACGATGTATGGCATTCAGGCGCTGAACGACGCACTCTCCGGCCGCTACGTGATCGACCGCGAGATCGGCGCGGGCGGGATGGCGACTGTCTACCTGGCCCAAGACGTTCGCCACGATCGGCGTGTCGCCGTCAAAGTCCTCAGGCCCGAACTCGCAGCAGCACTCGGCACCGAGCGGTTCCTCCAGGAAACACGCATCACGGCCAAGCTCGATCATCCGCACAGACTCACCCTCATCGACTCGGGCGAGGCAGCCGGTTCTCTCTTTTACGTCCTTCCGTATGTGAGGGGCGAGTCATTGGGAGCCAGGCTGCATAGGGAAACTCGGCTTTCGATCGACGACGCAATCCTGATCGTAAAGCAGGTGGCCAGCGCTCTCGACTACGCCCATCGGCAGGGCGTGGTGCATCGAGACATCAAGCCCGAGAATATCCTGATGCACGAGGGCGAGGCAGTCGTGGCGGACTTCGGGATCGCTTTGGCCATTACCTCCGCCGCCGGCGAGCGGCTGACCCAGGCCGGTCTCTCGCTTGGCACGCCCGCGTACATGAGCATGGAGCAGATGACCGGCGACGCATCCGTCGATGGTCGGACGGATCAGTATGCGCTCGCATCCGTGCTGTACGAACTACTCACAGGTGACCTGCCGTACGCGGCGCTCACGCCGCAGTCCATGATCGCGAAGCGGGCGACCGGTGCGGTCCCGTCCGCCCGCGCCCGGAGGCCGGAAATTCCCGCCTCGCTCGATGCGGCGATACGGAAAGGCATGGCGCCCGCTCCTGAACAGCGCTTCGACACGGTCATGCAGTTCGCGGACGCGTGCGCGCACGCGGGGAGGCAACTCCGGTCGGACGCCGAACGCTGTCGCCGGCGCTGGTTGTGCTCGTGCTGGCGGCGATCGTCATTGCGTGGCCTTTGTGGGGACGACTTCAACGCGAGCGCTCTCGCGTATCCCTGGTACGGGTAGAGCGACTCGCAAAGGCAGGGCGATTTGCCGAAGCGTACGCGCTGGCGACCGCTGCTGAACGCTGGATCAGAAGTGATACCACCCTTGCGCGTCTGCTCCCGCTTGTCGCCGATCATCTCAGCATCGTCACGGATCCTGCCGGCGCAAGCGCGTCAATCGAGCGATTCTCTCCGGACGCGCCATCCCCGCCAGGGCGCGCCATCGGCACGACCCCTATCGCGAACCTGCGGCTCGCGCGCGGTGATTATCGAGTGGTGATCACGAAAGACGGATTCGCCCCCGTGGAGCGCATTGCCTCCAGTGCCTTCCAGCGATTCGAATTTCGGTTCACGGCGGACTCCACTATCCGCATTCGCGTGAAGTTGCCGCCGAAGAACGGAGAGTCCGACGAGATGGTTCGCGTGGACGGCGGCCGGCATGAGTTGGTCGGCCCGGATGCGCCAGCCGGAACGATCGCCACGCTGGACGACTTCGCCATCGACCGTTACGAGGTCACGAACGAGAACTACAAGGCATTCGTGCGGGCGGGAGGATACGGCCGCGCGTCCTTGTGGCAGCGTGATTTTGTGGAGCAGGGCAAGCCAGTCGGCGCCAGTGACGCGATGCGCCGGTTTGTGGACAAGACGGGTTTGCCCAGTCCACGCTCGTGGTCCAATCAGGACTTTCCCAATGGGATGAGCCGCCATCCGGTGTCCGATGTCAGCTGGTACGAGGCCGAAGCCTATTGCGAGTGGAAAGGAAAACAGTTGCCCACGCTCTTCCAATGGGAGCAGGCGGCGCGCGGCCGCGCCGCCGCGCATGGGGAAGCGATTGTCCTGCCCTGGGGCGCGGCGGCACCCAGCGAACCAGCCAACCAACGCGCGAACCTCGGAACGAACGGTACCACCGCCGTAGGCAGCTATCCCTTCGGTATCAGCCCGTACGGCGCGTACGACATGGCCGGCAACGTGGCGGAATGGACGCGAACTCCGGTGGAACAGGGGTTCGTCTCCACCGGCGCGTCTTTCGAAGACCCTGTGTACGTGTTCGCCGCGTACGCATTCCACGATGGATTCCTGGCCACGCCGACGCTCGGATTCCGCTGCGGCCGCACCGCGGCCGGCGCCACCGGTGACCAGGGCGCGTCGCTGCTCCGTGTCCACCAGCGAACGCCCGAGTACCAGCCGGTGAGCGAGTCCGCCTTTCGCGCGCTCAGAAGCCACTATGAGTACGACCACCGGCCACTCCAGGCGCACGTTCTCGAACGCTCGTCCTTGCCAGACTGGACGCGAGAAAAGATTCAATACGTGGCCGGCAACAGCGACTCGGTCATTGCCTTTCTCTATCTGCCTCGGCTGGTGCCGCCGCCGTATCAAACGATCGTATATGTACCTAGCAACGCCGCGTTCTTCGGTCATCCGGCGTCCGACGAAGTGGAGCGGGTGCTCGCGCCGCACATCAAGGCGGGACGCGCCGTGTGGGTGGCGGTGCTGAAGGGTATGATCGGCCACGAGTGGGAGCCGAATCATCCCCCGGCGCCATCGAACAGCGTGCAGTTTCGCGACGAGATGGTGCTTCGCGCTACCGAGGTGCGACGCGGTCTGGACTATCTGGAGAGTCGTCCCGACATCGACCACGAGAGACTTGCGTACTATGGCCTGAGCTGGGGCTCCGGCTCTCGCCTTGTGTTCGCGGGCGTTGACGATCGATTCCGAAGCATCGTATTCGTGGGCGGCGGCATTGACGAACGCCTGCAGCCCACCATGCCGGAGGTAAGCAACATCAATTTCGCCGCGTACCTGAAGCCTCCGAAGCTCCTCGTCAATGGACGCAATGACGAAGACGAGGTCTGGGCCACTCGGGGGCTCCCGCTGTGGAGTCTCCTTCGTGAACCAAAGAAGCTGGTGCTCGTGGAGGGCGCGGGACATCTGCCGCCCGCGCAGGCAGGCGTTCCTGCCATCAATGCGTTTCTCGACGAAACACTCGGAACGGTCAAGCGCCCGTGAGGGGCAAGCTCGAGAGCACAGACACACCATCGAATACGGGTGTCCTCCGCGGCCGTCGACGGCATATCGCCATCGGGGCACTCGGCGGCGCGAGCTACTTGACTGCGCGATGCTCGGCTATGCATTTGCCATCCGGCCAGCGCCTAGCCGAAAACTTCTCCGCTCGGCGGCCGCACGGAAAGATCCTGTTCGTATCAGGCTACACCGATGATGCGGTACTGCGGCACGGGATCCTCGCCGCCGGTGTGAACTATCTGGGAAAGCCGTTTACCGCTACGATGCTCGCGCGAAAGGTGCGGCAGGTGCTCGACTCGCCGCTGGCGCAGGCCAACCGCCTCGAATGACCATGATTCGAGAAATGCACTCGAAGCAAGCTCCTCGGCGCAACCGATCGAGCGGATTCACGAATGCGCCTGCTCCTCAGACCCGTTGAATGAATGACCACGCCAGCCCCAGCTTCCCGGCAGTTGCTGAACAAGGTTCCAGAGATCACGGTCTTCTTCTGGATCATCAAGGTGCTCTGCACCACCGTCGGCGAGACGGCCGCTGATTCGCTCAACGCCAGCTTCCACCTGGGTCTGACGGGCACGACCGTCGTGATGGGCACTCTGCTGCTCATCGTGCTCTTCTTTCAATTTCGCTGGCCCCGGTACCACGCCGGCATCTACTGGCTGGCCGTCGTGCTGATCAGCATCGTCGGTACACTCATTACCGACAACCTGACCGACAATTTCGGCGTGTCGCTCGTCGTCACGACAGCGATTTTTGCGGTCGCACTCGCAGTGATCTTCGCGACATGGTACGGAGTCGAAAAGACCTTGTCGATTCACAGCATCCGCACGGTCAGGCGCGAGGCGTTCTACTGGCTCGCCATTCTGTTCACCTTCGCGCTGGGCACGGCATCCGGAGATCTCGTCGCCGAAACGCTGAAGCTCGGCTATCCCCTCTCGGCGGTCCTGTTCGCCGCCGCCATCGCCTTGGTCGCCTTGGCGCATTTCCGGCTCGGCCTCAACGCTGTGCTCGCATTCTGGATCGCGTATATCCTCACGCGTCCTCTTGGCGCTTCACTGGGCGATTACCTGTCGCAGTCGCGCGACGACGGTGGAGTGGGTCTGGGACCCGTAGTGACGAGCGCACTCTTTCTCGCCGCAATTCTGGCGACGGTCATCTATCTGATCATCACCAGGCGGGACTCGACGCCGGAGGCCGACGACTAAGGCGTCTTCCGTGCGCAGCGCCGCACGCCGACAGCTCAGGCGGGACCGTCATCTGAAGCCTTCACCTTGACCCGCTCGGCCTCCTGACCACTCGCCTGCGCGGCGCCCTTTTCAGTGAAGACTCGCGTCATGAATCGCTGTCCTTCGCCGATGCGCTCGACTTCCAGCGCCACGGCGTCCACGGACTGTTCCAGGTCCTTCAATCGGTCGGTGAGCTCGCTGCGAGCGGCGGGGGGGGCAGCGTCCACGTGGCGCCGAGCACGGTCCGTCTGGAGTTGGCGCGTGAGACGCCAGACCGGGTATGAGCCGAGCAAAGCCAGGCCGCCGTGGACGCTGGCGTGAATCAGTTCCCCTGCCCACGCGGCGAACACGGCGCCAGCCACGTTCCCGACCACGAAGGCCACGCCCACGGCCAGCCAGATCCAGTTGCGTCGAGTCATGAGCCTTTCTCCTGCGGGGATCGCGCGCGTCCCGCAGGACGCGCAAGGAACAGGTGACCGCTGATACGCACACAGACCGTACGGGAGGTCGCCGCAGTGGTTTCGGCCGTCTCGTCGCCGCTGCAGTAGGACCGCGGTCGGTTACCTTGCTGCGTCCAGCATTGCCGAGCCCACTCGCACCCACCGCGTCGTCATGAACATCCGTGGTACGATCGTTCGCGCCTGTACGGTGCTCGTCCTGGCGGCGCCAGAAATCGCCGCTCAGCAGGCGGCCGCGCCCGCGAAGGCGCGGGACACCACGTCTGCGCTACGGGTGTTCCTCGACTGCACGCGCTATTGCGACACGGACTACATCAGGACGGAGATCCCATGGGTGGATTACATGCGGGATCGCGCCGACGCGCAACTGCAAGTGCTCGTGACACAGGAGGCCACCGGTGGCGGCGGCTCACAGTACACGATGCATTTCATCGGGCTGCGCGAATGGGCCGCCATCACGTACTCCCTGCAATACAACGCATCGCCAAATGACTCGCAGGATGCCATCCGTCGTGGCATCACTCGCGTCCTGCAAATCGGCATCCTGCCGTACGTCGCCCGTACGCCCGTTGGGCAGCGCCTGAGCATCAGTGTGCCCGCGGCAGGCGGGCCCGGGAGCGATGCGGCGCCGACCATGCCAACGCACGATCCCTGGAACTACTGGAATTTCCGCATCCAGTTCGACGGATTTGGCAATGGCGAAAGCGCCTCGAACAATGAGAACCTCAGAGGGAGCGTCAGCGCGAACCGGACAACGGATGAATGGAAGACGAACCTGTCCCTCAGCAGTTCGCAGAATCTGCAGAGCTTCACGTTCCCGATCGACGACACCCGGGATACCACGGAGCACTTTTTTTCGCGTAGTGCAAGCGCGGATGGATCGCTGGTCAAGAGCCTTGGCGCGCAGTTCTCCGCCGGACTCACGGCCTCGATAAGCACGTCGACGTTTGGCAACACGACACTGTCCGCCAGCGTGCAGCCCGCCGTGGAATACGACTTCTTTCCCTACAAGGAATCCAGCCGTCGGCTGCTCACCGTCAGATATGCGGTGGGGGTGCGGTCCTTTTCGTACCGTGACACCACGATCTTCCTGGCAATCGGAGAGAGCCTTCTGCAGCACTCGCTGTCGCTGGGCTACTCCACGACGGAACCGTGGGGATCGGCAAACCTGTACAGCAGCGTCAACCAATACCTGCCACGGACCGGTCTCTACGATGTGGGACTCGGCGGGAACGCCGATCTCAAGTTGTTCAAAGGATTCTCGTTCAACGTGTTCGGCGACTACAGCCTGGTCCGCGATCAGTTGTCGCTGCGGAAGGGCTCGGCGTCCGAAGCGGACATCCTGCTGCGCCAAC
Source organism: Gemmatimonadaceae bacterium (assembly GCA_025362035.1). Taxonomy (GTDB): domain Bacteria; phylum Gemmatimonadota; class Gemmatimonadetes; order Gemmatimonadales; family Gemmatimonadaceae; genus AG11. The sequence continues at coordinate 7,042 of JANYIN010000006.1, read as the reverse complement.
GCGAGCTGGCCACGAGCTTCCGGTACTTTGTCGGCGTCGGCATCAGCTACCGCTTCGGGTCGATTTTCAACAACATCGTGAACCCGCGCATGGGCGGCGGCGGAGGGGGGATGCAGATGATGTTCTTCTAGCGGCGTCCCAGGCGGGACATGTGCGTGGGAAGGATGTCACTGGTCAGCCCTGGGCGGACAACTTGGGGTCGCAAGGATGGCATTCCCCACACCCACCTATTACCGTATTACGTAATACACATTACGCCATACGGAGGAAGCATGCCGGTGTCCACGTTGACCACGAAGTACCAGGCCACCATCCCGAGGCAGGTGCGCGAGACGCTGCAACTCGGCGCCGGCGACCGCATCGAATTCGTCATCGAGCGCGGTGCCGTCCGCGTGCGCAAGGCGCGGCCCGTGTCGGAGGAGCTGCACGCGCTCGAGGCCACACTCGCGCCCGAGTGGAACTCCGACGAGGACGATGCGGCGTATGCCAACCTCTAGTCCGGCCACGCCAGGCGACGTCGTCATCGTTCCGTTTCCGTTCACCGACCGTGCGTCGGCCAAGCGGCGCCCCGCGCTGGTGTGCTCCGGTACGCGCTTCAACCGGCGGGCGCGGCACCTGGTGCTGGCGATGATCACGACCTCCACGCACAGCCCCTGGCCGGGCGACGTCGCCATCCGCGATCTCGAGGCCGCCGGCCTCCCGGAAGCCTCGGTGGTGCGCTGGAAGCTCTTCACCCTCGATGCGTCGTTCGTGATCAAGCGCACGGGGGCGCTGTCGACCCGCGATCGCTCGGCTTGTCGCGAGCGACAACCCATGGCGCTCTGAGGTCGCGCTCGGCCCGCTACAGCGACGTCCCCGTCCTCGCCGCGAGCCGCCCCGCCTCGGCACGAGCGTCGGTGGTGTCCTCCGGAATGGGATCTTCGCCCGGATTCACGTAGCGGTCCTCCTCCACCCGATGCTGCCGCTCGTAGAGGTCGCGATAGCGCCCGCTGTGCGCGATCAGTTCCTGATGGGTTCCGCGCTCCACGATCTCGCCGTGCTCGAGCACAAGGATCTGATCGGCGCTCGTGATCGTGGACAGCCGGTGCGCGATGACGAACGTCGTGCGTCCAGCCCGGAGGCGGCGCAGGCCGTCCTGGATCATCTGCTCGCTCTCGCTGTCCAGCGACGACGTGGCTTCGTCGAGAATCAGGATGCGCGGATCCGCGAGAATGGCGCGGGCAATGGCGACCCGCTGGCGCTGTCCGCCGGAAAGCTTCACGCCGCGTTCGCCCACGATCGTGTTGTACCGATCGGGAAAGGTCCGTACGAATTCATCGACGTTGGCGATGCGCGCCACCTCCAGGACCTGCGCCTCGGTCGCGTCGGGCCGCGTGAACGCGATGTTCTCGCGCACCGTGCCGTCGAACAGGAAATTGTCCTGCATGACGACGCCGAGGTGGCCGCGATAATCGTGCAGCTTGAGTGCGTCCAGATCGGCGCCGTCCACCAGGATGCGTCCCTGTTGCGGCCGGGCGAATGCCATGACCAGCGAGATCAGCGTGCTCTTGCCGGAGCCGCTCGAACCCACCAGCGCCGTGGTCGTGCCGGCGGGCGCCGTGAACGACACGCCCTTGAGCACGGGGACGTCCGGTTCGTAGGAGAACCACACGCTGTCGAACCGCACGTCGCCGCGAAGCCGCGTCACGGCCGCCTTGCGCGCGTCTTCCTGGTCCTCGGTGGCCATGTCCTTCAACTCGCGAATCCGATCCAGTCCCGCCAGCGCTTCCGTCAGCTGCGTACCGATGCTCGCGATCTGCACGAGCGGAAGGGTCACGAGACCGATGAAAATGAGGTACATCAGCAGGCCGCCCACCGTCATGGTGCCAGCGAGCACCGCGCGTCCGCCGAAGATCATCAACAGCACGCCGATACAGCCGACGACCGCGGTGGAGAGCGCACCGGTTGCCGACGTCCCAGTGATGGTGGCCGCGACATTCTTGAACAGCCGGTTCACGCCGCCGGCGAACACCAGGCGCTCCCGTTCCTCCGCCGTGTACACCTTCACGATGCGAATGCCGCCGATCGTTTCGGCCAGGCGCCCGGTGACGTCGGCGGTGATCACGCTGCGCTCGCGAAAGAGCGGTCGCAACTTGCGGAACGCGACCGCCATGCCCGCACCGAAAATGGCGAGAAACACGATGGTCGCCAATGTCAGGTGCCAGTTGAGCCAGAAGAGCACCACCAGCGCAATGGCGGCCGAAAACAGCCCGCCCACGAGCTGAATGAGACCGGTCCCCACCAGGTTGCGGATGCCTTCCGGGTCGTTCATCACGCGCGAGATGAGTACGCCGCTCTTCGTGCTGTCGAAGTAGCGCACCGGCAAGCGCAGGAGATGGGCCTGCACGTCCTCCCGCAACTCGGAGATGGCCCGCTGCGCGGCCACGCTGACCACCTGCGACAGTGCGAACGACGTGAGGGCGTTGACGAGCGTCGCCGCGCCGGCGGCGAGCGCCAGGGGCAGGAGCAGCTCAACGCGGTGCTTGCCGATGACATCGTCCATGAGCCACTTGCTGCTGGACGGCAGGACGAATCCGGCCGCGCGGCTGACGAGCATGAGCGCCAGGCCGATCGAGACCGACCGGCGATGTACCCAGATCAGCGCGCGAGCCTCGGCCCACGCGCGCTTCGAGTCGTACTTGGGTTTCTTCGTCGTCTCGGCCATGGCGAATAATATCGCCCTACGGTGCCACACGCGTACGAAAACCGCCCGCCGCGCCGAAAGCCCGCCGAGGAGGCGCTCCGGCGGGTAAGCAGACGGGCCGATCCGGCCATCCAATGGGTTGAAGGGAAATCCCCTCGACGCGCGACAGGACGCGCGCCACCATAGTCGAGACACTGGAGGATCCGTCGATGCGACGCACGTTTCGTTTCATGGCCGTGTTACTGGCACTAGCGGCCACCGCAGCCGCGGCACCCGTTCGCGCGGTCTGGCCGCCGTGGCTGTCCATCGAGTCGCCGGTAAACCCGTACGATCCCGCGACGCGTGGGGCGGCGTTGCTCGTCCGCACATTCGTCCGCGAGGGTGGGACGTCGGTTAGAGACCTCACCGGCAGCGCGGAGGGTCTCGTGGGTGTGACGCGGCGCAGCGTTGCGCTGACGTTCGATGCCACACCATACCCTGGCGTGTACGCGGTGCGGCGTCAGTGGCCCACCGAGGGAACCTGGATGCTGCGCATCACGCTGATGGAGCACACCACCGCGCTGGTTACCCTTGATCGCGGAGAGGGCGTGGCGAGCGTCCGCGTCGCCACCCGCGCGCAATCCAAGGGCGGCATCCCGCTTCCACGCGATGTGGCCATGCGTGAGATCGACTCCACGCTGACCGCGATGGCCGCGAAGTGAACCACCACTCACGCTCGGACTGATGCACCGTGCACGAGACGTGGCGGAGCGTGCAGTGACGGCACACGCTGAGATGCCCGGAGCGGACGTCGTGCGCCGCGCGCAACAAGGCGATGTGAGTGCGTTCGAACAGCTGTACCGTGCGAACGCACCCGCGATTCGTCTGCTGTGCCGGCGCATGTTGAGGAACGATCGCGCCGCCGCCGATCTCGTGCAGGATGTCTTCGTTCGCGCGTGGGAGAAACTAGGGTCGTTTCGCGGCGAAAGCAGCTTCGGCACGTGGGTGCATCGGCTGGCGGTGAACGTGGTGCTCGGCCACGTGAAGGCGGCCAATCGCGACACACTTCGCTTCGACGATGCCGCGTCGCCCGCGCTGGGGCAGTCAGCGGAGCGGCAGCTCGACATCCGCCTGGATGTCGATGCCGCCATCGCCCGACTGCCGGCGGGCGCGCGCATCGTGTTCGTGCTGCACGACGTGGAAGGCTACGCTCACGGCGAAATCGCGCTGATGCTGGGCTTGGCCGAAGGCACGGTCCGCGCGCAGTTGTGGCGCGCGCGGCGACGTCTCATCACCCTGCTCGACGCATGATCACTCACCTGACGGAAGACGAGCGGCAAGCCTTGGCGGACGACTCGCTCCCTGACGCTCGTCGCGCGCTGATCGAACAGCACGCGCTCGAGTGCCCCGCGTGCGCGTCGGACGTGGCCCGCCTGCGCACCCTCATTTCCACGGCCCGCCTCGACATGCCGCCTGATGCGGCGGACGACGCCTGGCCGGCCATCCGCGCTCGCATCGAGCGTGGAAAGGTCGTGGAACTTCCGGGCACGGATGGCCCCCGCCGGCGGTGGTCGCTTGCCGCGTTCGGGCGGCGACAGTGGTGGACCACAATTGGTCTGTCGGCTGCGACGATCCTCATCCTCGGCACCGCGTATCGCGCGTCGCGGGCCGTTGCCTCCGCCAGCGTGGCCGTGCGTACTGGCGACGGCGTGGTGCGAAACGCCGTCGATTCTGCGGCGGCAACCGAGAGGCAGATCGCGGTGTTGCTGGACGAGCTCGAACTGCGGCGGTCGATGATTCGCCCCGAAACCGCAGCGGCCATCGATGCCGATCTCGACGTGGTGAACAAGGCGATTGGCGAACTGAAAGCTGCGCTCGCACGTGATCCCAATAATCCGGCGCTCAGACAGATGCTGGCGTCGGCAAATCGGCAGAAACTCGACCTACTCCACCGCGCGGGCAATGCATCCTGACACCGCGCGTCACCCTGGTCGCTGCGCCGTGGTCGGACTCCTGTTGCTGGTCACGGGCGCGAAGGAATCGCGAGCGCAGGACGCCGAAGTTCTGCCGCTCCTTCGCACTCGGGCGATCGAGGCGACGGCAGACATCAAGGTGTTCGCGCCCGCGGGCTCGCTTCGGCTCGTTGCCTGGGAGCGCGACTCCGTCGTCGTGCGCGGACGCGTGGCTCCCGGAGAGCGCTTCTTCTTCTCCGGCAACGCGCGCTCGCTCAAGCTCGGCATCTTCGACCGCGTGGATGACCAAGCGCCCGGCGCGTCGGCCTTCGTGATCTACGTGCCGCGCAACAGCCGCCTGTCCGTCAAGACGGTCAGCGCGGACGTGAAGGCGAGTGGCGTGTCCGGGTGGTTTTACACCGTGTCGGGAGTGCTGCAGTTGTCGGGGGCGGCCACGTCCGTCGAGGCCGAAGCCATGCGCGGCGACGTGATACTCGACGTCTCGGCACCATGGGTTCGTGCCCGAACCGGCAGCGGCCATCTCCTCGTGCGCGGGGCGCCGCAGGACGTGGACGCGTCCACCATCTCGGGCGCGTTGGACGTATCGAGTCCGGACATCATGCGAGGTCGCTTTGCATCGGTGTCCGGCGACATTCACTACGCCGGAGCGTCCCCCACGGGAGGCATCTTCGAGATCTCCAACCACTCCGGCGGCGTGGACGTGCTCGTACCCAGCGAGGTGGGGGGCGTATTCGATCTCTCGACGATCACTGGGGACATCGAGAACGGCCTCTCCAGAATCCGCGCGGTCGCGGGCGACGGCGGGCGCAACCGGCTCCTCCGGCTGGACTTGGGTCGCGACGGGAGCCACTTCACGGTGCGCACCTTCAAGGGCGTGATCCGGCTTCGCCCGCAGACCGCCCGGGCGCGATAGCAGAAGCGCGCGTCGGCGTCGCAGGCACCGCGGCTTCGCATGGATCGCGAGCGCCTCTTCCAGGTGCCAGTCGAGCTGTGTCCAGCGCACGATGCGTGGTCGGCTCCGCGGACCGGCCTCACGTCGGTGCGAACGAGGCTGATGTCCGCGCGGACCTGAGCAAGGGAGAAGCAGAGCGTCCTTCGGTCGCGTCGCGGCGGCTTCCGGGCCGAGCGGGGGCGCCTGACGGCCGAGCGGAAGCGCCTGTGGGCCGAGTGCACCGGGCTGACGTCGGAGACAACCGGCCTCGCCTCGTAGCGAGGAAGCCTTTGGCAGGTGAGCAGCAGCCTGACGTCAGAGAGCAGCGGCCTGTTGATGGAGCGAGCCGGCCTTGCGATGCAGCGCTCCAGCCTCACCTCGATGAACACCAGCCTTGCAGCGCGATACGGGAGCCTTACTTCGCAGCACCGCCGCCTGACTTCGCATCGCGCGTGCCTGTCGGTGCATTGGACCGGGCCTTTCCCTCACGTCACCGGCCTGACGTCGTCACTGAGCTGACTGACCTCGGAACAATGCGGCCTTTCCCCGCACTTGCGCCGCCTTGCGTCGCGGTTGAGCAGCCTGTTGTCGAAGTGGAGCAGGGTAACCCCGCCGCGAAGCAACGTTGCCATGCACGGGGGCACGCTGGCGGCGCCGAGAGCCAGCATGTTGCCGCGAGATCGGAAACTCGCGTCGCTCGACGCGAGGCTCGCGTCGCGTCGCGGCTAACCTGTGTGTCGCATCGAGGGGCAGCGCAGAATCGACCCGCGACCCCAACGCACGCGGTGATTTCTTCTGTTCTCACGTCTGACACCAATCCGCAACCATCACGTACGTAGTCGAGTCGCGCGTCACGGCGACTCGTCAGACGGGTGCTCCCCGAAGGATACGAACGATCACCGAAAAGAGTCGGCGCGAAACCTGGGCGCGGCAACCCACGTTGGTGAATACGCCGCGCAACGCGCCCTCATTCCGAAGCAGGAATCAGTTGCGCCGCAGAAACTTCGCATCGGTGGCGGACCTAGAGTGTGAGCGACCCGCACATAGCGAGTGCACGTGCCTCATCCGTCCACGTGCTCTTGGGGAGCCGATACGCCAGACCAGGTACGGGAGTGATGCAGTCCTCCCGTACTGCAGTGAGCAGGACCGAGGCTGTGGGCTGACCGGAGAACGCGACGGTCAGTCATGTTGGATCCCGCGTTCATTCCTCTTGAGGAGAAGAAACATGCAATCCACCCAGGCCGCCGTGTTGAGCATGTTGACCCGCGTCCAGCGATTCCTGGACACCAACGATGCCGCGTTGGGCACCATCAGGCAGTCGGCGTACAGTACAGAGCTGGACGACGCGGTGACGGCGCTGCGGGCGTACAACGTTGACCAAAGTGCTGCCCGACGCACGCGCGCCGCGCACCACGCAAAGCAGCGCGTCCTGGGGAACGCGCTCAAGCTCAATCACATGCGGCCCATCGTTGCCGT
>JANYIN010000205.1 GCA_025362035.1 Gemmatimonadaceae bacterium | reverse complement strand
CGATGATTTCGCCAATGCCTCCCGTGAGCTTCTTCTGCGGCTTGGCCATCAGCCCGCGCATACCGGCGAGCTGACGGATCTGGTCGCGTGAGCCACGCGAGCCGGAGTCGAACATCATGAACACCGGGTTGAACCCATCCTTGCTCTCGCGCATGGCCTTGACCATGGCGTCGGCGACGTCGGAGTTCGCGTGCGTCCAGGTATCGATGACTTTGTTGTAGCGCTCGCCGTTGGTGATGTTGCCCGTCTGGTACGCCTTCTGGAAGCGCTCGACGCGAGTGGTGGCCTCTTCGAGCAGGGTCTCCTTTTCCTTCGGGATGTGCAGGTCTTCGATGCCGATGGAGACGCCGCCGCGCGTGGCGTTGGCGAACCCGAATTCCTTGAGGCGGTCGAGGAACTGCACCGTGCTGGCAAGGCCGGCGAAGCGGTAGCTCTCGAACACGAGCTCCGACAGGGCCTTCTTCTTCATGTCGTGATTCTTGAAGCCGAGCTCCGTGGGGACGATCGCGTTGAACAGTGCGCGGCCGATCGTCGTCTTTTCCCAGCGGGCGCCCGCCTTGTCGTCCACCCAGTACATGATCGCCGTCTGTTGCGTCACGCCCTTGCCGACACCCAGCTCCATCTCGACTTCGGCAACGTTCGCGTAGCGCTTCGTCACCTCCATCTTCTCGAACCCGAACGGCGCCTTGGTGGCGACATAGCAGCCGAGGACGATGTCCTGCGACGGCTCGGCGACCGGACGGCCGTCCGACGGCTTGAGAATGTTGTTCGACGACAGCATGAGCAGGCGTGCCTCGAGCTGTGCCTCGAACGACAGCGGAACGTGCACGGCCATCTGGTCGCCGTCAAAGTCAGCGTTGAACGCCGCGCAGACGAGCGGGTGAATACGAATGGCCTTGCCTTCCACGAGCACCGGCTCGAACGCCTGGATGCCCAGGCGATGCAAGGTCGGCGCACGGTTGAGCAATACTGGATGATCGCGAATGATCTCTTCCAATATTTCGTAGACCTCTGGCGATTCGCGCTCGACGATCTTCTTCGCGCGCTTGACCGTCTCGGCAATGCCCTTCTCCACCAGCTTGTGGATGATGAACGGCTTGAACAGTTCGAGCGCCATCAGCTTGGGCAAGCCGCACTGGTGCAGCTTGAGTTCCGGCCCCACGACGATGACCGAACGGCCCGAGTAGTCCACGCGCTTGCCGAGCAGGTTCTGGCGGAACCGGCCCTGCTTGCCCTTCAGCATGTCCGACAGTGACTTGAGCGGACGCTTGCCGCGGCCGCGAATTGCCTTGCTGCGACGGCCGTTGTCGAACAGCGCGTCGACCGCCTCCTGGAGCATGCGCTTCTCGTTGCGCAGGATGACTTCCGGCGCCCGATGGCTGATCAGCTTCTGGAGGCGATTGTTGCGGTTGATGACGCGACGGTACAGGTCGTTCAGATCCGATGTCGCGAAGCGGCCACCGTCCAGCGGCACGAGCGGGCGCAGATCCGGCGGGATGACTGGAATGACGTCCAGGATCATCCACTCCGGTTTGTTGCGCACGTCGCCCGAATCGCCCGAGTTGCGGAACGCATCGACGATCTTGAGGCGCTTGAGCAGCATCTTCTTCCGATGCTGTGACGTCTCGACCACCACGGCAGCGCGGAGCTGCTCGGCCGTAGAATCCACGTCGAGACGACGGAGGAGCTCGCGAACGGCGGGCGCGCCGATGTCGGCGAGGAATGCGGCGTCGCCCTCTTCCTTCGCTTTCGTCTTCAGCTCGAGGTAGCGATCCTCATCGAGGAGTTCGTTGTTCTCGACTTCCTGCGCGCCCTTGTCGATGACGACGTAGTTCGAGTAGTAGATCACCTTCTCGAGATCACGGAGCGTGATGTCGATCAGGTTGCCCATCGGCGACGGCAGGGTCTTGAAGAACCAGATGTGGGCGACGGGGACGGCGAGTTCGATGTGCCCCATGCGCTCGCGGCGCACCTTCGACAGGGTCACTTCGACGCCGCACCGGTCGCAGATGACGCCGCGATACCGGATGCGCTTGTACTTACCGCAATGGCACTCCCAGTCCTTGACGGGACCGAAGATGCGCTCGCAGAAGAGCCCGTCCTTCTCCGGCTTGAACGACCGGTAATTGATTGTCTCGGGCTTGGTCACTTCCCCCCACGACCACCAGTTGCGCACCCCGGCCATTTCCAGCCGCTCACGCTCCTTGGGGTCCTTGGGGCCACGGATCTCTTCGGGTGAAGCGATCCGGATCTGAATGAAGTCGAAGGCCGATGCACGGGTGTCGCGCACGCTGCGGAAATCGATCATGTGCTACTCCTCCTTACCGTTGGCGTTCTCGGCAGTACCGGTATCGACGCCGGTGCCGTAGAACCCGCCCTCACTCTGACCCATCGTCACCTTGATGCCCAGCGCCTGCAGTTCCTTCACGAGCACGTTGAACGATTCCGGGATGCCCGGCTCGGGCAGATTCTGTCCCTTCACGATCGCTTCGTACACACGGCTCCGGCCGTTGACGTCGTCCGACTTGACCGTCAAAATTTCCTGGAGCACGTGCGCGGCGCCGTACGCCTCGAGCGCCCACACTTCCATCTCCCCAAAACGCTGGCCGCCGAACTGCGCCTTGCCCGCCAGCGGCTGCTGCGTGACGAGGGAGTACGGTCCAATGCTGCGCGCGTGGATCTTGTCATCCACCAGGTGCGACAGCTTCAGCATGTACACCGCGCCCACCGTGACGGGAGCCGCGAACGTCTCCCCGCTCCTGCCATCGCGCAGCTTCACCTTTCCGAAGGGCGTGATACCGGCGAGGCGGAGGATCTCCACCGTGGCGGCATCGACGTCCGCCTCCGACTTCTTGCCGAGCATGCCGGCGAGCGCCGCCATCTCCTGATCGGCGAGCTGCTCGGAGGGCGACATCGCTGCCACCTTCTCGAGCTGCTTGATCGCCGCCTTGAACTCTGCCTTCTTCGTGGCGGACTGCTCGGCATCCTCGGCCTGATGCAAGGCGAGTTCGTGCCCGAGGGCCGTTGCCTCACGCTCCACCAGCTCCCTGGCCGCCGCCGCGATGAAGTCGCGAATGCGGTGATAGATGTCGCGCGTGCCCTGTGACATGGCGCGCCCGCCGAGTTCGTTCAGGGTCGCATCGTTGAGCAACACGACCTTTCCGCCTTCCACCCGTTCCGGCTTGATGTCGGCGAGGATGCTCCGCACGTCGGTGTCGCTCACGACGAGCTTCGGTGTCTTGAGCTCGAGCGCGTCGCGCACCCACGTGAGGCCGGCGATCTTGAGCAGCAGCCCAATTTCCTTCTCGTTCGCGCCCTGGAACACAGGCGTCTTGGCGTAGAAGCCGAGCAGTTTGGCGGCCCATCCGAGATGGGTCTCGAGGATCTGCCCGACGTTCATGCGCGAGGGAACGCCCAGCGGATTCAACACGATGTCCACCGGCGTGCCGTCGGGGAGGAACGGCATGTCCTCCTCGGGGACGATGCGCGCCACGATACCCTTGTTGCCGTGACGTCCGGCCATCTTGTCGCCGACCGAGATCTTGCGCTTCTCGGCCAGATAGACCTTCACGAGCTGGATGACGCCCGGGGGCAACTCATCCGGCTGGAGAATACGATCGATGCGCTCTTCCGCCTTTTCCTCGAGTTTCGCCTTCTCGTCGTTGGCGGCGTCGATGATCGTGCGGACCTTCTCGTTCACCTTCTTGTCGGAGACGCGGAAGGTCTTGAGGTCGAGCGAGGCGATCTTGAGGGCCTGCAGCATGTCGGCGGTGATCTTCGAGCCCGCCGGAATCGCCTCCTCCACCGTGCCGCTTTTGAGAGCCAACGCCACGGTCTGGCCGACCAGTATCTCGGCCAGCTCGCCGTCTCTGACCTCGTTGACGCGGATCTTCTCCTCGCCCTCGAGCCGACGCACTTCACCGATGCGCTCGCCGCGG
>JANYIN010000103.1 GCA_025362035.1 Gemmatimonadaceae bacterium | reverse complement strand
CTGCCGCTGATCGCGCCGGTACGTGTGGTGCTGGCCAACATCATCTCGTCGGTTCTCATCGAGATGCTGCCCGTGATCGCGTCCGCGCTCTCTGCCGATGGTCAGGCGATCCTCAGCGGCATTCTGCTGGAGGAGCGCGCGATGATGCTCGACGTGCTCGATGAGCACGGATGGACCGTACGTGCCGAGGATGCGGAGGGCCTGTGGTGGAGCGTGTCGATCGTGCGCCGGTAGGCACCTTCTACGCGCCTGGCATCTGGCGCGACGAAGTGGAGCTGGACGAAGCGGCGGCGCATCACGCGACCGTGAAGCGGCTGGCCGTAGGAGACGTGGTGCGCCTGTCCAGCGGCGACGGCCGTCGCGCGTGGGGCGAGATCGCGGCGATCGAAAAGCGGCGTCTCGCCATTGCCGTTCACATGGCGAGCGTGGAATCAGTTCCCGCGTCACCACCGGTGGACCTCTGGGCTCCGGTGGCCGATCGCGAGCGGACGCTCATGCTCGCCGAGAAGTCGGTGGAACTCGGTGTCACGTCGTGGACGTCGGTATCGTATCGTCGGTCGCGTTCCGTGACGCAGCGCGGCGAGGGCGATGCGTTCCAGGAAAAGATCCGCCTTCGGCAGATCAGCGCATTGGAACAGTGCGCCAGCGCGTGGCTCCCGGACCTGCGTCCGCAGACGTCACTGGAGAAGGCCCTGTCGTCGGCCGCCGCGGCACCGTCTGGTTCGCGTTTGTTGCTCGACGCCGACGGCGAATCGCTGAGCGCAATGGTGGGGCAGCTGAACGTCCCCATTCGCATCGCGCTGGGCCCCGAAGGCGGCCTGGAGGAGGCCGAGCGCGCGCAGTTCATCCGCACGGGGTGGCGCGCGGTGTCGCTGGGTAGCAACGTGCTGCGATTCGAAACGGCCGGCATCGCCGCCCTGGCCATCGTGCGCTCACACTTTGGATAGCGAACCATGTCCGATCCGTGTCTCTTCTGCCGCATCGTGCGGAAGGAAATTCCCTCCACGATTATCTTCGAGAACGATCACGTCGTGGCGTTCCGCGACATCGACCCGAAGGCGCCGACGCACGTGTTGGTGGTGCCGCGCGAGCACGTGTCGTCGCTGAACGACGCGACGGACGGCGCGATGCTCGGCGCGCTGCTCCTTGCGGCGGCTGGCATCGCGCGGACGGAGGGCATCGCGGAGAGCGGGTACCGCGCGGTGATCAATACGGGTGGGGATGGCGGGCAGTCGGTGGGGCATGTGCATGTGCATGTGATGGGTGGCCGCCGGTTGGCGTGGCCGCCTGGGTAGGCGCGCGGCAGCGCGCCTGCGCGCGCGCCGCGTGCGCCGAATAGCCGAACGACCGGAGACTACGTAACTTTGGGGTATGCTACTTTTCGACCAACTACAAGCCGACCTCAACGCGGCCCGCAAGGCACAGCACAAGGCGCGCGTCCTCGTCATCGGAACCATCTTCTCCGACGCCAAGAACCGGAAAATCGAACTGCGCCGCGACTTGACCGACGACGAAGTCATCGACGTGCTGCGCAAAGGCATCAAGCGTCGTCGCGAATCCATCGAGATGTACCAGGGCAAGCGCGACGACCTGGCCGACAAGGAGAGGGACGAGGTCGCGATCCTCGAAGCGTATCTGCCGGCGGCCGTGAGCGATGATGAGCTGCGCACCGCCGTGCGCGCCGCCATCGCCGACGGCGCCACGCAGATCGGCGCGGTCATGGGCAAGGTGCTGCCGCAGTTCAAGGGGCGCGCCGAAGGCGGCACCATCAACGCCATCGCGCGCGAGGAGTTGAGCAAACAGGTGTGACCGTCGTGCGACGATGAACGCGCACGCACTCGGCATTCTCGAGTTTCCGCGACTGCTGGACCTGGTCGCCGACCGCGCGGCATCCGCACCGGGCGCTGAACGCGTGCGCGCGCTGGTGCCGAGCGCCGATCTGGCGTGGCTGGAGGGCGAGCATCGTCGCGTGGCCGCCGTGAGGGCGATGGTGGCCGGCGAGCCGAAATGGAGTCCGGAGCCGGTGCCGGAACTCTCGGGCGCCATCAAGCGGCTGCGCGTGGTCGGGTCCGTGTGGAACGGCCCGGAGCTCGTAGCCGGTGGTGTGCTGCTTCGATCCGCGCGACGCACGCGCGATGCGCTGCGCGACGATCGCCGGCCCGCCGTCATTCGCGCTGTGCTCGCGCACTTTGCGGATCGGATGGTGGTCGCCAAAGCGGAAGAGGAGGCGATCGAGAAGGCGCTGGGCGAGGACGGCGTGGTAAAGGACGACGCGTCGCCGGCGCTTCGTCGCATTCGTCGCGAGCTGCGCGCCTCGCACGGGGAATTGATCCGCATCCTCGAACGGGTGATGAACGGCCTGGAGTCGCATCATCGCGCCTCGGACATGTCGGTCACGGTGCGCGATGGACGCTACGTCATTCCCGTGCGTCGTGAAGGCGTGCGCGGTGTGGGTGGTATCGTGCATGGAACGTCTGGCACCGGCGGCACCATGTTCGTGGAGCCGCCAGCAGCGGTGGAGTACGGCAATCGCATTCGCGAGCTGGAGTCGGAAGAGCAGGATGAGGTGGAGCGCATCCTCGCCGAGCTCACGGACCGTCTGCGGCCGCATCGCGAAGGGCTCGCCGACTCGTTCGACGCGCTCGCGGAACTGGATTCACTGCACGCGCGCGCGCGGTACGCCATTCAGTTCGCGTGCACTCCGGCCGATCTGGTGGCGTCGCGCGCCGGGTTCGCCATTCGCGACGGCCGGCATCCGCTGCTGCTGGCCAAGGGCGTGGACGTGGTGCCCTTCGATCTGGAGCTTCTGGCCGACGAGCGCACGCTGCTGGTCTCGGGTCCCAACACCGGCGGCAAGACAGTGCTGCTCAAGGCACTCGGCCTGATCTCGATGATGGCGCAGGCGGGAATTCCCGCGCCGGTGGGCGCGGAGAGCGCCATTCCGGTATTCGATGACGTGCTGGCGGACATCGGCGACGAGCAGTCCATCGAGGCGAGTCTCTCGACCTTTTCCGCGCATCTCAAGAACCTGTCGGAAATCCTCCGGCTGGCCACCGCGAGTTCGCTGGTGCTCATCGACGAGCTTGGGTCGGGCACGGACCCGCAGGAGGGGGCGGCGCTGGGCTGGGCGATCCTGGAAACGCTGACGACGCGCGGCACCACGACGCTGGCGTCCACCCACCTGGGGCAGTTGAAGGAACTCGCCACCCAGGTGCCGAGCGTGGTGAATGCGTCGCTGCAGTTCGATGCGGTGCAGCTTGCGCCCACGTATCGGCTCATCAAGGGAGTTCCCGGTCGTTCGTACGGCATCAGCATCGCGCGGCGGTTGAATCTGCCCGCCGAGGTGGTGGCGCGCGCGGAGGAGCGCATTCCGCAGGGCGAGCGCGACATGGCGGCGCTGATCGAGCGTCTGGAAAAAAAGGAAGAGGAGCTCGCGTCGCGCGAGCGCGAGGCGCAGACGATGGTGGACGACGCCCGCGAACGGATCGCCACCGTGGCCAAGCGCGAGCGCAACGTGCGAGAGCGCGAACGCACCGTGGAGAAGGCCAGTCGGCAGGAGGCACGCCAGTACGTGCTCGACGCGCGCGCGGAGATAGATCGGACCATCAAGCAGCTGAAGAAGCAGGGCGCACAGGCGGCAGACGTCGCCATCGACGAGTTGGGGCGCGCGGCGCGCCGCACGGCCGAGGAGCTGGCCGCGCGACAGGCCAACGTCATCGACCGGCTCGAAGCGGAAGAGCGCTCCGCGCTCCGCAAGCAAGGTACGGTGCCGCCCGCGCTACGTACGCCCATTCAGGTTGGTGACGCGGTGGAGGTCGGGTCGCTCGAGCAGAAGATCGGGCGCGTGCTGGAACTGCGTGGCAAGGAGGCCACGGTGGTGGTCGGCTCCATGAAGCTCACCGTGAAGCTGGCGACTCTGCGCAAGACCGAGCAGCAGAACGTCGAGCGCGCCGTCAGTTACCTCGGCGACGCGCCGGAGGTGTTCGTGAGCACCGAGGTGAATCTCCTGGGTCTGCGGGCGGACGAGGCGGGAGGTGTTGTACTCCAGGCGCTGGACAGCGCGATCCGCGCGGACCTCAAGAGCCTGCGCATCATCCACGGGAAGGGCACCGGCGCGCTGCGGCAGGTCGTGGACGAGATGCTGCGCAAGGACACGCGGGTCCGCGAGTTCCACATGGCCGGCTGGAACGAAGGCGGCGCCGGCGTGACCGTGGCGGTGTTCTCATGATCAGCGACGACACCATCGAGCGCGTGCGCGAGAGCGCCGACATCGTCGGGATCATCGGCGAGTATGTCGAGTTGAAGCGCCAGGGCTCGGACTATCGAGGCCCGTGTCCCTTCCATCAGGGGACGAATCGCAACTTCTCCGTGTCGGCGAAGAAGGCGATGTACTACTGCTTCGTGTGCAAGGAGAGCGGCGACGTCTTCAAGTTTCTTCAGAAGCGGCTTGGCCTCGACTGGCCGTCCGCCGTGCGCGCGGTCGCAGAGCGGAGCGGCGTAGCGGTGGTCGAGACGCACAGTCACCGCGACCAGCAGGAGAAGGACACGCGGGAGCCCATCTGGGAGGTGAACGGCGCGGCGGCCGACTACTTCCACCGGATGTTGTGGGAGGACGACCTGGGCGCCGCGGCGCGCGCGTATCTGGAGGAGCGCGGCGTCTCGCGCGAACTCGCCGACCGCGTGCACATCGGGTTCGCGCCCCGCGAGATCGGCCTCATGCGCGCCGGCCTGAACACGATCGGATTCGACAGCGACCGGCTGATCGACGCAGGACTGCTCGTGGTGCCGGACGAAGGCACCGAGCCGCGCCCGCGCTTCCGGAACCGACTCGTCTTTCCGATCTATGACCTTTCGAGCCGGGTGGTGGGATTCGGCGGCCGCCTGTTGGGCCCCGGTGAGCCCAAGTACCTGAACTCGGCGGACTCGCCCGTGTTCAGCAAGGGCAAACTCCTCTACGGGTTGAACTGGGCCAAGCAGGCGGCACGCCGTGACGAGCGGATACTGGTGGTGGAAGGATACTTCGACGTGCTGCGACTGATCGGCGCGGGCGTGGAGAGCGTCGTGGCGCCCATGGGCACGGCGCTGACCGAAGACCAGGCCAAGCTCGTTCGCCGATATACCAGTCGCGTGTATCTGTTGTACGACTCCGACAAGGCGGGACTGACCGCCACGTTCCGGTCAGGCGACGAGCTGCTCACGCAGGGCGCGTCGGTGCAGGTGGTGACGCTGCCGGACAAGGAGGATCCGGATACCTTCGTGCGCACGCACGGCGCGAAGGGGCTGGAGGCGCAGATCGCGAGCTCCATCGACGTGTTCGAGCGGAAGATCCAGCTGCTGGAGCGGGGCGGGTGGTTCGCCGACCTCCGCAAGAAGCGGCAAGCACTGGACCGACTCCTGCCGACGCTGCGCGCCACGACCGATCAGCTCACGCGGGACATGTACCTGAACTACGCGGCGAACGCCGCGGGTGTGAGTCGTGACCTGCTGCAGCGCGAGCTGAGCGAGCCGCCGCGGTCGCGCACCGGTCGCGCTCCGTCTCGCGTGCAGCCAGCCGCATCGCGTGTGGCGCAGCCCGAGGCCGCGGCGCCGACCGAGGTAGCGCGGTCGGCGAGCAATCGAGGGAGTGATCGTCCGCCCCGCCGCCGCATGGCGGGCGAACGGACAATCGGAGCGGAGCGTGCGCTCGTGCGCATGCTGCTGCACGTGCCGGCGTATTTCGAGCAGGTCATCGAACGCGTCGGCGTGGACGGCTTCCGCGACGACGACCTGCGCGAGATCTTTGCCGCGATGATGGAACATGGGGCCGATGCCGGGCACGACGTGCTTGCGGAACATCTTGGTGGCGATACCGTGGCGACAATGCAGGAACTGCTGGAAGAGAACGGCGGTCTCGATCATGCCGACGAGACGGTGGCGGGGAGCCTCGCGTCGATGCACGAGCGCGACATCACCGAACGGCTCAGCGAAATCGACCGCGAATCGCCGCTCGCGTCGGATGTTGAGAAGGACGAACTGACACGCGAGAAGATGCGCCTGACGGAAGAGCTGCGGTCGCTCGGCGGCCGCTGGTGGAAGAAATTCCGTTGACACTCGCCTCCGCCCGCTATGATTCACAGTGGAGTCGTCCGCCGCTTGGCTGCCGAACTCCCACAGACCGACCCACCGACTAAAACCACCCTATGCATCCCGACGTTCAATCGCTGCTTGCCGTGCAGGTGGACGATCTCCACGTGTACGAGTTGGAGGATCGGCTTGCGTCGCTCGCGCCGCGCCTGGCCGCGCTGGAAAAGGAGCATGGCAAGGTGCAGGGTCAGCTCGATCGGGCGCGCGCGGGGGTGGAGGCGGAAGAGCACCATCATCGCGAGGCGCTCATCAAGGTGGAGACGCATCGGGCGCTGGTGGATCGCAGCCAGCGTGCCTACGAAAGCGTCACCTCACCGAAAGAAGCGAACGCCGCGATCACGCAGCTCGAACAGACCAAGCGCATGCAGGACGACAGCCAGCGCGAGGCGGCGCAGTTCCAGGGCCGTGTGAACGAGCAGCGACATCAGGTCGCGGATCTGGAGGTTGCGCTTGCCGCGGTCGAATCGCGGCAAGAGGAGACCCGAGCGCAGCTGGACACGGAGCGGCAGGCCATCGTGGCCGAGCTCGAGGCGGCGAAGGCAAAGCGTCACGCCAAGGCCAACAGTGTGCCGCGGTCGATGCTCACCATTTACGACAAGGTTCGCGTGCGCAAACGCGCCGTGATCGTGTATTCGCTGCGCGGTCCGTCGTGCAGCTCCTGCGATACCGCCATTCCCACCCAGCGTCGCGCCGCTATGGCCGCCACGGGCGCGCTGGAAATGTGCGAAGGGTGTGGCGTGCTGCTCTATGCGGGGGATTGATCCGTCACGCTGTTGAACGGTGGTCCGACGGCGTCTAGCTTGCTTCCATGACCGACGCTAGCACCGTGACCCGTCCGCGCACACGCTGGATTCTGCCGGACGCGCCCGACGCCTCCATGGTGCGGGCCTTGTCCAGCGAGCTACTGCTGCCGGAGCCGCTCTGCCGGCTGCTGGTGGCGCGCGGCCATTCGCCGTCCGACACGGCCAAGCGCTACCTGCGTCCCAGGCTCGAGCAACTGCATCCGCCTGAGCAGCTCCTCGACCTGGATCGTGCGGTGGCGCGGCTGGTGACCGCGGTGCGCGGCGGCGAAACCATCATGGTGCACGGTGACTACGACGTGGACGGCATGTGCTCCACGACGCTGATGACGCGCACGCTGCGTATGCTGGGTGGAAAGGCGGTGCCGTTCATTCCGCGCCGCCTGGTAGATGGGTACGACCTCACCCAGGCCGGCGTGCGCGCGGCGTTGGCCGCGCATGCCACGGTGGTCGTCACGTGCGACTGCGGCACCAGCGCCGTCGAACCGGTGGCGGCGCTGCAGGCGGCCGGCATCGACGTCATCATCAGTGACCATCACCTGCCTGGCGGCGAGCTGCCCAAGGCTTTCGCCGTGCTCAACCCGAAGCGTCCGGGCTGCGCGTCCATGGACAAGGACCTGGCGGCGGTCGGCGTGGCGTTCAAGCTCGCGCTCGCGCTCACGCGCGCGATGGGCGGCAACGAGAACTTCGTGCTGGGCATGCTCGATCTCGTCGCGCTCGCGACCATCGCCGACATCGCGCCACTACGTGGGGAGAATCGCATCTTTGCGCGCTACGGGCTGCGGATGCTCGCCGAGACGCAGAACATCGGACTGCGCGCGCTCATTCGTGCCGCGGGACTCGACAACAAGCTGCTCACCGCGGGGCGCGTGGGGTTCATCCTGGCGCCGCGGCTGAATGCCGTGGGTCGCCTTGGCCATGCGATGCGGGGCGTGGAGCTGCTGCTGTCCACGAACGAACACGACGCCAACGGCATCGCGCGCGAGCTGGAGGAGCTGAACGCGCGGCGGCAGGAGATCGATCGCGGCGTCCTGGAACAGGCGCGCAAGCGTGTGCTCGACCTGGACCTCGACGAGACCTTCGGTATCGTGCTTGCCAACGACGATTGGCATCCTGGCGTCATCGGCATCGTGGCGTCGCGTCTGGTGGAGGAGTTTGGGCGGCCGACCATTCTGATCGGGCTCGCCGGTGACGAGGGCAAGGGCTCGGGCCGTTCCATTTCGCGGTTCGATTTGCACGGCGGTATTGGCCGCTGCCAGCACCTGCTCACGCGATTTGGCGGACATCGGAGCGCGGCGGGCGTGACCATCGCGCGCGACATGGTGGACGAGTTCGCGCGCGCGTTCAACGCGGCGGCCCGCGAGGACCTGACGCTGGACGACCTGGTGCCCGAGCTGCGCGTGGACATGGAGGTGCAGCTTGCGGACATCACGCCCGAGTTCGAGGCGCTCCTGCGACACCTGGAGCCATGCGGGATGGGCAATCCCTCACCCATGCTCGTCACGCGCGCGGTGCGGCTGGCGGCGCCTCCGCGCCTTGTGGGGCAGGGCGGACTGAAGCTCCAAATCGCCTCCGGCGGCGGTACGCTGGAGGCTATCGGCTGGTCGCTGGCGCCGCGCATCGGTGAGCTCGACCCGTCGCGTCCGTTCGACATCGCGTATCGCCTGGAGCGCGAAGAGTTCCGCGGCGTTTCCAAGCTCCAGGCCAGACTGGCCGACTTCCGCGTCATCTGACCGGTGCGCATCGTCGCCGGTCAGTGGCGCGGCCGGCGGCTGGTCGTCCCCCGCGGCGATCTCGTGCGCCCCACGGCGGACCGCGTGCGGGAAGCCTGGATGAGCATCGTGAACCCGCTGCTGGCGGGCGCGCGC
Organism: Gemmatimonadaceae bacterium; assembly: GCA_025362035.1. Lineage (GTDB taxonomy): Bacteria > Gemmatimonadota > Gemmatimonadetes > Gemmatimonadales > Gemmatimonadaceae > AG11. Next base: position 7,297 of record JANYIN010000103.1, on the reverse strand, counting down.
GTGCTGGACCTGTTCGCCGGCTCCGGCGCCCTCGGCATCGAGGCGCTGTCCCGCGGCGCCGCGAGCGCCGATTTTGTCGAGAAGGCGGCGCCGAGCCTGGCGGCGATCGCGGAAAACCTCGCGGCTGTCGGCGCGGGCGACGCGGCACGCGTGCATCGGATGGACGCGCTGAAGTTCATTCAGATGCTCGCTCCGCACAGTTATGATGTGGCGTTTGCGGACCCGCCGTACGATCTGGGCTTGGCAGCGCAGGTAGCGGAGCAGTGGCTGGCGGTGCCGTTCGCGGACGTACTCGGCGTGGAGCACGCCTTTTCCGAGAAAATGCCGGTGGGCGGCACCGCGCGTCGCTACGGGGGAACGACTGTAAGTTTCTACCGGGTGGAGTAACGCTTTTCAGCGCGCATCGCCGCTCCGCGGCTCGCTTTTCAGCGCGCATCGCCGCTCCGCGGCGAGCGCGCCGGCCGCCCCTCATTGCACTTTACGTCTCACCCACAGATTCTTCCCTGTGCCCAATTCACGCATCGCCATCTACGCTGGCAGTTTTGACCCCATCACGCGCGGCCACGAAGACCTCATCCAACGGAGCCTCGAGTTCGTCGATCGCATCGTCGTCGCCGTCGCCATCAACTCCGCGAAGCAACCCCTGTTCACCGTGGACGAACGCGTCGCGCTCATCCGTGCCGCGGTCGGAGAGCAGCCCGGCATCGAGGTGCGATCCTTTGGCGGGCTGCTGGTGGACTTCGCGCGGACGGTTGGCGCGTCGCTGCTCATTCGCGGGCTCCGCGCGGTGAGCGACTTCGAGTACGAGTACCAGATGGCGCTCATGAACCGCCATCTTTCCCCGAAGCTCGAAACCATCTTCATGGTGCCGTCGCTCGATACCACCTACATCAGTGCCAGCCTGGTGCGCGAAGTGGCACGCTTCGGCGGGAACGTGGACGACCTCGTGCACGCCACCGTGGCCGACGCGCTCCGCGCCAAGATCCAGTCGCAGTGACTTTTCTCACAACGTTGCACGAACGTGCGGCCGCCAATCCGCGCCGCATCCTCTTTCCCGAAGCGGCCGACCCCCGGACGCGGGAGGCGGTGATCGCGCTGAAGCGGCGCGGCGTGGTTGAACCCGTGCTCGTCGGCACCGCCGACTGTGCGCTGGACGGCATCGAACTGATTGACGTCGGCGATCCTGTGCTCAACGCCGAAGTGACCGAGCAGGTGCTACGCGCGCGTGAGAAGAAGGGGATGACCGAAGAACGGGCCGCCGTGTTCGGCCGCGCCCCGCTGCACGTGGCGGACGCGCTGGTGAAGTGGGGACGGGCGGAGGGCTGCGTGGCCGGCGCCGTGCACACCACGGCAGATGTGATTCGCGCCGCGCTGTGGCTCATCGGGCCGGCGCCCGGTGTGCGGACCATCTCGAGCGCGTTCTACATGGACGTCCCCGAGTTTCGGGGGCAGGGCGGCGAAGTGCTCACGTTCACCGACTGCGCCGTGGTCCGGAAACCCACGGCCGGCCAGCTGGCGGACATCGCGATCGCGGCGGCCGGCGACCGGCGCCGGATTGTCGGCGACGAGCCCAGGGTGGCCTTCCTCTCCTTCAGCACGAAGGGGAGCGGCTCGGGTGAGAGTGTGGAACGCATCCGCGCCGCCGTGGCCGAAGTGAGGCTGACCGCGCCAGAGCTCGCCGTGGACGGAGAATTGCAAGGAGATACTGCGCTCGTCGCCGCGGTGGCGGCGCGAAAGGCGCCGGAAAGCGTCGTTGGCGGGCAGGCGAACGTGTTGGTCTTTCCGGATCTCGATTCGGGGAACATCGCCTACAAGTTGGTACAGCGGCTGGCGTCCGCGCGGGCGATCGGGCCCATCCTACAGGGCATGCGGCATCCCTGCAACGATCTCTCGCGCGGCGCGACAGCCGACGACATCTTCAACGTGGCCGCGATCACTGCACTGCAGGCGGACGACAGCGCGGCCACTCTAACGAATGGGTCCCACGGGGAGACAAGCACATGACTTTCGCGATCAAGAAGCAGGGTGAAATCGTCGTCGTCGATGTTGAAGGACAGCTCATCGTCGGTAACCGCCAGGAGCTGAAGCAGCGAGTGCTGGACGAGCTCGAGCGGGGAGAGCGCAAGTTCCTCATCGACTTCGCGCAGACAGGCTACATCGACAGTTCCGGGCTGGGCGTCCTTGTGTCGCTGTCGAAGAAGATTCGTGAGCAGGGCGGCGAGCTCCGGCTCGCCAACCTCAATGACGATCTCAAGACTTTGTTCGAGCTGACGAAACTAGATACCCTGTTCCAGATCTCCGACACCCGCGATCGCGCGTTGTCCAGCTTCTGATCGTCGCTCTGACCACGCGCACCCGGCCCGCCTCTGGACGGGCCGCGTCGCGTCGTCCCCCAGGGGCCCCACCCCCTACGGTCATTCTCGCCCAATCCATGCCCGTGATGCTTCGATCCGATCAGGGATTCCGCGTCTCACTCGAAGTGGAGATCCCCAGCGACGTTTCCTATATCGAGAGCGTCGTCGATCTTATTCGCCATCCGTGCGCTGAACTGGCGTATGGAAAGCATCAACTCGCGTTGAACGTGCCGGTGGCGCTCTGCGAGGCACTCTCGAACGCCATCCTGCGCGGCAATCACGAGGACCCTTTGAAGCGCGTCTGCGTCCGCGCCGACGTGGACACCACGCGCCTTGTCGTTGAGATCAGCGACGAGGGGGTCCGTTTCGACCTCGAGGCCGACACGCGCGAGGCCGACGAGGACGGCAACCTGGAGCGCGAAGACGGGCGCGGATTGTTCCTGATGCGGAAGCTGATGGACGGCGTCGAGCGGTTCGACCGCTCGCCCGGCACCGCGACGGGGAATGTCGTGCGACTGACCCTCGCCCGAGCATGAGCGAACTGGTCGACGTCCTGAATGCATTTCTCGAGGCGACCGGCTGCCATGTGGCCGTGTGGCGTCGGGAGGGTGCAGTGGGGACGCCGCTCAAGTACATCGCGGGCACGCTCCGCGGCACTCCCCCGCCAGACGCCTGGCTCCCGGTACTCGGCGACGTGCGGGATGAAGCCACCGAGCGCGGCCGCGTCCTCATCGTCCCCGTCATCGGGCCGCGGTCGGCCTGGATCGTGTTCGGGCCGTGCCCCATCGAGCGGCGCGAACTGGATCGCTACCTGAAGTTCCTCCGCCCCGTGGTGGCCCAATATCTCCAGAACACGCTGGAGGTGGAGCATGCCGCCAATGAGCTCGCGGAACGCTACGAAGAGATCAATCTCCTCTACTCCATCAGCGAGATCCTCGGTCGCACGGTGTCGCTGGAAGACGGAGCCGCCACGATCCTCAAGGAAGTGAGCGAAACGGTCGGCGCGCATCGCGGCTCGATACTCGTGCACGATCACGATTCCGAATCGTTGCACGTCATCGCGCGCATTGGAGGAGAGGGCATCCCTACGCCTCCCATCGCGCTGCACGACAACTGCAGCGTGAGCGCGAATGTCTTTCGGACCCTGCGCTCCACGATCGTGGAAGCGGGGGAGATGCCCTGCGCGTCCGAGTTGGGTTTCCGCTCGGGTGCGATGCTCACCGTCCCCATTCTCTGGACGGCACAGGAGGGCAGCGAGCCGCTGGGCGTGGTGAACCTGTCCGACCGCCGCTCAGGACAGGCGTTCACCGCGGGTGACCTGAAGCTCGTGACCGCGATCGCCAGTCAGATCGGCGCCGCGATTCAGAATGCCCGACTCGTGCGCCAGTCGCTGGACCAACAGCGCATGCAGCAGGAAATGCAGCTCGCGCACGACCTGCAGATGAAGCTCCTGCCGGACGCGGCGCACGCATCGCCCGAGGCCACGGTGGCCGCGCGCGTGGTGCCGGCCGAGGACGTGGGCGGCGACTTCTACAACCTCTATCGCTTGCCGCACGAACGAATCGGGGTCATGATCGGCGATGTCTCAGGCCACGGGTATCAGGCCGCGCTGATCATGGCCCTCACTATGAGCGCGTCCGCGATTCACGCGCAGGGCACGGACGACCCGGCCGAGATGCTTCGGCGGCTGTATGTGAGCGTGAAGGAAGAGCTCAACACCACGGAGATGTTCGTGAGCGCGCTGTATGCCGTGGTGGACCGCGTGAACGGCGTGCTTCGATACGGCAACATGGGCCATCCACACGCCTTCGTCGTCTCGCGCGAGGGGATCACCGAGCGGCTTGTGGCCGGCGGCCCGCCCCTGGGCATGCGCGACGAAGCACCCACATCCGAATGTCGCGAATGGGACGTGGGCGGAGACGTGCTGCTCCTGTTCACCGACGGCATCACCGACGCGCGCGACCGGGAGGGCAAGCGTCTCGACGAAGGGCCGGTGGTGGAGTGCGTGCGGATGCACCGGCATGAACAGCCGACGCAGATCCTGGAGCGGGTTTTCGAGCTGCTCGACCGGCACACCGGCGACGTCGAGCGCCGCGACGACCTCACGCTCGTCATTCTCAAGAGCTGACGCGCCATGGCGGACGACGCGCGACCGCCCCGGCGTGATCGCGCCGGCTTTCCGCCGACGCGCAAGAGTCTCGGCCAGCACTTCCTGATTGACCGGCGCATCCTGGGCCGGATCGCCGATGCGCTCCACCTGACGGGAAGTGAAACGGTGCTGGAGATCGGACCGGGTCGCGGCGCGCTCACCGACATTCTCGCGGATCGGGCGGGCCGACTGGTGGCCGTCGAATACGATCGCGCACTGGCCGCGATACTTCGGGAGCGCTATGCGCGCCGCAGCAACGTGCTCATCGCCGAGGCCGACGTGCTGGAGGTGTCCCTGAGCGAACTAGCCGCGGGACCATACGTGCTCGTGGGGAACGTGCCGTACTACATCACGACGCCCATTCTCTTCCACGCGCTGGTACCGCCGCGCGCCGATCGGGCCGTTTACCTCGTGCAGAAGGAAGTGGCGGACCGGTTGTGCGCCGAGCCCGGCACGAAGGAGTACGGCGCGCTCACAGTGAATGTGGGCGCGGTGGCGCGCGCCGAGACGCTGTTCAAGGTTCCCGCGGGCGCGTTCAATCCTCCGCCGCAGGTGGACAGCGCCGTGGTGCGCATCACTCCACTCGCGACACCGCTGGTGACGCCGGACGAAGAGCGGCCATTCAGGCTGCTGGTGCAGGGCGCGTTCGGCATGCGTCGCAAGCAATTGCGGCGCGTGCTGCGGTCGCTCTATTCGGTGGACGCGGACGCGGCCGAGGCGGCACTGTCGGCGACGGGCATCGATCCGGCGGCGCGGCCGGAGACGTTGTCCGCAACGCAGTTCGTGGGCGTACTGCGGTGGTTTAGACAGAAGTGATGCCGGCCCGCATCGCTACGCTCGCTCTTCGGCCCGGCCGCTGCCGCGGCCTCTTCAGCCAAACGTTGGAACGAGCGTTGGGCCTGAAGAGCGAGGGCGGAGCGCCAATGCGGGCCGAAGAGCGAGGCGCGGAGCGCCGATGCGGGCCGAAGAGCGAGCTGCGTAGCAGCGAGCGGGCCGAATAGCTTCAGTGCGCGTTCGTCAACGCGAACGTCAGCCCTTCCAGCTCCATCGCCATGTTCACCGTCTTCACCGCCATGTCCATCGGCGCATGCAGCTGCGCGGGCGCGAAGTTCAGCACCGCCTTGATGCCCGCGCGCGCCACTCGATCGAGCACCTCCTGCGCGCTGTGCATTGGGATCGTGAGCACGGCGATGTCCGGATTCTCGCGCGTCACGTCGCTCTCGAACGACTGCATGTCGCGGATCGCGATGCCTTCCAGCGTCCCGCCGATCTTCTCGGGGTTCGTGTCGTAGGCGGCGACGATAACGAAGCCTCGTTCGCGGAATCCATGGTATTGCGCGAGCGCCGCGCCAATCTTCCCGGCGCCGATGATGACGACCTTCCATTCCCGTCCGAGACCGAGGATCTCACGCAGGGACGTCGCCAGCTCGGGAACGGAATACCCCAGGCCGCGTTTCCCGAACGAGCCGAAGACCGACAGGTCTTTGCGCACCTGTGCCGAGGTCGTTCCACCGCGCCGGGCGAGCTCGTCGCTTGAGACGGTGGCTCGGCCGCGTCCTTCGAATTCCTCGAGGAACCGGAGATAGATGGAGAGCCGTCGGACGGTGGATTCAGCGATGCGTTTCAAGGGCTGTGCAGGGCTTGTGAATTGATTCACAAGCTAGCAACGAACCGCGACGCGCACCAGCGCGATCGACGCGGCGCGTCCCAACCCGTTGCGCTGCATAATCATGCAGAGGGGCGGGAAGGAGCCCGCCGGATTATCTTCGGGCATGCCCGTGAACATCACGTCCGAAATCGGCCGTCTCCGCTCCGTCATCGTCCACACGCCGGGTGACGAACTGCTCGGGGTCACCCCGTCCACGCGCGAAGCGTACCTCTACGACGATCTCCCTGATGCAGATCAGGCGCGCAAGGAACACCGGCGCTTCACGTCGGTGCTCGAGCGCTTCTGCACAGTGTTCGAAGTGCGCGATCTGCTGGCGACCGTGCTCGAGAACCCGGAGACGCGCGATCTGCTGATCCGCGAGACCATGGACATCGTGCCGAGCGAGCCGCTGGCGCGCGAGCTGGAAGCGCTGCCGGCGGCGGATCTCGTCACCATGCTCATTGAAGGCCGCGTCGAAGTGCCGGGCCCGCTCGCGCGCACGCTCAACGAGTTCGGCTACGAGTTGCCGCCGCTGCCCAACCTGTTCTTCACGCGCGACTCGGCGATGAGCGTGGGACGTCACGTACTCGTCGGCTCCATGCGCTACGGCATTCGCTGGCCGGAAGAGCTCATCATGAAGGCGCTGTTCAGCTATCACCCCGATCTTCGCAACGAGGGCATCATCTTCGACGGGTCCACCGAGCGACGTCTGAACTACACGCTCGAGGGTGGCGACGTGCATCCGCTCCGCGAGGATCTCGTCCTCATCGGGTTCAGCGAACGGTCCAGTCCGGGCGCCATCGACTACCTCGCGTCGGTGCTCTTCGAGCGCACGAAGGTGACGGACATCATCGTGGTCGTGATGCCCAAGGAGGACACCGCCATCCACCTCGACATGATTTTCACGCAGGTGGACCATGGCTTGTGCGCGTGTTTCCCTCCGCACTTCATCGGCGCCGAGCGGCTCAGTGTGCTCCACTGGCACAAGGGACAGTCCACGCTGAGTGAAGCACGAGACATCTTCGCCGCGCTCGAGGACTGCGGCATGCCAATGACGCCCATCTTCGCCGGCGGCGAGCGGCGTGTGATGCAGGAGCGCGAGCAGTGGGCGTCCGGATGCAATTTCGTGGCGATGCGTCCCGGGCT
>JANYIN010000093.1 GCA_025362035.1 Gemmatimonadaceae bacterium | reverse complement strand
CGGCGCGAAATTGCCGAACTGCGCCGACGTCGCGCCGACGCTGAAAAGCGCGCCGACTATTTGCGCCACGTCGTTCAGGAGATCGAGCTCGCGCAGCTGGTGGTAGGCGAAGACGTGCGCCTGGAGGACGAAGCGCGCCGGCTGGAGAATGCCGAGGAGCTACGCGAGCTGGCCACCGGCATCTCCTCGGCCATCGAAGGCGAAGAGGACGCCATCCTGACGCGGCTGGCCGGCGTGGAGCGGTTGCTGGTGAGCATACAGAAGGTCGATCCGACGCTGGCGCGCGTGCAGGAGCTATACGATGCGGCGTATTACAACCTCGAGGCCCTGGCGCGGGAGCTGAGCGAGTACGAGTCGTCCGTCGAACTCGACCCGTCACGACTGGATGCGGTTCGCGGTCGCCGAGACCTCCTGTTCAGGCTCACCAAGAAATACGGCCACACGGTGGCCGAGGTGATCGAGCAGGGACGGAGCGCTCGCTCCGAACTCGACCTCGTTGATTCCGCCGATCTCGATCTGCGCATACTCGAGACACGCGAGCGTGCCGCGCAGGATGCGCTCGAGGAGCGCGCGCGGACGCTCACCCGGCTGCGCACGGCCGCCGCCGACCGGCTCGGCCGAGCAGTGGACGAGGTGCTGCCCGATCTCGGGATGAGCGACGGCCGGTTCCACGCGGCGCTGCTGCCGTTGCGCGAGATCGGTCCCGATGGAGCGGAGGCGGTGGAATTTCGCGTGTCGCTGAACGTGGGTCACGAGGAGCGTCCGCTGGCTCGCGTCGCGTCGGGCGGCGAGCTGTCGCGGGTCATGCTCGCGCTCAAGACGATACTCGCGCGGCTGGATCGCGTTCCCACGCTCATCTTCGACGAAGTGGACGCTGGCATTGGCGGCAAGGTCGGATTGCAGGTGGGCGAGACCATGCGTCGCGTCGCGTCGTACCACCAGGTATTCGCGATCACGCATCTCCCACAGATCGCGGCGCGCGCACACCACCACATCCTGGTGAGCAAGGGAGCGCGCGGCGGCGTCACGGCGGCCGATGTGGCGGTGGTGGACGGCGCGGCGCGCGTGGCGGAGATCGCACGAATGCTGGGCGGCGACCCGGAGAGCCAGGTCAGTCGGGCGCACGCCAGCGAGCTGCTCGAGAGTGCCGCGGCGCTGCCGGCCGACGAACCGGCCACACACGGCACGCGGGCCAAGCGGTCTCGGAAGCACTGAAGTTCCGAACCCACACCGCCCGTTCAGGCGCTATTTGCCGCCCAGCACCCGAACGAACAGTCGCAGCTGCACCTGATCGCGGAACAGCTTCGGCGTACCGGGGTCGCCAGTGATCGTTTCAAGATGCGTGAATGAGATTTCCACCGGAAATCCCACCCGGTGTGCGGCGTACGCATTCACCGTGGAGTACCGCAGCCCGAAACCGATCCGTTGTGCGAGGCGTGCGGGCGTGTTGAAGGTACCGGCGACGCTCGCGTCGCATCCCGTACACGTCGTCATCGGATTGCTGCGGTCATACGTGGTGGAGCCGATGCGCTCCAGCCCGTAGTGGCCGTCCAGTGAGAAGTATTCGTTCGGGAGATAGCGCGGCGTCACGTCCAGACCGACCACCGTTCCCGCCGTTCGAGTCACGGTGCCGAACACAGGAATAGGATACGTGGCTTCAGGATCGCCGAGGAGCGGCGCGACCACGTTGCGCGCGAACGACTTCACCACACGCGCCGCGACCGTTCCCCCCAGGGTGTTCGAGGCGACGTCCATGGCGGATCGTAGTTCGACGCCCGCGCCGTCGCCGGTCTGGAATCCCACCAGGTTGCGCGCGGTGTCCACCAGACTCGTGGCGAATCTGAACGACCCGCCCACCACCATCCGGCTCTGCCATCCGCGCGACGGGAGCGTGTCGCGGCGGAACCTGTCGAACAGGAGGAGCTGCGCGCCCACCGAGATGTCTCCCGTCTGCAGTCGGTTGGTGGTGCGGAGGGAATCCAGCCCTCCTCCCAGTGCACTTTGCAGCAAGCCCGGTGTGCCGTTTCTCCCCTGAAGATCGACGTACGAAAAGTTGCCCGTGGACGTGAACACACCAGAAGCCGCACCCGCACCACCGCCGAGGTACGTGCGGATGGCAGCGTTGATCGCGGTGCGCTGCGCGTCGATGGCCAGGGCGAGGGGACTCTTCGCGAGAGGCGCCACCAGTGCGGTGGTCGAATCCGTTCCGAGTGCCTGCTTGACGGCGTCGGCAAAGGCCTGCGCCTGCTGGCGCGCCGCGGCAGCGTCCGACGCGTTCGCGTTGACCGCCGCGCAGTTGCCCGCCAGCGGATTGGCGGGACACAGCGCGATGAGCTTACCGATGCTATCCGCTGCGCTCTTGAAAGCGGCGTACACGGCAAGGTTCGCCTGCGCCGCCGACGTCCGTGAACGCAGCGGCACGAAGCCCACGTTGCCGGAGCTGTCGCCGTTCACGTGCAGCTGGATCGTCTGCCGGGTCTGCACCAGCGGGATCAGCACGCCGATGCTGATGCGACTGGTGAGGCCGTATTCCAGGGCCACGGGCGTGGTGACGATGCGCGCGCCACTGGTGGCGGCGAGACGCCCGAACGACAAGCGCATGCGGTTGTCGTTGGCGAGTGATCGGAGGCCCTGTTCCACGGGAGTGAGCGCCGGCAGCTGACGCGGACCGAGGGAGTCGGTCGCGAATGCATCGCCGAGCGCGCTCCGTCCGCCGGCGATGAACCGTTCATCGAACAGGGTCCATCCCGTGGTCGCCTTGATGCGAAGCATCCCTTGTGGAATGGGAGCGGCGTCGTCGGTATGCGTCAGTGAGACCTGCGCGCGCGCCGCCGCAGAGGGCGACACGACGAGGGTAAGCGAAAGCAGCAGGCGGCCGAAGCCGCCAACCAGAGCGCGGGGCGGACGGATCGTGGGTAGTGCGAGCGAATGCATGGGCCGGAAGGTTATCATTGGTGCGCACACTCAACAACTTCTCCGCACGCCTTCGTGACACACACACCGATCCCGAACGTTCCCTGGCAGCTCACTGGCAATCACTGGATTGCGCTGCCGTGCATTCACCCCGCCGACGGTTCGGTGTACGCGGTGGGCATGCTGCACCGGGGAGCGCGAGCGTCCGTCGAGTTCGCCGGGTCGCCCGACTTCGTGGATGGTGGTGGTCCTCCGCTGCTCAAGCCGGTGGTCTCCATCGACGGGGTGCTGCAGGATCTGTCCGCCGGCACCATGGTGTGGGAGCGAGCGGCGGCATGGCTGCCGACGTTCATGTGCACGCTGGGCGACGTCATCGTGCGCGGGACGATCTTCGCGCCGTATGGGCGCGATGCGGACGTCGCCGGTGCGGTGTATGCCTTCGGCGTGGAGAATCGTGGCGCGACTGACCGACAGGTGACGGTCAGCATGGAAGGTGTGCTCGGCTACCGGCAGCTTCGTGTGCGCACCTCGCGTCCAGCCGAAGACGCGTCGCGCGTGTCCACCACCGCCGGTGGACTCGTGGTGATGGAGGGCAGTGCCCAGCCTGGACTTGTGGCGCTGGCGCTTGGCACGGATGGCGACGCGGAGGTCCGCGTGCAGGGCACGAGCTTCAGCGTGTCGCGCACCGTTCACGTGGCCCACGGTGACAGCGGCCAGGCCGCCTTCTATCTCGGGGCGGGACCCGAGCGCGACGGCGCGGAGGCCACGGCGGCTGTGCTTCGGCGTCGTGGCTGGCGCGCGCTCCTGGCGGGCACGCGAGAAGCGCTGCAGCACCTCGAACAGAGTACCGGCAACGAGGCGATGGACCGGCTGATCAACCGTAATCTCCTCTTCGCGTATTTCTACGGAGTCGCGCGCGCTCTGGACGATGCGCACTACTACTTGATACGCACCCGCGCGCCGTGGCACGGTGCGGGAGTCACCGTACGCGACTGGGACGCGCTCATGTGGACTCTGCCGGCGGTGCAACTGGCGGACCATGGATTGGCGAGGGAGATCCTGCTGCGCATGTGCGAACTGCACGCATATGCGCCGGGGCGGGGCGTGCACTATTTCGATGGCACGTTGTTCGAACCTGGCTTCGCGCTGGAAGGGGTGGCGGCGTATCCCATCGCCGTCGATCGATACATTCGCGATAGCGGCGACGATGCCGTGGTTGACGAACCGGCCATCGGCGACGCGTTGTATCTCGCGAGTGACGACCTGAAGGACCGCCGCGACAAGCGAGTCCCGCTGTATTCCACCGACGTCACCACCAGCGGCGAAGTCTCCGCGCATCCGTTCACGCTGCACGCCAATGCGGCGGTGGCGCAGGCGCTGGAAGTGCTCAAGCGCACGCTCGACGAACAGTCGGCGCGTGAGGTGGAAGATCCGGCTGCTGTCCGCGCCGCCATCAAGCGCAACTTCGCGCCGGATCGCGAGCCCAAGGCGCGGCTCGCCGCGTCCATCGATCTCGCTGGCCACCGTTCGGACGATGACGTCGCCTCGGCCAGCGCCCTCTGGCTTCCGCTGTATGAAGCACTGGACCGGCAGGACTCCTTGTACCGGCGAACGGTCAAGGCGATTCCGGGGGAGGTGTCCTTACTGGTGCGCCAGATCGGCCGTCTGCTCGGTCCGGACGGCGAGAGCGTGTTGCAGTGGCTCCGTCGGGCGCCGTTGCACGACGGCCTTGCCGCCGAAATCGTGGACGACGCGGGAGCGGTTGTGGCGAATGGGGGCGACGCCGCCTTGTCGGGTCTCCTGGCTGCGACAGCCTGGCACGCGGTGCACGTACTGGGACTGAAGGGATGAGGGCGCGCCCTACCACCGGCAATTCCGCCGGCCTATATTCGAGCGACGTGCGGGAATAGCTCAGTTGGTAGAGCACAACCTTGCCAAGGTTGGGGTCGCGGGTTCGAGTCCCGTTTCCCGCTCTGGAGTGACAACGGCAAACGGGGGAGCATCCGCTCCCCCGTTTGCCTTATCATTGGTCCGTGGCTGGACTGCGCGCCGGGATGGCGAAACTGCCAGACGCGCGCGACGTAAACATCTTTGGCGGCAACCGGTGGCGTAGCGACTCACGATATGCCACAACAACTCAACTGACGAGCCCATCGTTTTCGTTGTGCTGAAATATGGGCCAATGTGAGGGTTTGAAGGGCAGTCACCGCACACTGGCCGCACAAACTGACTACCCCGCAGACGTATTGGAGTTGCTGACCGCAATGCACCCCGCCGGGATCGAACCGGCACTCCGTTACCGGAAGGGAATTTTAAGTTCCCCGCGTCTGCCAATTTCGCCAGGGGTGCGTGCTTCCACGATAGCCTCGCGCTTGCCCTGAGCGCCACTGTGCAGCGTTCAATGTCGCGCGTTGAGCCCGGGGGTGAGGGCGGTTTTGGATGTCGCTAGAACGCCCGGCGGCACAACTTGCCGTTCGAGCGCCCTGAGGTTGGCCACCTGTGAGCGGCAATGCATTCCGGGATTGCGTCGCACCATCGCCTCAGTGCACCAGATCCTCCGCTCCCGTCAAGTATTCGTTCAGTGGTCGTCGCCACGAATCATCGGACGCATGCCCCAAGTGCACTGACTGTCTGGCTCGGTTATCCGGACTGCGCGGAAGCTCTTCAGGCACTCGTCGATCCAACAGAGAACTCTATCGCGCAAGCGGAGTGGGCTGCCGGAGCCCTTGATCGGCTCGAGGCGATTGCGTCCATCCAAATAGCTGGCGGAGGCGCTGATCGCCGTGAAGCGTGGAGGACCGCGATGGGTCTGCTGCCCATGCGTCTACGCGAGGACGCGGCGATGGGCAGCAGGTAGAGCGTCACGTCAGGGAGGGTTCACTTGCCATCGCCAACGTCGCGGCGGTGATCAATGTTGGAACAGCTCATGAGTCTGAACGTTGAGGCGAGTAGCGGCATCGCTGAGTTGAGGTCTGTCGTAAGCAATACAACTCGGCAGAGCAGCACTTGGATCGGGCCGTCCAGACAAACTAGGGTGGAGTACACCCCTCGCTCCGACATAGGCCCCCGAGTCGTCGCTCCCTTCCGCACCAACCACGCGCCGTCCTTCAGGCACTCAATGCTTCGCCCGGAGGCACCTGGCGCCCCGCGTCCGCGTGCAGTTGAAGGAGTTGCTCGAAGAGGAGCTCGAGGCGCGACGCAACGCTTCAACAGCATCGGCGGTCAATGTGCCTGCGCGCGCTTGGCTTTCCGTTCATAACAGGAGAATCCCGCGATTCGGCGTGAAATCTCCCCTCAATCTGCCGGTAAAGGACCCGACATCCTGATGGGCACGCGGAATTCATCATATCAGCATGCCCAATTCAGCATCGGCGGCGGAGTAGGATGCTTTCCCGAACGGCGGAGCATGCGGTCCGTGCCGTAGTCGTGCTTGCGCGCGAGTACGGCGTCCGCGCCCTTAGCGCCGAGAAGCTTGCCTCGATTGTCGGCGCACCGCGCAACTACCTGTCGAAAACGCTCAACGTTCTCGCGCGACGAGGCCTCCTTACGAGCGCGCGCGGACCCGGCGGCGGATTCTCGCTCGCTGTGTCGCCGGACGTCATTACGGTGGCTGACATCGTGGAGGTATTCACGGACGCGAACACCCCCGGCACGCGGTGCCTGCTGCGGAATGCGCCCTGCGACCCGGCACACCCCTGCTCGTCGCACCAACGATGGACGGAGCTCACCGCCGCGGGAAGCGAGCCGCTCATGCGCACCACGGTGGGTGAGCTGCGCGATGCAAAGGGTGCAACAGCAGATACAGCAATGATGACGCGCCGGAGCGAAGTCCGGACACCTTCTCGAAAGGAGCGGAGACGATGACGAAACCTTCATCACGACAAATCTGGCTTGGCGCTTTGGCCGCCGCAGTCGTCGGCGTAGCCTTCGCCTGCGGGCGCCCGAGCCCTACCACCTCCAACCTCGTCAGCGGCGATGCCGCGCAGCGCGTGTACGTGGCGCCCGGCGCGAAGGACGAGCTCTACTCGTTCATGTCTGGGGGCTTCAGCGGCCAGGTGTCCGTGTATGGATTGCCCTCCGGCCGCCTGCTCAAGGTCATTCCTGTCTTCTCCCAGAACCCTGAAAACGGCTGGGGATATACGGAAGAGTCCAAGCCGATGCTCCAAACGACGTTCGGCTTCATCCCATGGGATGACACGCACCACACCGAGCTCTCACAGACGGACGGCGTGCCGAACGGGAAGTGGTTGTTCATCAACGGCAACAACACGCCACGCATCGCGCGGATCGACCTCACCCGCTTCGAGACGGACGAAATCATCCAGATTCCGAATGCGGCAGGCGGTCACGCGTCGCCGTTCACCACGCCCGACGGCAGGTTCGTCGTCTCGGCCACGCGCTTCAGTGTCCCCGTCCCGAACACGGACGAGCCGATCGCCGACTACAAGGCAAAGTTCCATGGCACGCTTTCGTTCATCACGGCCGATCAGCCCGGGAAGATGGACATCGCCTTCCAGATCATGATGCCGGGCTATGACTACGACCTGGGCCACGCCGGCAAGGGCCCGTCGGAGGGCTGGTTCTTCTTTACGTCGTACAACAGCGAGCAGGCGAGCACGAAACTCGAGGTGAACGCATCGCAGAACGACAAGGACTTCATCGCCGCCGTGAACTACAAGCGCGCCGAAGCCTGCGTGGCCGAAGGCAAGGGAAACTCGTTTCCGTCGGAGTACATGCACAACTGGATGGACGAGGGCAGCCGGATGGCCAAGTCCGAGACGAAGACGAGCGTGAAGATGCTCGATCCTCGGGACTGCACAGGGATGGTCTACTTCCTCCCCACGCCCAAGTCGCCGCACGGCGTCGATGTCGATCCGACGGGCGAGTATATCGTAGCGGGCGGCAAGCTCGCGACCGTGATTCCGGTACACTCGTTCACGAAGCTCGTCAAGGCAATCGCCGACAAATCCTTCGACAAGGAAATAGACGGTATCCCCGTTCTGAAGTACGGATCGGTGATGGTTGGGGAGGTCCAGAAGCCTGGCCTGGGACCGCTGCACACCGAGTTCGACGGAAAGGGCTATGCCTACACCTCGATGTTCATCTCGTCGGAAGTAGTGAAGTGGAAGCTCGGTACCTGGGAAGTCGTCGACCGCGCGCCGACGTACTACTCAGTCGGTCACCTCATGATTCCGGGCGGCGACACGAAGCAACCCTACGGCAAGTACCTGGTGGCTATGAACAAGATCACCAAGGATCGCTATCTCCCCACGGGACCGGAGCTATTCCAGTCGGCACAGCTGTACGACATCTCGGGCGACAAGATGAAGCTCCTGCTCGACTTCCCGACCATCGGCGAGCCGCACTACGCACAGGCGATACCCGCGACGCTCATCAAGGACAAGCAGGTGAAGTTCTTCAAGCTGTCCGAAAACACCAATCCGGACGCGGTACGTTCGGAGAGCGATGGCGGCATCGTGCGCCACGGCAAGCGTGTGGACGTGAAGATGGTTGCCATACGCAGCCACTTTGCGCCGGACAACCTCGAAGGGATCACCCTTGGCGATACGGTCTACTTTCACGTGACGAACGTCGAGCAGGATTGGGATATCCTGCACGGTTTCGCGGTGCTCGGCGCGCAGAACTCGGAGCTGGTGCTCAATCCGGGCGAAACGCGCACCATGAAATGGGTCCCGACGCGCGTTGGCGTCTATCCCTTCTACTGCACCGACTTCTGCTCCGCGCTCCACCAGGAGATGCAGGGATACGCACGCGTCTCCGCCCCCGGATCGAACGTCCCCATGACCGCCAACGTCAGCCCCAAGACGAAGGCGCAACTGAGCAAGGGCGGACTGTGAGGTCCCTTTCCGTTCGTTCGCGAGTCCTGACGATCGCGGCGGCGCTGCTGCTGCTCGTGTGCTTCGTCACTCCACTGTGGCGCATTCAGCTCCAGGCGCCACAGTATCCCGAAGGGCTCGGCATGCTCATCCGTATCAACACGATCACGGGGCTCGCGCCGACGGATCTGGACAACATCAACGGGCTCAATCACTACATCGGCATGAAGCGGATCGAGCCCGCGGCCGTCCCCGTGCTGCACTACATGCCCTGGGTGGTTGGCGGGCTGGTGCTCTTTGGCTTGGCGACGGCACTAGTGGGACGTCGCGCATTCCTGTTCGCATGGATCGCGTCGTACGGCGTCGCAGGCGCGGCGGGTCTCGCGGAGTTCTACGCGTGGTCGTACGACTACGGCCACAACCTCGCGTCCGATGCGGTCATCAAGGTGCCGGGTATGAGCTATCAGCCGCCGCTCATCGGCAGCAAGCAGCTGCTCAATTTCACCGCCTCGTCGTGGCCGGCAGTCGGCGGCTGGGTGGCGGTGATCGCCTTCATCGTGGCGGTGGTTGCGCTGCTTCCGTTACGGCGGCGCGCGCGACCCGCGGCACTGAGAGTGCCGGCGCCCGTGGCCCTCCATTCCATCGCGGTATTGATGGTTGCCGTCCTGCTCTCGGCCATTGGGTGCCGACGCGGCGATCCTTTACCCATCGCATACGGCGGCGCCGACTGCGACGTCTGCCGCATGCGCATCAGCGATGATCGGTACGGCGGCGAGCTCGTCACGCAGACAGGGAAGGTGCACGAATTCGATTCGATCGAATGTCTCGCGCATTACTCGCTCACGTCCACGGCTGAGCGCGACGTTCGATCACTGTGGGTGAGTGACTTCGATCATCCTGGCCATCTCCTGCCGGCAGGGAGTGCTCGCTTCGTTCGGCGCGGAGGACCGGGAAGTCCGATGGGCGCGGGCTGGCTGGCGATCGCTTCTTCGGCCGACGCGGCCAAGCGCTTCGGCGCGGCTCCAGTGACGTGGGCCGAGGTGCGCGCGGATGTCCAGCGCGACGCCGTCCGCACGTCGCACGCTCCGGAAGACGAATCTCATGCGTCGTAGCGCCGCGCTGTGCGTCGCGCTGGCCATTGCGGTCGCCGGCGGCGTAGTACCTTCGCCGGCCGTGGCGCAGGGCGCTTCGCAGGTCGACGTCACGCCATCGGGCCCGGTACGGACCATTGCGTCGGCCCTGCGGCTGGTGCGGTCAGGGGGACGCGTGGTCGTTTCGGCAGGCACCTACCATGAGCAGGACATCATCGTCGATCGGCCGGTGGAAATCGCGGGTCGCGACCTGCCCACGATCGAAGGCGACGGCGCGCATGCCATCATGACCATCACCGCGGACGATGTGACGGTGCGCGGCCTTCGACTCGCGCACGTGAGCACGAGCTACGTGGACGATCGCGCCGCCATCCGTGTCCAGAATGCCCGCGGCTGCCGCATCCTCGCCAATCGCGTGGACGACGCCTTTTTCGGTATCTACCTGGCGAACGTCACGGGCTGCCGAATCGAGCGGAATGTCCTCGCCGCTTCGCATCGCACCGAGACATCCTCGGGCAATGGCATCCAGCTCTGGTCGTCGCGCGACGTCGTCATCGCCGGCAACAGCGTGCGTGGCTTTCGCGACGGGATCTACTTCGAGTTCGTGCACGGAACACACGTCTCGCGCAACCTGAGCGAAGGGAACATTCGCTACGGCCTGCACTTCATGTACTCCGACGACTGTCGCTACATCCAGAACGTCTTCCGGCGCAATGGCTCCGGCGTCGCCGTGATGTACACGCATCGCGTGCAGATGATCGGCAACCGGTTCGAGAACAACTGGGGTGCCGCCGCATACGGCCTGCTGCTCAAGGAAATCAGCGACGCGCGCCTGGAGCACAATGTGTTCTATCGCAATACCACGGGGCTCCTTGCCGACGGTGCCAACCGCCTCATTGCCGACCGCAATGACTTCATCGAGAACGGATGGGCCGTCAAGCTTGAAGCAAGCACCGTGGACGGCGCGTTGACTCGCAATAATTTCATCGCGAACACGTTTGACGTCGCGTCAAACAGTCAGGACCCGTCCACCGTACTCGCGGGAAATTTCTGGGACGCGTATCG